>DATLBB010000316.1:0-22392 GCA_035527155.1 Sedimentisphaerales bacterium
TCTGCGGAAAAAGTATGCTTTGTCTTCGATCTCCGTGTCGATATGCCATAACAAAATCCCTTTCATTTGGTAGCCCCTATTATAACATATCGGCCCAAATACACAACCAACTTCGACTCCTTAATTGCGACACAGCCTGTGTGCTGGGGGGATTTTTCTTGCCTTTTCCCTTCTTTTGTGATACCTTGGGATGCAGACATAGTGAAAGCATCTATGGCGGAATTCCACAGATTTTGCTGAATTTGTAGATTTCAAAGGCCAAAATTGTAATTTTTCAAATTTTTTTAGAATAAGTTTGACAAACAATAAGAAATAGACATATCTTTTATTTTGGTCATATGCTCAAAAACAAACATATGAACAAAATTGGAGGTTTTTGGTATGGAGAGGCGGAATGGACGAGTTGACCGGATTGCAGGAGCGAGGGCTTCTTCTGATAGACCGTTATATAAAGGAACATGGTCAAGCTCCAACCCGCCGGGAACTAACGGAACTGTTGGTTCAAAAGAGTACTAACGGTGTCAACCAAATCCTGCAGCAGTCGGAGAAGAGGAGCTATATCAAGCTCGACCCACCGAGAAAGAAGAGGAATATAAAAATTCTGAGATTGCCTCAAAAGCAGCTGGCACTTTTTGCAGAAGGCGGCATTTTGGAGAAAGGGAGAGAATAGCGCCATGGGAAACGATAAAGGTCAGAAAACGACAGAAGAAAGACTCGAAGAACTATAAAAACAAATAGAATTTCTTCAAAAGACTTCTGGCGGGATGCTTAGTGGTAGTGACATACGAACACGCATTATTTGCAAAGAAGAAGTTGAAGGTTATTTGAAGTTTTTTGAAGCGAGGGATTGGAAAGGAATATCAGAAAGAACATGGAAGCAGACAAATGGAAATGAGGCGGATAAGCCCGGATGGAAAAAGAGATTCGTTATAACGAACTATAATGAACTTAATGTGACTCCATTTTCTTATGACCTATCACTTGGCGATCAAATATTTTCAATACAGAAACCGAAGACGGGACTGATTGCTCTTAAAGAGGAAATGCCCTATCCGTTGAAACCGGGTGAGACGGTGGTAGTAATTACTGCGGAAAAAGTAGCTATACCCCACGCATATTCGGCCACGGTCTGGCCGCGATTTAATATGGTGAAGAGGGGTGTTTTCCAAAGCATGGTAAAGATCGATCCCACGTGGTATGGAAAACTAGCAGTTGCGATGATCAATTTGTCGCCAGCAACGGTCGAATTAGAGCAAGGTGAAGCTTTTGCGACTTTACTATTATACGAGCTTTCCAAAGAAAGTGATGTTGACCTTTGGAAGCTCGAGGACATACAAAAGCAGGGAATAGAGTTAGAAGAGAGGATTCCCCCGGAATTCACAGGGCAGACCAGGTAATAGCACGAAAGCTCAACGAAGAAGGAATACCCACAAGGTCAGGCGCTCCGTGAGGTGGTGTGCTGGTTAAGTTTATCCTTACCCGAAAGAAATAGCGTTGCTTTGGTTGTACACGGACCTTGAAAATGTTTACCCATTTTTGTGTTTTTAATAAACCACTGACATAAAAGAACTTATAAAATGATCATTTTTATAAAAATTGCAGATAATGGCCTCCATGGTTGTAACTTGGTTGTAGGCGCCGATTGATTGTAATATTGATAAATCAATCAAAAACTCTCCTATAAGCCTTGTTGATGTCTATTTTGACATATGTGAAAAGATACTTGAACACTAAGCTAAATTGAGGTCCCAAACGACCGTTGTAAAAAATGAAATTAGCGGTAGAATAGTTGCCAAAGGAGCTGGTGCCCTCTTAGCAAAATTATATTTTTTATCTCATTTCTGCTGCCGACGTACACAGCTCGAGACTTGCCATATCAAACCAACGCTTATTTGCAGAAAAGCAGTTTGTTCGCTCAAAAATCAACAACAATCATCATTTTTCACTTTTCATAGGTACGTAGGACAGCATAACAGCATTCAGTTACCTGCTGTTTCGCGGGATATAAAAAGTTCCACCGGGACTTACGTGGTCGGGATAAGGCAGGGTCCCATCGGGCTTGATAGAAATTTTCATACTCTTAACATCCGCAGGTGTGTATGTTTCAACGCGACCGTCGATAAAACCGGCACTAAGATTTATGACGATCGAATTCAGGGGCAGATCTCCGGCACGGTTGTGTTGTGACCAGAAATCACAGGAAACAGATGTTCCAGGGGTAACAGATGCGCTGTTAAACTTTTCGCAACTACCATAAGCCTTCCGGTTACCATACGCCAACTCATTTCGCCAGTGGCCGTAGCCGAAATAATCACTAATCAACAATTTACTTTCGTAACTCGGTTGACTTGTAGATTGAGGTCCCACAAAAGGACGTCCGGTTTCTTCCAGATAGCCGACATAATTCCAGTATAGACAATAGGTGCCGAACAAAGGGTCTTCCGCGGCAGTACTGGTAATTGGATTGTCCCATGTGTCACCTGCTTCCCAAGCCTCCTGAGCATACTGGTATTTCGACGGAGAAGACGGGCAAAACATAGTAGAGGAGGATTCAATATAATCTTTCAAGTACTCACTTACGGAGCGATATGTCGTTGGAGTTTGTTTTCGAAAACCGGCAAGGACCGTCGGTTCCTGCCAGCTCCAGTGGGTTACTGGCCCCAATTTAGCTACCGAATCAGGGAATTGACCGTCATTATCTGATGAGTAGCACAATACACCAATTACGATCAGTCTCTGGTTATTTTTCGACAGCATTGAGTGGACAGACCTTCTGGCTTTCGAAAGTGCAGGCAAAAGGATCCCCAGCAGCAGGCTGCAGATGGACAACACCACCAGCAACTCAACCAGCGTAAAAGCTGTTTTATGATTTCGAACAAATCTCAATCTCACGGTATCTCTGTTTTCTTTACTTGATCTTATTTCCTCTAATTGTTAAGGTTCCGTAAACATCCAGCTCTTAATTAGCATGTGCAAATCCTCCACGAACACCTGTCCATTGAGATTCACATCTGCCTTTAAAGGCCATGGACTCTTACTTGCAAAGGGAGTACCTCCATATGCACCAATATTCACCCTGCCTCCATTGGGCATAGATTCATGCATCGGATTGACATCTGCCGGCCCAGCATCAATGCAGGAGCTATGATATTCATCTACAACCCAATTTTCGGGCTTTGGCTTCGGGGCATTACTCTGATCCGGCAGATATCTGCCAAGTTGAGACTGTAAATGGTAATCCCCATTATTCGGATCTGCAAAAAGAGGGTCAACGCTTATGTTTCCTTCACCATCAACAGCCCTCTCGATACAGGAATATGTTACGTTGGGAGGAAAAGCTTCCGTGAAAATATCGCTGTATATATTATCCCAAAGTATACAGCTCTCGATTTGAGGAAATGAATATCCCCATACGTCAATTCCATAATCATTATCCACGATAGTTAGATTGTTCAGGGTGGGACTGCTGCCTGAAATAGAGATGCCCACTTCACTGTCTTTGATTATAAAGTTTTCAAGTATGGAATCTGCCTGTTCACCGAAATAAAACAATACCGCATAATTTCCCGGTGATTGGATTATCGCAGCGTCAGCGGCACTTTTTATCGTTATAGCCTTTTCTTGAAAATTGATTGGCCCATTGTAGACTCCCGGCCAGACGAGAATCATGTCACCATTGTCTGCTACTTCAATTGCATGCTGAATCGTCTCAAAAGCCGTCTGCCGTTTCAGCCCGTCGTTGTTATCATTTCCTGTTTCAGTATCAACATGATACCTCTCGCGATAGAAAATTTCACCCACTGACAATGCATAGTTATAAAGGCGGACATTGTCAATATATCCCTCCCACCAGTAACCCAACTCCGGCTGTTCCGGATCACCACCTATCCAGATATCATACGTGTTTGGATTAATCGTACCGGAAGAATTAGCTTCTCCATCAAGAGAACCATCCAGATAAATATACACCTTTTGCTCAAGCTGATCGTATACACCCGCCACATGATACCAGGTGCCATCAACAAGGCTGGTTGAACCGGGAAGGTAAGAAGTGCCCGAAAGTCCGTTGCAGAAAAAGAATGCCTTGTTACTTTGACCCTCGATTCCTAACTGCCAACTGCTTTGACCTTTGGAAATGATAATTTGGTTCTGATTATTACCGGCGGTCTGAATCCAGGCATCAAGGGTAAAAGAGTCCGTAAACGCCGGATAGTTCGTTGCATCTATCGCAATATAGTCCTCTCCATCCATATAGATGGCTCCGGTTCCGATTCTTGCCTCCGGCTTCGTAATCCAGACTGGGTTTCCATAGACTACACCGTCATAAGAAGACTGGCTGTCCGTGGCATCTCCATCCAGCCGCCAATGAGAGATCATTTGCGACGGCAAGCCATGAGGCCCCCAGGGAAGTGTTTGAGTCCAGGAATTTGACAACACTGCAAAGTCAAACAGGTTAACAATCCCATCTTCAGTAAAATCGCATTGATGGTATGCCAGCACGCAGGGACAGACCGATAGAGATACTACTACGAGCAGTAGCATATATGCATATGCACCCTCCAACCTATCTACACTTGAATGTCTCATCTGTCTTTTTACAGCTTCCCCGAAACCAGTTCTGCAAGCCAGTGAATCCGCTCTCTTTTAATAGTGCCGGAATATTGTTTAAGAACCGGCTTTTTGAATAGTTCATTGCCTGAAGGGGCTGCCTCTGTATATTCAAATATTATTTCGCCACAAGCACTTCCCCTCTCGTCCAGGAACGAGATTTTCTCTATGAGATCTTTGTACAGATCAATTGTATATTCAATCGTCCCCTTCGGATGAAGAAGAGATACTTTACATAGAGCCTTGTCAGAGAGTTTCTGCGTTTTGAATGTAATTTTGTTCAAGGCAGCATCGCGGCGAACCGTATCAATACAATGTAGCCCCATCCAGGGTTTGTTCAGGCCTGTTAGGAATGTTTGGGCTGGATACAAAGTCATGGAGTCATTTGTTTCTTTCATGACCGCGCTCTTGCCGCTGTCAAAAAGCTTAGTAATACCATCGATCTTTAAGGCAAACCATGCCGGCGTTGTTTGACTTGTGGGATATTTAAAGGGAATTTGCCCCAGGCCGCTGATTTCACGGCCTTTAAAAGTTCCTTCCATAATAAAATAACACCAGCCCTGTTGGTGGATACTGTCGCGCTTATCAATAACCGTTGATTCCGCAGGCCAGTTATACTGGAACCTTTCTTCCATTAACGCATCATAGTGCTGCACAGAAAAGGTAATGTTGTTTGTTCCTTTATGTTTTGAAGCAGCGATCAACAAATCACGCGCGGCCGAAAAGTTCGTACGGGAATTTGACTGCCGATGTTCATAGTTACCAAGAAATACTGAAAGTTCCGTGCTGTCTGTGGGAAGGAGCATGACGGACAGATCCGGGTTCCAATAGTGGTGATTATTGACCGTCACCTTTTGACCCATGTTTTCAAGGAAGTAATTGCCTTTATCATTTTGAAGCGCCTTGTAAGAGGTCTTTGCTGTGGATATCGACAGCCGCATCATGACGGGACCGTCACTGCCTCTGGGATAATAGTAGTATCCTTCGATATCTGTATCCTCCGATGTAATGGAATTATCCTGTACAAAGGCGTGTGTTTGCTGATATGGGGGTTGTAAGGTATCGTTGGATTGGTTTAAAGAAGTACTTGTAATAAGCCCCAGCGTGATTACACCTCCGGCAGATAAAGTAAGGGCGGTTTTCGTTGTCGCAACGGCAACTGTTGTTGCAATTGCACCCACACCAAGTTTCGTTGAAGTAACACATATCTGAGCGGCCGCAACTTCATTTGGAGCTGTTATTTTTCCAAAGATGGTTAATGCTGCCAGAAGGCCTTTCCTGCCGAATCCGGCGGTTGAAAGCTGCTTTTGAAGTCTTTTCTTAGCCCTGTAAAAAAGGAGTCGGCTGCTCAGCTCCGAAACTCCAATAACATCGGCAATCTGGGAGTAAGGCATATCATCATAGCATCTCAATGAAAGCACAGCCTTTTGCCGATCTGTTAATTTTGACATAGCGTAAAAGATGGCTTGTTTGATTTCGCCATTGATCACATTTGCCAGACCTTCAAGGTTCAGAGGTTTCCTCGACAATTCTTCAGCGTGTTTTTGCAGGAGCTGTTTTCGGCGAGTCTGAATTCTTGAATTCGAACGGACTTTGTTCAATGCAATCTTACACAGCCAGGGCCAGAAATGATCACTTCTTCTTAATTGTCCAAATATTTTATACATTTCTAAAATTGTCTCCTGAACAATATCACCTGTCAAATCTTCCGATAACGTGATGCGAAATACATAACTTCGAAGCGATTCGTAGATAGTTTCCACCAATTTGGGCAGCGCATCTTTGTTTCCCTGAAGCGATTGCTCAACAAGTTCATTATACTCATGAGGTTCGATCACTGAAAAACACCCATATAAGGCGCCTAAGAGCACGGATTTGTTACAATAAATTTTGCTACTTTTTTAAGATTCCCTAAAAGAGGTTCTTTATCAGTAATTATACAATATTTCGACAAACATTCAAGCTTTTTATGGAATTGTTTTTGAAAAAGAAAGCCTCCACTATTTGCACAGGAGAGGCTTTCTTAAAATGTCACTCTATGGTATATGCATTCTTCCCATATACTTATGCACCACTGGGGACTTTCCACCGAAAATAACTTTTTATTCTTCTCCATATCAGATTACGTTTTCTGAGTTGATCCTGCTGTTTTTTCTGCTCACGGATTCGAGTTTGGTTTTGATCGGGGTCAACATCATCGTTGGCTTTCAGGATATCTTCTTCCTGACAGGAACCATCCCGTTTCTGTTCACGCAGTTGGTCCCGTTTCTGGTCCCGTAGTTGGTCTCGTAGCTGGTCCTGGGTCTTTTTCTGCTCACGGATTCGAGTTTGGTTTTGATCGGGGTCAACATCATCGTTGGCTTTCAGGACATTTTCTTCCTGACAGGAACCATCCTGTTTCTTTTCACGCAGTTGGTCCCGCTTCCGATCCCGAACCTGGCCACAGGGCTGCTCGCAGGATTGATCACAGATATGTTCACGAATCTTTTTTCGTTCGCGGGTCCGAGTTTGGTCCTTATCCGGCTCAACATCACTGTTGGCTTTCAGGACACCTTCTTCCTGACAAGAGCCATCCTGTTTCTTTTCACGCAGTTGGTCTCGCTTCTGATCCCGAACCTGATCACAGGGCTGCTCGCAGGTTTGATCACAGATATGTTCACGAATCTTTTTTCGTTCGCGGATCCGAGTTTGGTCCTTATCCGGCTCAACATCACTGTTGGCTTTCAGGACACCTTCTTCCTGACAGGAGCCATCCTGTTTCTTTTCACGCAGTTGGTCTCGCTTCTGATCCCGAACCTGATCACAGGGCTGCTCGCAGGTTTGATCACAAATATGTTCACGAATTTTTTTCCTCTCACGGGTTCGCGTTCGGTCCTGATCCGGCTCTGGCTCTTCATCGCCGAGAATGCTCTTTAACCACTCTAAGAATGCTTCATTTTCTTCCTGAGAAGAGTCATTCTGTTTCTGTTCACGCAGTTGGTTTCGCTTCTGGTTCCGTACCTGGTTGCAGGGCTGTTCGCAGGTTTGATCACAAATATGTTCACGAATTTTTTTCCTCTCACGGGTTCGCGTTCGGTCCTGATCCGGCTCAACATCACTATTCGCCTTAAGGACACCTTCTTCCTGGCAAGAGCCGTCTCGTTTTTGTTCACGCAATTGGTCCCGCTTCTGATCCCGTAGCTGATCCCGTAGTTGTTTGTAGATCTTTTTTTGTTCTCTGATTCTGTCTCTCTGCTTATCATCGGCCTGCGCCAAAGCTGTCATGATACCGACAATCATAAAAACAATTACAATACTTCTGGATTTCATTGTTACTCCTTTCCTTTTCTAATACAAACTACTGATTTTTCTGGGCCCGATTCAAAAAACAACTCTAAACCATCCTGTGCTCTATAAATCTAACGAACATGAACCGGTATTCCCTGCGTAATCAGGCTGTTTTTTATGAAAATTCATTGATTTCGAAGAAGTTTTTGTTGACTAAAGAAAAAAAATAATTCGAAAAGAATATTTTTTGTAACAAATCCATATCTCACGCACCATTCATGGGAAGTTTATTACCCTCAAAAAGGGCCGACTGTGATTAAAGTTCATAACAAACCCGAAAAATTAGAGAATTTGGAGTAGAGAAATGAGAAACTCGCGTAAAAAAACCTTTATCACCTCAGGAATTGTTTTTTTAATCTTATTATTGTCTCAGGTTTATGCCGTACCTCCAGGTGACCTGTGTCATGATGCAGTACTTCTTTATGAGTCAATCCCTTATGCCGGAGATAGTAGTGGGGCAACAGGTGTCTCAACCAGCAGTTGTTCCGCTAATGATACAAAAGATGTCTGGCACAGTTTTACACCCTCACAAAATGGCAACTACACCATCAGCCTGTGTGGAAGTTCGTTTGACACAACCTTATCTGTTTATGACGGATGCGGCGGAAATGAACTGGTCTGTAACGATGATATATGCAGTATTTATTCCGAAGTCGTGGTGGGCCTGACCGCGGGGCAGACTTATTTGATTCGTGTTGCCGGATACAATGGTGCAACCGGGGTATATATCCTGGAAGCGACAAAACGGCCCGCCCCCCCGGCAAACGATGAGCTTGCCGCCGCTATCGAAGTATTTGAAAATGTTCCTTATCAAGGCGATACGTCAGGAGCTACGGGAGACACCGCCTGCAGTTGCGCGCAGGGTTACGATTTCTATGATGTCTGGCATTTATTTGTCCCACCTGTAACAACCGAATATTCGGTCAGCCTCTGCAACAGTTTATTTGATACGACACTTTCAGTGTTTGATGATCAGTGGGTGGAGATTGGCTGTAATGATGATTCCTGCGGTTCGCAATCCAAGCTGAACTTAATTCTGACCGGCGGGCAGATCTATTATATACGAATCGCAGGCTATGACGGAGATACCGGAGACTATCTATTAAATATCACCCGCTATCTGCAAGAGCCGCTGAACGACAAATGTGCTGATGCGACAGAACTCCTCCTGGACACCCCATATTACGGAACCACGATCGGAGCAAAAGGGACAGGCACAAGCGGTTGTTCAGGAAACGATAGGCTGGATGTATGGCATTATTTTGTTCCTTTACAAACCGGATACCACACGGTCAGTCTTTGCGGTAGCAGTTTCAATACGACCTTAGCTGTATATGATAGTTGTAATGGCGTCGAGCTGGCCTGTAATGACAATATGTGTGACACACAATCCGAAGTGGTTGTCTATCTTACAGCCGGACAGACTTATCTGATTCGTATTGCAGGAATGAGTGGAAAAACCGGCGATTATGTCATTTTTGTCTCCGAACGTTTTATTCAACCGCCGAACGATGATTGCAATAATGCTATCGAAGTTTTTGAAGGCGTTACCTATGATGGAAACAATATAGGAGCTTTAGGAGATACCGGCAGCGGTTGCGGCTATTATTTTGACTTTTATGATGTTTGGCACAGTTTTACGCCCGCCCAAACCAAAGACTATTTGATTAGTCTCTGCGGCAGTGATTTCGATACAACGCTGTCTCTCTATGACGCCTGCATGGGTATGGAACTTGCCTGTAACGACGACAGTTGCGAGGAACAGTCTGAATTAGTACTTTCATTGACCTCGGGACAGACCTACTTGATCCGCGTCGCCGGCTATGATGGTGACATGGGCAATTACTCATTAACCATCACAGAAAGCTCACCTCCGCCAATCAACGATGATTGCCCAAATTCGATCCCTTTACAACTGGATGTGCCGTATACAGGCTCAACCGTAAGCGCTACCGGCAGTTCTGTCAGTACATGCAGCGACGATGATACTATGGATGTATGGTTCAGTTACACCCCTCTGGAAAGTGGAAGCTATGAAATCGACCTGTGTGACAGTCAATTTGACACAACCCTATCTGTTTACGATACTTGCGGTGGAACGGAACTGGCCTGTAATGATGATTTTTGCCAATTGCAGTCTCAACTCAGTATCTATCTTGAAACAGGCATAACTTATCTAATCCGAGTCGCCGGCTATCGAGGCGCCATCGGTTCTTATACTATTGTTGTCAGTACTGACTGTATGTTTGTCTCTGAACCAACGAATCCTTATCCGGATAATTTATCTTTTGACATTGAACGAGACCCAGTCCTGGCCTGGAACAATGGAGCCGCCATTCTGCAGAATAGTTCTCAAGGTTCGCTTATAATAAAAGGAATTTACGGAACGGATGATCGTCTGGATGAATACCAGGTCCTGGATTCTCAGTTAAAAGCAATCGGAGATTCCACGGTAGCGTTAATCTCAATCGATGATCTGACAGACAACAACGACGGTACTTATTCAATTCCCTCTACAACACTGGCAGAGACTTATCTGTCTCGATATGGACGGCCACTCTGTCCGGACGAACCTTTTATAAATCAGCCTTCCGTTGCTATATGTACGGGCTTTCTTGTTGCCCCGGATATGATTGCCACAACGGGTCACTGTATCAGTGATCAAAGTGTTTGTTTGGACAAGGCGTTTGTGTTTGGCTTTGCCATGATCAATTCATCAACTCCGGTGCTGACCTTTGATGAATCGGATGTATATTTCTGTAATGAAGTGATTGCCAGACTGCAAACAGCGGATTCAGATTGGGCACTGATTCGCCTGGATAGAGAAGTTTTGAACCACGCCCCCCTGGTCACACGTCGTATTGGAAAAATACCCGATAATCAGGATCTGGCTATAATCGGACACACGCTCGGACTTCCACGCAAATACGCAGACAATGCGTGGATTCAGGAGAATCTTTTGCCCGGAAGTTTCCAGGCGAATCTGGATACATTCATCGGCAATTCGGGTTCTCCAGTAATCAATATAGATAACTATGAAGTGGAAGGATTGCTTTTTGCCGGTAATCCGGACTTTGTTTCAGATGGTGATTGTGACCGTTCGGCTCAGTGCCCGGATGCAGGTTGTCCGGGTTGGGAAAGAGCCACGCGTATCACCGAATTCAGTGATTTGATTCCTGTTTTCGATGTATACCTTGGGACAAGCCCGGATAATATGCAGCTCATTTGTTCCGACGGCCCACAGACCTGGTGCCAGGCGGAAGTGCTGGATTGCGGGACAAACTACTTCTGGCAGGTCGTCGCAAAATCCAACTGTACTCAACAGATGAGTCCTGTGTGGGTTTTCTCGACAACACTTGCAGGCGACTATGATCACGACTGTGATGTGGACCTGTCGGATTATGCCGCATTAGCAGCCGCCTGGATGAGCCAGGATTGTGATTTGACTAATAATTTCTGTGGCGGTGAAGATATTGACAAGCTCGGAGCCGTCAACATCAATGACCTCGCAATCTTAATAAGCCATTGGATGGAGAAGATCAATCCATAACAAAATGGTTTGATTGGAAAAATCTATGGCGATTGATAAGCTGGAAAGAAAATCATCGGATGACATAAAACTGATGAGGGCCATTGCCCGGGGCAATACATCCGAACTGGGCAAATTGTACCTGCGACATAAAGACCGGACAGTGGCATTGGCGTACCGGATACTGGGACAATGGAACCGTGCTGAGGATATAAGTCAGGAGGCATTTCTTCGTGTATATATGGCCGCGGGAAAATATAAACCTGAGGCAGAATTTACTACCTGGCTGTATAAAATTGTGGTCAACCTGTGTATAGATGAGAAACGACGGATCCAGCGGTCGGATAGCCTGGCTCAGACATATGAATATCTACGGGCCGGAACCAAAAATTCGTTGAACGACAATGAAAGAGCAGAGATCATAGGCGTTGTCCACAAGGCTATCCAGAAACTCAGCCAACGCCAGCGAATAGCTGTGATCCTTCACAAGCTCGAAGGGCTCAGCCATGCGGAGATTTCCAACAGGACAGGGTGGTCACAATCCTCAATAGAATCGCTTCTGGTCAGGGCTTACCGCAAACTGCGAAAGGAACTGATCAACATCCCTCAATTGTAACTAATACCAAGCCGTGGTGTACAGAAATATGCAGAAAGTGCCGATCAAAACCTGTAGCAGGTAGTAAAGCATTCGGCTACTAAATGTCTGGAGAAAAACGCACGAGGATTGGCTGTGTGTCTTTTACCATACAAAATTGGCAGAAGAACTCTATTCTCCACAGAAGATAACCTCATAACAAATAGGAAGTATGCCACAGCTTCACTCAGTTAATTTCCCTTGCTTTGGCTACCAGGCCATAATCTGCTCCACCTGAATTTGTTAGTAGTCCTAAAACTAAGGTCATATCCGTTTGGATAGCTCAAGGTATATATGGATTATCAAAGAAAACTCAAAACCCAATAATTACCTTGCTCTGTTGCAACGATTCCGACTGCGATATGTTAAATTGTTACAGTGCCGACACCTAAAACGAACATCACCTGGAACGAGATATAAGACCCCTACACGACTGCCACAGTGTGGACAAGCAAACCAGTATCTTGATCCGCCAAAATTACACGGGGTGGTCAATAGTGATACCTGGTAATCATAATCAGTCTTATTACCCTCTCTGTCTATAACGGTGTACACAAACCTAACATACGGGTCGTCTGTTATGTCAACCGCTAAACCTATGATGGTTTTCTTGTCTGTCCTATTACTTGTCCAAGTTATCGTTTCAAAGACTTCCTCTTCCGTTAACATGCCACGTTTTCTCAAGTAAGACATTTTTAGCCTGCAAGATTCATCTGCCGTAGCTTTGCTGTTATAGTAATATCTCACGCTTTTCACCTCCTGAAACCGAAATCATTAAGGATTAACCCACGTTTCGCTCTGCAATTTCCCGCCTGCGATCCTCTGGTGTTTCACCATACCCAGGCTCATGCACTTTAAGGTCTAAACAATGACCCTCTAAATTATGTTGAGAATCTCGACCCCGGGTACGCGGTACTTGGCAAAGTTATCGAAGGTATGGAGACGGCAGATAAAATCGCGGCTGTCAAGACTACAACTCAAATGGGTATGGGCGATGTTCCCGTTGAGCCGGTCGTAATAAAATCGGCTAAGCTTATTTCGGGCAAGTAGGATTGTGCGTTGGTTAAGCTTTTAATCTTAGCTTGCTGACCAGTTGATGGGCGAGGCGGGTAGGCTCAGGCAGTCGATATTTTGTTGTGCAGCCGAGGGTGATTTGAATCGCATCTTTCAGCAGACACTTGTTGCCCACCGAAACAAAAAGCGGCTTCACATTAGTGCGAGTTCTAACTACTGCACCGATAACCTCCTGTTTGTCTTTCAGTGGACTGTACGCACCTTTTTCAAGTGATGGTTCTTCAAAGTTGCCGGTGAGTCTGCTTTTTGCGCATCCGATGGTCGGCTTATCAAAAAACAGGCCCAGATGTGTCGCCAGGCCGAGTCGGCGGGGATGGGCGACGCCCTGGCCGTCAATGATAAACAAATCCGGCTTACTTTTGAGTCGTTTAACAGCGGCGATGCAGGCAGGGGCCTCGCGAAAAGAAAGCAGGCCGGGTATGTAGGGAAAGGTCACTCTTCGTAAAGCATTTGCTGTTTCGACGGGAACAAAGTCCGGCAGCTTCAGCACTATAACGGCGGCAATGATTTTCTGACCATCTTTGCTGAAGGCGCAGTCGATACCGGCGATTAGTTTTGGTTGTTTTTTCATGGGCGTAAACTGTACCTTGGAAGCGAGACTCTTCTGGCAGTCTCGCGCCTGTGAGTAAGACAAATTCCAGCTATGTAAGTCCCTTGCCTGCATAACATCTTTTAGGATAATTTAGCCAATCTTTCTTCAAGGTCACTCGCCGGTGTGAAATGCCATGTTTTGCCTATCTTCTGACTTTTGAGCAGGCCACGGTTTTCCAAGTCAAGCAAATCAGTTCGAGCTGTTTGATAAGCAACGTTGTGGCTTATCTGGTGCGCTCTGATTGTATACCGCTGGTGTGGGTGACGTAGAGCATGACTAATGAGCGCGCGTTGGCGATGATTGAGTACGATTATGCCTCGTAGTTGGTTTTCAATCGCTTGGAGTCTCTTGGTTTTTCGTTCGATATATTCGTAAAGCGCCTTGACCGCTTGCCGGATGATATCGAGATGATAGATAATAAAATAAGTTAAGTCGTTGTCGTCCGTTTCTGTGTGAAGAAAGGCGCGAGCATATTTAGCCGGCGCCTTGACAATAATCTGTGAGACGGATACGAACTCGAAGAGCCAATATCTGTATCGGAGCATCAACCAGTAAAATAAAGCCCTGGCTGTTCTGCCGTTGCCATCTACAAAGGGATGGTCGTAGGCGAGCCAGAAATGTAAAATGATGGCTTTTATAACCGGATGGATAAAGTACTTGGGTGTTTTGCCATTGGCAAAATCACACATAGCGGTCATTCTTTCCTCAAGCTGGTCTGCAGGCGGCGGAGCGTGGAAGACTTCATTATATATATCGATGACATGTATCTTTTCATTGGCTGTGTGGAATCTTCCCGCCGCCGATGAGTCATCTAATGTTTTTTCTGTAACAAGTCGATGAATCTCAAAGACTAATTCTCTGGACAAAGACTCGTCTTTGAGCCTGTTTATACGTTTCATAGCAGCAAAATTATTAAGTATCATCTGCTCACTCTTATCACAAGGCAGACGTCCTGTCCGGATCATTTCCTTTGCGACTAAGCGAGTTGTCGTTGCACCTTCGAGCTGACTGGATGTGAATGCCTCCTGGATCAAAGAGTTCACATAGTAGCGGTTCTTTGTTTCTGTATTCTTGATCTGCTCAGGCATCCGATTAAATGTAGTTACAGACCGGTCAATTTGGTGCAACGCTTCGGTAATAAAATCATTTGTTAGATACTGAAATGGCTTTTGGTGTTTATCCGTTAGTGGTAATTGTTTAAACAGACTTTGTCGCTGCTTTTTTATGGCCAACCACCATTGCTCATTGGAGAATCCCTCGGGAGGTGTGTGATATCGTAACTTGTCCCAATGGAGGTATTTATCCGCCATTGGGCTCGAAATCATATCGAAAAACCTCGTAACCTGTTTCGGTTCAGTTGTTATTTGTTGCCATATAGCTTCGAGCTTGGGTGGGGATTTTGGTTTTCTCATTGTGTTATCACCTTTAATATCAAAGTCTTAGGCATTTACTAATTATATACTAACTTTGTTATTTCAGTATATATAAGTATATCGGCTCGTCAAATACTAAATATAAAAAATTAGTATTAAATTAGTATAAGGTGGATAGGTAGGGATTGTACCTATAATACAGGCTATCCCAGTCGGAAAGTCAGAAATTTCCGGATTGAAAAACATTTCGCCTTCTTGTGGTATTTTGCTACAATTATTAGTTTAGATTATTATCGGATTTTTCGCAGCAGCACCACTTTATATTAGCAAGAAAGTAAAATGGCGAAGATAGCAGAAAAAGCTATTAAGATTACGGGAGCGGCCGAGCATAATCTCAAAAATATCAACCTGAGCATTCCGCGTGATAAACTGGTGGTAATCACCGGCATAAGCGGCTCGGGCAAAAGCTCACTTGCCTTCGATACGATTTACGCTGAGGGCAGGAGAAAATACGTCGAATCGCTCAGTACCTACGCCCGGCAGTTCCTCGAACAAATGCAAAAGCCGGCGGTTGGGGATATTTCTGGTCTGCCGCCTACCATTGCAATTGAGCAGCGAAGCGCCGGCGGCAATCCACGCTCGACGGTCGCCACCACCACTGAAATTTATGATTACTTCAGACTGCTGTTTGCACGTGTGGGTCAGCCACACTGCTGGGTATGCGGCAAAGAGATTACAAGCCAGCACTCGTCACAAATAGTAGATTCAATACTTGCCTGGCCGGACGGCACGAAAATCCAGATTTGTGCTCCACTGGTTCGCGGCAAAAAAGGCGAGCACAAAGACGTTTTTTCAGGGATACAACGTGAAGGATTTGTTCGTGTACGCGTCGATGGGGCTATTTACGATGTGTCCGGCAGCGGCCGGATACCAGTTTTGAACAAAAATAAAAAGCATGACATTGCGGCGGTCGTCGACAGGTTAATCATTAAGGATTCGGTCCGCGTTCGGTTGGCTGATTCGGTCGAGACGGCGCTGAAATTAGCTGACGGAGTACTTTTGGTACTGGCACAGCAACCGGATACGCATAAGAAAAGCCCAAAAGACAACAAGTGGAAAGAGGTCATATACAGCGAAAAGTTCGCCTGCCCAAAACACCCGCAGGCATCCCTTGAGGAGTTATCGCCCCGGCTCTTTAGTTTTAACAGCCCATACGGTGCCTGCAAAAGCTGCGACGGCCTGGGGACAATTCTGGAATTTGACCCTGACCTGCTTGTCCCCGACAAGAGCGTCTCCCTGGATAACGGTGCCATCGACGCCTGGCGCAAGGGCGGAAAGAGAATGAATATTTTCTATAACAGGCTGATTAAAAGGTTCTGCAGGAACGTAGGCATCAGCAAATCGCTCCCGTTTGAGCGAATACCGGCAGAAATAAGAAGGATTTTAATGTACGGCTCAACACCGGATGATAAGCAAAAATACGGTTTCTGGTTTGAAGGGGTCATCCCTAACGTTGCCCGGCGATGGGAAAACACGACCAGCGAGTACGTCAAGACCAGACTGCACAGCTATCTTTCGGAGCAGCCCTGCCGAAGCTGCAAGGGTGCACGGCTCCGGCCGGAAGCTGCCGCTGTAACCGTTGGACGAAAAAATATAAATCAGTTGACCGAGCTTTCTATCGAAAAGGCGCAGCAGTTTTTCAATAAATTGAAATTAGAAAAAGAAAAGGCCATCATTGCCTCGCAGGTGTTAAAGGAAATAAAGGCGAGGCTGAAGTTTATGGTTGATGTCGGGCTTGAGTATTTGACGCTGGACCGCAAGAGCAGCACTCTTTCCGGCGGTGAAGCCCAGCGAATTCGCCTGGCCACACAGGTCGGCAGCGGCCTGGTTGGCGTCTGTTATGTGCTCGATGAGCCGACAATAGGTCTGCACAAGCGCGATAACGGCCGATTGCTCGGGATACTACAGCGGCTCAGCCGGATCGGCAATACCGTTATAGTGGTTGAGCACGATGAGGATATTATCAAGAGTGCAGACCATATTATTGATATCGGCCCGGCGGCTGGGGCTGCCGGCGGAGAAGTTGTTGTGCAGGGTAGTTTCGAGACAATAACCGGCTGCACGAACTCGCTGACAGGTGAGTATCTGAGCGGCAAGAAAAAGATAGCTCTGCCGGTGAAACGTCGCAGATACAACCTGAGAAAATGTATCGAAGTAAAAAGTGCTGCGGAGAACAATCTTAAAAATATCGATGTAAAATTTCCACTTGGTGTATTTAGCTGCGTTACTGGCGTTTCCGGTTCCGGCAAGAGCACGTTAGTGAGCCAGATTCTGCTGCCGGCCTGCAAGCGCCGGCTATACAACTCGCGCGAAAAACCGGGCAAACACAAAAACCTCCTTGGCACTTCGCAAATTGATAAGGTCATAGAGATAAACCAATCGCCTATTGGAAAGACCCCGCGGAGCAACCCGGCGACATACACCGGCGTCTTCGACGAGATAAGAAGACTGTTTAGCCTGACGCGGGAGGCAAAGATTCGCGGCTATAAGCCGGGCCGGTTCAGCTTCAACGTTAAAGGCGGCCGCTGTGAACACTGCCGAGGACAGGGAACGAAAAAGATTGAAATGCACTTTTTACCTGACGTTTATGTAACCTGTCAGGCGTGCCGCGGTAAAAGATACAATCCGGAAACACTTCAGGTTACCTACAAAGGCAAAAATGTCGCTGATGTGCTCGATATGAGGATTGAAGAATCGCTTGATTTCTTTGCAAATTTTCCGAAGATTGTCAGAATTCTGCGGACTCTCAACAATGTCGGTCTTGGTTACATACAATTAGGCCAGGCCTCAACGACACTTTCCGGCGGGGAGGCACAGCGGGTAAAGCTTTCCTCGGAATTAGGCAAAGCAGCTACTGGGCACACTCTGTATCTGCTCGATGAGCCGACCACAGGGCTGCACTTTGCCGACATTCATAACCTCTTAAATGTGCTGCAGCAACTTTGCGACATGGGTAATACCGTCGTTGTAATCGAGCATAATCTTGATGTTATCAAAATGGCGGACTATATAATAGACCTCGGTCCCGAGGGCGGGGATTCCGGCGGCCAGGTCGTTGCCGCAGGTAAGCCCGAAGAAATCATCAAAAACAGAAAAAGTTATACCGCTAAGTTCCTGAAATCAAAACTACAACTCGATAAGAAAAAGAGATAAGAAAATGTGGGAGTTCCAGCTAAGTGGAATTGAAGATTTGAAGCAGTTAGCATCCCGGCTCGGAGTACCGCTTGATGCCATAAAAGATATTTCAATCTTAAATGAGGCGGTGCAGGCAGGTGGATTAGTTATACCAAATTCGTTGGCCGTCCATCCTATGGAAGGCTGTGATGGAGATTCGGCGGGCCGGCCGGGAAAACTAACGGTGCGGCGATACCAAAGATTCGCCGCCGGCGGGGCGGGGCTGATTTGGGGCGAGGCGACAGCAGTCGTTAGCGAAGCCAGAGCCAATCCGAGACAGTTATGGCTTAACGAAAAAAATAAAGACAGCTTCCGCGATTTGACCGCGATGATAAGGCAGGTCGCGGTTGAGAGTATGGGGGCTGGCCATAAACCTGTGATTGTAGCGCAGTTGACACACTCGGGCAGATACAGCAGGCCGGAAGGCGTTGGCCGCCCGATGATTCCCCAGCGGGACCCTTATCGCGATGCCCTGGTTCCACAGCAAGAGCCCAATCCAAATACAAAAAGTAAAATACCCGATGACTGGCCCACTGTGACGGATGAGTACCTCGACAAACTTCAGGCCTCTTACGTTGAGGCAGCCCGAATTGCATTTGAAGCTGGATTTGACGCGGTCGATATTAAGTCGTGTCACGGATACTTGATTAATGAGCTGTTCGCCTGCCATAATAGAGAAGGCAAATACGGCGGTCCATTTGAAAACCGCACCAGATTTCTTCTCGAAGTTATAGATAAAATTCGCAAAGCACTTGGCCAAGACAAGGCTATTACGACGAGGCTCGGTATTTACGATGCCATACCGTATCCTTATGGCTGGGGTGTCGACAAAGATGATTACACTAAGCCGGACTTGACAGAGCCGAAGAGGCTGATTGCCCTTTTGCAACAGCGCGGCGTCAAACTCATTAACATCACAGCGGCAAATCCGTATTACAATCCGCACATGGGAAGGCCCTTCAATGAGACGATAGTGGGCGGCTATGAAGAACCGGAACATCCGCTTGTAGGAGTAAGCAGACTTATTAATCTGGCTGGAGAAATTCAAAAAGAATTCAGTAACATCGCGGTTGTCGGCACGGGCTATAGCTGGCTGAGGACACTTTTGCCCAATGTTGCTGCGGCAGGCAAGGCAAACGGCCTGGCTTCTATTGTCGGTGTCGGGCGAATGGGATTTGCATATCCGGATTTTGCCAAGGATATCATCACAAAGGGACAGATGTTTCCGGAAAAGGTTTGTGTGGCCTGCAGTGCGTGCACACAAATAATGCGCGACGGCGGAATGACGGGCTGCGTGGTGCGGGACAATGAAGTATATGGGCCTATATTTGAGCACGGGCGAATGAGCGACAGAGACAATCTCGTACGGCTTGCATCAGAGTGTCGGCAGTGTCAGGAGCCTACCTGCAGATTGGGGTGTCCCGCCGGTGTGAACATACCAAAATTTATCAACCTGTTTCTGGATGGAAAAGATAAGCCTGCCTACGAAGTATTAAGAGAAGCGAATGTATTTGCTGAGGTCTGTGCCTGGCTGTGTCCTGTCGAGCAACAGTGCCAAGGCAGTTGTTTGCAGAAATTTATCGGTGACGGGCCTTTGCCGATTGCTCATATTCAAAGGTATCTTGCTGAGCAGGCCAATAAAAATGGATGGTCGAGACTGCGTATACCGGAAAAGGCAACCGACAAGAATGTAGCTATTATTGGCGCCGGACCGGCTGGCTTAGCTTGTGCCGCTGGACTGCTCGAAGCAGGACACGCCGTAACGATTTTTGATAGAAGCACCAAATTCGGCGGGCTGATAGAATCGGTAGTCCCAGCGGACAGACAAAGTGATTCCTTGAAGAATGAAATTTCGGCGGTATTTGCCGATGTGCCCGAAGACAGATTATTAAAGCGTCTCGACAAAGAATTAAATGCCGATTTCAATTTGGATTCCATTATCTCTGAGGGATTTGACGCCGTCTTTATCGGTATGGGCCTGCCAAAATCAGTCAGCATCAGTAATGAGAATATTGATGGTTTATGGAATGCTATGGAATTCCTTGAGGCGGCCAGAAAACCGGGTAAAGTAAATGTTGCCGGCAAGTGTGTGGCGGCAATAGGCGGCGGTAATACTGCTATGGATGTGGCGATTGCCGCCAGGCAGCTCGGCGCCAAAGATGTTTATATAATATATCGGCGGTCATTTAAGGAAATGCCGGCCTGGAGTGCAGAGCGCGACCGGGCAATGAATGAAGGCGTGCATTTTTTGATATTGACTCAGCCGCTTGGATTTAATTCCCACAATGGCAAACTAACGGGTATTAAGGTTTGCCCAACGAAATTAGGTGAGCCGGATGAGACTGGCAGGCGCAGGCCGCAGCCGATAGAGTCAAGCGCTTATGACCTTGATATGGATATTGTAGTAGAAGCGATAGGCCAAAAGTCGGCGGAAGAAATTAGCGATATTCTGCCGGGCGTGGAATTAGAAAATGGCCTTATTCAAACAACAGAATCTTCGCTGGCGACCTCCAGGCCGGGAGTCTTTGCCGGCGGCGACCTTCTAAGAGGACCATCGACAGTAGTCGCGGCTGTTGCTAATGGAATGGCGGCCGCAAAAGAAATAGATAACTTTTTGCAAAAAGTAAGGAAGTGAACAATGACCGATAGACCTGTGGCAATAGTTACCGGAGCGAGTCGTGGTATTGGAAGAGCGATTGCAGTAGAGCTTGCATCACTCGGTTATAACCTTGTGGTTAACCATTTTGATTTTACCGCTGAAGGCAAGCCGGATGAATCCAATGCAGTCCAAACGCAAAAGCAAATTAAGGACCTCGGCGGGAAGTGTGAAATTTTACGGGGTGACGTCAGCAATGTTGACGACCGCAACTGCCTTGTAGATTTGGCCAAAAACAAATTCGACAGGACTGATTTCCTGGTGAATAATGCCGGTGTTGCTCCTTCAAAGCGAATGGACATTCTTGAAGCGACCGAAGAAAGCTTCGATAGGGTAGTGGGAATAAATCTTAAAGGGCCATATTTTTTGACTCAGCTTGTCGCAAACTGGATGATTGAGCAGAAACAGCAACATCCGGAGCGGTTGTTTCGGATTGTAAGCACAGGCTCAATCTCGGCGTACACCAGTTCGCCGGCGCGAGGTGAATACTGCATAAGCAAAGCTGGTATTACCATGATGACCAAGCTGTACGCGGACAGACTGGCCGAGTATAATATTGGGGTATTCGAAATCAGACCCGGCATTATCGCAACCGATATGACCCGCGCCGTCAAAGGCAAGTATGACAAACTGATAGCAGAGGGACTAACGCCAACCAAACGATGGGGCCAGCCCGAAGACGTCGCAAAAGCCGTGGGAGCCATCGCCGAAGGCAGGCTCGATTTCTCCACCGGTCAAATAATTAACGTTGATGGTGGCTTTCACCTGAAAAGACTTTAAGAGGTACAAATGGACATCAAAAGCACAATTACGACGCTGTTGAGAGATGGATTTATCCTCGTATTTAATCAGGACAAGCTCGATATAGTTAAAACGGCTGAAGCCCTTATAAAGGCAGGTATCAATAATATGGAAGTAACCTGCCGGATAAATAAGCCTTTGGAAAAACTTGGCGGGCTGAGGAAGGAGCTTCCGGATTTCGTTGCGGGCGTAGCAAGCTTGATTGACTCACCCGCAATACTTGATGTTTACAATAAGGTACATCCGAAGGACCCTTTGCCTTCGGTTCAGGAGGTTGCCGACGCCGGTGCGTGCTATCTTGTTTCAGCTTGTAACTTCTCCGATGAGACATTCAACAAGTATGCCGGCAAGACAGCTATAATACCAGGATGCGGCAGTGTAACAGAAATTATCAGCCAGTTCTCCAAAGGGGCGAATCTCTGCAAAATATTCCCGGCCAAACAGCTCGGCGGCCCTGCTTTTGTCAAGGCAATTGACCCGGCCATTCATAAAACCATCAGTCTCGTACCTACCGGCGGAACAAAGCCGGGAAATATTCCCGACTATATTGATGCGGGAGTTCTG
>DATLBB010000317.1:0-10263 GCA_035527155.1 Sedimentisphaerales bacterium
GCGACTACTGGATTATGATTGCCGTCAGCGCCGCCTTCGCTGCGCTTGCCGTGCTCGGAAGGCGCGTTATCAGCCGAATTGCCGGCTCCATCCTGCTCTGCACATACATCGCATATATCATTTATCTATTTTTCTTCAGCAGTTAGCTTGTCTTATTCAGCCGCCTGTTTATCTTTGCAAATTAGGGACCGTCCTGAATAATCCAATAGCAAATAGTAAATGGTCAAAAATCAATGGTGTGCGGCCAGCGCCCGGGCCAATGTTACCGCCCAGCCGGCGGCGATGATGACTATCAGGGCCAGAATTATGTGTCTTATTTTAACTTCGGCGAAAAAACGGTTGATAAAATCAAAATATACGCCAAAAACAGCTATAAACAAAGCCAAAAATGCTACGACAACCAAGACAAAGCACAATAGTGCAGCGGCTGGCTGGGTATAAAACGCTTTGATGATTTTGCCCTGAGCGAAAGCAACTACCGAAGTGGTCATCCCACAGGTTGGGCACGGAAGACCATACTTCTGCTTGAAGCCACAGGGAACAAGCCAGCGACCTAAATCAATCTTGCCGTTTGCCGCCAACCAGAACAGCCCGAAGAAAGCAACCACTGTTAGAAATACGAACGCCGAAGCAGCCCGCCGGCGAGGAGATGCACGGCAGAAAAATTTCGATTTATTTAGCTGTTGGCTTGCTTGCATAACCACGTTAGAATAGAAGAATATAGTAGTACTGTCAAGATTAGAGAACGAAAGGCTGGATATGGTATTAGAACAAAGAAACCTGAGTCGGATGCTGGAAACCGCCGTTGTTGCAGCACGTCTGGCGGGACAGCGTGCAATGGAAGAAATAAACTTCATCAAGGCTTCGCTAAAAAGCAACAAAACCGAATTGGTGACGGAGACCGATGGGCGATGCCAGCAGATAATCGTTGACCGAATCAAAGAAACTTATCCGGACCATGGTTTTATCGCCGAGGAAGGGGGAAAAGAGAAGATTTTCAAGCAGCCACCGAGAGGAGCTGATCCGGTTTGGTGGGTTATCGACCCGTTAGATGGAACGAACAATTTTGCACACCGGATGCTCTTCTTTACGGTCAGTATCGCGGTAATGTATGAGGGTGAAGCGATTGTAGGCGTGATTTTTGAGCCGGCCACAGACTCGATGTTCACGGCCGTCAAGGGCCGTGAGGCACAATTGAATGGCAGGCGAATCACAGCCGGCAAAGAGAAAATGGACGATTTTTCAAGCGTTGGTCTCGACAGCCATTTCGATAATGAGGTGCCGGGTTGGGCCTGCGAAATTATGTTGTGGACAAGATTTCGCAATTTAGGCTCAACCGCGTTACAGCTTGCTTATGTGGCAAAAGGGAGTCTTATTGCTACTATCGCTTCCAATCCGAAATTATGGGACATCGCGGCCGGGTCAGTTATTGTTGAGACCGCAGGGGCAGTAGTGAGCGATTGGCAGGGTGGTAAAATCTTCCCCGTTGATTTGGACAGCTATGAGGGTCAGGAATTGCGGGTGATAGCGGCCAACAAAAAGGTCCACGCCGAAATATTGGGGCTTTTGAAGTCCTAACAACCAGATGTCTTTCCCATTTCTTTTGGATATTAGGGTGTTATTCAGGGTTTTTGAGGATTTTTTTCTGGATTTTAGAGGAGGTTCTGGTATAATTGAGATAAGGTTCGGACAAGGTGCCGATAGTGTATAGAATGGAAGGAGTTATTATGACCAGAACTGCGACCTTACTCAAATATCTGTCTTTGGGATTTGTTATACAGGTAGCTGGAATAGTCTCTACAGCTAATGCAGATATTTTTATCTCGCCAGGGGACAGCATACAAGGGGCAATCGATTCCGCTATCGTTGGTGTAGATACTATCTGGGCCAGCCCAGGTACGTATTCAGGTGCCGGTCCCGGAGGAAATTATGACATCGACTTTAAGGGCAAAAATGTGACAGTGCAATCACAGTTCGGGAAAGCGGTGACTACCATAGATTGCAATAGCCTGGGCCGGGCCTTTATCTTCCAAAGCGGAGAGTCCTCAACTGCGGAATTAAGGGGTTTTACTATTATCAATGGTTATGCTGAGGATCCGAATTGGCCGCAGGACCCCAATGACGACGCAAGCGGCTACGGCGGCGCAATATATATCAAAAACAGCAGCCCTTTCATTACAGACTGTAACATAAACAACTGCAAAGCTGATGATGGAGGTGGAGCGATATTTTGCGATGTGAACGGTAACGCTTTCATAACCCTTTGTGATATAGGCTTTTACAACATGGCCGGGTATGGTTTTTACAACATAGACCCATGTGACGCAAATCTCATAGACGTAAATGACTTACACCAACTGGGCGGAGGAATATACTGCAGGCAGTCCAGCCCAAGAATAATTGGCTGTAATATAAGATGGAACAGGGCTGCAGGCTCCGGCGGCGGAATTGCATGTGAAGACAGTAACGCCACGATTGAGTGGTGCAACGTTAATGAGAACGATTGCTGGGTTGACGACAACTTGATTGACCAGCATGGCGGCGGCATATACATCAAAGGCGGCACCACGAAAATAATGAACAGTTGGATACTATGGAACACTGCAAGCTTCTCCGGGGGTGGAATTGCCGTTGTGGACAGTAATAACACCTCGATTGACGGCGTTGTCATATCTGAAAATGACTGCTGGGCCAGTGCCGGAGGTATTTACAGCGAAGGCCATTCCGGTCCCGATCCTTGTGTCCCATGCTTATATATAGACAATTGCAGAATAAACCACAACCGGGGTTACTGGAGCGGCGGTATGAGTTCAAACTACGGCAGCTATATAGATTTTAAAAATACTACGCTTGTATACAATAATGTTGCCCCCTACGACTATCTTGCAGGCGGATTGGAATGCTACTATGGCAGGGCCGATGGAAATAATAATAACATCTGGGGCAATTCGCGCGAGCAAATTATCATTACCAAGGGGGGAGGTTCCACATTCGCTCTGGCCTTTGGTGGCCTGGAAATGGCTGATTTTGGCGGGAATACTGGAACTGTCAATGTTACCTACAGCAACGTGCAGATGTTCGATATCTACGGCTTTTATGACCCGACCGCCGTCTGGCCGGGCGAAGGAAATATCAACAAGGACCCGATGTTTGTCGATCCGTTTTCTTTAGATTTTCACTTGAGGGCCGACGAATGGAACACAAGTCCGTGCATCAATGCCGGCGACCCGTTCGCCGATTATTCGCTGGAGCCGGCGCCGAATGGCGGCAGAATCAATATTGGGGCCTACGGTGGGACCGGGGAGGCAGCCAGCTCAGATATATTAAGACCTGTGCCAGGAGACGCAGATGCCGACTTAGCGGTCAATATGGTTGATTTCGCCATATTGGCCGACAACTGGCGTTTGGAAGGAGCAAACATCAAAAACGAAAAGGCAGATGCTGATAACAACGGTATCGTGGATGAGCGGGACCTGTTTATCCTTCAAAAGTTCTGGCTGTGGTTACAGTAAAGCCGTTCTCAGTCCACGCATAGAGATACGAACAACCGGGCATGATTACCTGGGGTCGGGAACATAGTGCAGCGCCACAATTCTTACTTTGCCATAGGGGGAACCAACATTAGTTTTGTTAACGCCGCTTCTATCAAGTATGGCAACGACTCTTTTTTGCGGGCCGTCAGCGCCGATGCGAACGAGTATGTAAGCGGTGAAAACATCGCTGCGAACAGTCACGAGATTACTGATTCGTGAGAAGATTACATCGCGCTCTTCGAAATCATTCGGAACACCGTCACCCCGGCCCCTCCCATCTGTTGTGAGGTCAGGAAAGCCACTATGGAGGGGGAACTCAGTACCAAGGTCGCAGGGATCGAAGCTATATTGCCCAATGCTATAACTGTAGTCCGGGACAACAGGAAGAGCAGTAACAAAGTTTAATTCTCCGATACTTTCAAAACCCGGCGCTCCAAGCCGCAGAGTATAATCGGGGCCGCCGGGTAAAGATGTTTTATCCCTATACGCAACTATGGCCCTTGCGAGTTCATAATTTGGCGTACGCGCAGAAACCCAGGGTAATTGTCCTATTACATACCATGGGGCGGTGTTGATATTTATTCGGCCGGGAATTTGTACTTCCGGCGAAATAGTATCAGCAGCATCTATTAAGCCGTCGGCATCATTATCAATATTGTCGCTGTTCGGGTCAAAGACCGTTAGATATTGAAAAACGTTCTTATGCAAAGGATTTTGCAGATCCAGCCTAAGCTGTTTTTCCCGGTCCTGCGGGAGAAATACCTGACTTATCCCTTTCAACTGCTCGCCAATGGAGCTATTAGGCCAGGGGCCATGCCCAAGTGTCAGGATTCGCGGAATGTCACCAACCGTAATAAAGTTTACATCAGGCAAGATAGGATTAGGCATAAAGAAGCTGAACTCATGGGGCTGTGAGGAAGGGGGTTTGACACACGGGTCCGGCCAGCCCAGGCTGGGGACGGCTAAATCCGGTGTTTGATAGACAACATGCCAATCGCGGATACACCTGCCCAAATGCAATGTGGTGAGCCCCGATGAGCTCGACGGCAGGTATCGGTAAACGTCCTGTTTGTCCACATAGTCCACATAAATCATCGTTCCATTTACATCTTCTACTCTGCGTTTGAGAAACACGTCATAAGTGTCGCCCGGGAAACCGGAGGGCACAGGCGGTTTGCTTTTGTCCTGCTCAGTGAATAAGACGAGTTCCGGACGCACAATTACGTTCAGGTTGGCTGGGTTCAAACCAAAGTCTAAGGGCCTATTGGAAATTACAACACAACCGCCGTTTGCGACAATTACTCCTGAGCCCAAAAGGATAGGAGGACGAAACGTAGATGTCCTTCTGTCGTAGAGTTCAAGCTCAAAATCACTTAACGGTATGTCGCAATCGAAAGGATTGTAAAGCTCTACGGCGAAGGATGAGTCGTCGGGATTCATTGGTATCGGCGGCTTACTCTTATCCGGTGGCCCGCTTGTGCTGCGCAGAACAATACCTATTTCACTGATGAACGGCTGGGCGTCAAAACCATAATATATATTCGGATTAAGGTCATTGGGTGCAAAAATCGTCACCAGTGCATCTTCATCGATGAAATCCACCATGTTTGCGGCAAGTTGTGCATACTGCCGACGGGTGAAAGCATCGGCTATAAGAGGTTGGTTGCTGAGCAGCAGCCTGTCATATATTGTATTGGCGTCAATTTCCCTGTTGATGTTAATCATCTTATCGCCATACGGGTCGATAATCCTGTCCATATTGTAAGTAGTGCCAATGTGCCTGTAGGAATATACATTATTTGGTCCCGGCACATCATGCTGTGCCCTGTAAAACCAATTATTGATTCCACCGACAACTGGAGTATTCAATTCGCGGGGGCTATTGAAAGACCAGGTCCAGAGATTTGTCCCATCCTCAATACGAGTATGGATATCCTCATGATTAACCAAAAACCTGTTGCGAAGCTCCAGGTCGTCACCGATATCAAAAGGTGTATACGGGCCACTTGGCCTGTAGTATCGCCAAATGACGTCTTGTTCGTATTGATACAAATCAAGCGGATTGAGGCCAAGACCAGGATTTGCTCTCGCCTCGAGCAAATCTATTTCGTCACATGGGTCATAAACAGTAACACCCGGCCGCCAGGACAAAGCCATAAGGTTTATCTGCAATTGGCTTGAGCCGTCAATCAGATTCACATCCACGAAATTAGGGTTAAATTTGAATCCTGTGTTAACATTCAACATCGCCTGGTTGTCAACAATCCTTACCGCTGCGTAAATGGGTTCGCCCTTGCTGGAAGTCATGTCAGCAAGAATAATCCACTTTGAATCAGCGACACCGTCACCGTCTGCGTCGGACCACAATCCATCTATCGCCAGTGAACCATCTACTATATTGAGAAAATTACCATCCTTATCGACTCTAATTTCAGGATAATCTCGAATAAATTTCTCAGTCTGACCAGGATCTGGTCTTTGCAGAAATGGCAATTCAACCAAAACATTTTGAGCACCAAAGCTCTTCCATTTCAAAAAACCAGTCACATCGTTAATTTGCCTCCACTCATATTTGCCATTAATAATATTTACATAAGGCTCAAGGGATGCCAGCCAGGCGTTGCAAGGGTCGGGATAGTCGTAGTATTCCTGCCCTGCTACTACGCCGGGGATATCTGAAACCAGCTCCTGCGAAATCTTCGCGATGACTGTTTCGACTGCCAAATCGAGTTCTCTGTTTTCGGATATGGCCGACGTAGCTACCTTGTTCACACGGGCCATCATAACGAACAGCACGCCGATAATAGCTAACATGCTCGTCAAAACGACGGTCAGAATAAGGGCCGAGCCGGTTGAAAACACACTTCCCGCAAATTTTCTATCTCTTGCTTCCATTTTTACCAGGTTAGTCTCCCAAATAAACGATATGGGTAAACCTTCTGCCGTTTTTTATAACACCTTTGGAATCGTACAACGTGAAAGTGAACTTGATGGCGTTCGAAGCGATAGGCTGAAGCGGCTGGAACCCCAAACCTGCCGCAATCTCGTAATTCATCGGCCACCACCGATAATTCATAGGCACAGAGTTTGGGTCCCACATAGCAAACTGTACCGCGAAATCATCTACGCCTTTAGCCATATACATTACCAAATCACCCGGATTATTCACATCCAGAGGCGGTTTGCTTACCCAAACATCTGTATTAGGAAAGGGATTTTGTACCCTCCATTCGGCTAAAGATGTCTTGTAATACTCGCCTATTGGACTTGAAAGGGGTGGATTAGCGTCATAAGTAAGTATGGTTTGCCTTCTGAGCAGTATCTTTTCTTTTGGATCAGCGGTGTTAGGATCCGGGGTTGCCGAATGTCCATAGAATATGCCAGCTATGTTACCTACCACTGACTTGCTAACAGGCTGTCCATATTGTTCGGTGGACTGAAAGTCCCCATTTGCCAAAAATGCGATGCAATCTGACCTAATAAGACCGCTAATAAGATGATGGCGTACTTTGCCGGGGACGGTCCGTCTCACGCCCTTGAAGTCAGCATTTATCTGGTCGGTAATAGCCCGCAGTTTTTGCATAATTTCAGTGCTTGCAGTGGCGGCGCGATAGGCGTTTATGCTGACTTTGAAAATCACGCCTGCAAAAGAAATCACCATAACCAGAATCGCAATAGCAACTACAAGCTCAATTAGAGTAAAGGCACGTCTTGTTCGCAGTTTATAGTTCATTGTTCATCGACTCGGATTAGAATCTGATTACTCTTTGATATACCGCTATGCAAGGGTATCTGCCGCCGCTGACAGGCGGTGGTACGACCCAGACTCTATCAGGAGAAATCATTCCAGGATTCCAAGGCCTGTCGAGTCGAACAGTATTATGATTGGGCGGTGCGTACCGTTCTAATACGCGATATATCCGGCCATTTTCGTCATCCACAATAGTATAGCCATCGTTAATATACGCTTCCTTGCCAGGCTCTATTTGAAGCGTGTCAGGACCAGGTCCCACAGAAACACCAACCGGCACCGGAACAGGCCAATTTGTTGCCCAGCCTTGGTACGTAGTGCCGCTTCCTACTTTCCGGCATACAAAGACCGTTACCTGGACAAGACGCCTGGGGTCAAATGGCCCGCTATATGGTTCAGTGAGCCTGCAAAGGGCCGACCAGTAATATTGCTTCTGCGAAATGTCCATATTAGGGTCGGACGGATATGCAAATTCAATGGGATTGATACTCACAGTCTGAGCATAATCAGTAAGCTGATTTGGGTCCAATTTGCTAAAGTTGATACCAACAAGCGGATTATTTGGTACACCAAGGGCATACAGTCTTATCTTTGCAAAGGCCTCGTCGGCTACAACCGCCGCGATGGTCCGCTCGGTGGCAATAGTCGTAAAATGGATGCCCACGGGAAACACGCCGGCTATAAAAAGCATCCCCACCGCCAGTATACCGATGGCCAGCAAGCACTCGGTAAGCGAAAAACCACTGTTGAAATTGTGCAATTTGCGCATAAGCCGGTATTCTCACTTTTCTATCATCGTTCCCGTATACGGGTTAATATAAATTGGAACTAACCTGTTCAAATAGCCCGAATACGCCTGGCCTATTTGATAGGCCCGTTTGAATTCCTGCCTGTTATATATGACAAATCTTCTTCGGCTCGGCTCCGGTCCCAAACCAAGGTTCGGAATCATGTCCTCGAAGTAATCATCCAGAATAAAAATCGCGGTTTTTGCAACTTCCACATTAAACTGTGAATTGAAAAAGTCATCTTGATTGTTTCTGTTCCATACCCGTATTCCGTGGATTACTAATTTACCACTTGGAGAGAAAACGATGGAAAACGTGGTTGTGTCTGTAAGCTCACGATCCTCGTTAATCCAATTATCCTGATTAGGAATAAGCAAAGGATTATCAAGTTGATGCTGAATATGAGGATTTACAGGATTTGGTTCATTTCGATCCTCTACAATTTCAAAATCCATTATTCCGAATCCTTTGGGTAATCTCACCGGCTTTAAACCATCTACTGCTCGGAAACCATAACCGTAGGTCCCTACCAGACTCGGGTCCTGGACGATAAAGATCATGTATTGATCGGCCTTTAGTATGCCATCGGTATCGTAGGCCTTTTGGAATCTGATGCCGGCGTATTTCTGCTCCTTCGCGGCTATGGCACGGGCTGAAGCAAGGGCAGCGCTTATCACAGCCTTTGCACTCGCTCCTGATTCAAACGAATCAAGAAACGCACGGATAGCCGGCAGACCGAAGCTGCCAAGCAGCACTATGGCTGCTATGACGACCGTCATCTCCGCCAACGTGCGACCGGATTGTTTGTATCTTGTTTTCATTATCGACTGCTTATATCATCAGCAGTGCCGAAGTTGTTATCCGGCCCAGCCGATATTAACTCCGGAAAATTATTGCTTGGAACATACCTATAATCCAACGCTGTTTCCCATGGGTCATATATCTCCAGCATATTAACTGCAAGAGGATTGCTCTTTATTAGCGAATCGCTGATTTTATCCAATATCTTTCGCGAACTCAGTGTTGACTGAAGCTGTCCGTAAAGTGCTGCTGAGTGTGTTAAGTAAGGCGGTTGATTTGGGTCAGGAAAAGACTTCCAATATTCATAATACTCCTGTAATGCACTTTCCAACATTGCCATGGTATTCTCGGTAAGCTGCTCCTTAGACTGGTCATCAATGCGGGTGGCGATGCCGATTACCAATGTGGTCAGAATCACAATTATCGCCACAACAATCAGCATCTCGACAAGCGTTAGCCCGGTTTTGTGCTCGTAATTTTTCACAGCTTTAGCCTATTCAACCTGATGTGCTTCGCGTTTTAGTTTCCGAAGTTGCAAATATCGTCCGGAGTCCCGTACCGGCCGTCCACTCCTGCTGAAATCAATATGTACGAATCCGGCCTGTGAGGCCATGGCATTCCAGTTGCGCTCAATATCTTTTGGTCTACTATTTTATATAGTTGATTATAAAAATACAAACCTCCAAAAGTGTTAAGTGGATGATCCCATGGTGGTGGTGGCGTCCCATCTGCCGAATCCGCGACCTGAATGAGAGGAAAATTATCACGGAAATTATAAATATTTCCTGAGCCGGGGGGTATACCCGTGACATCAAATTTCTTCAAAGTAGAATCCGCCCTGTAGTAGAGAATCGGAGACCCCGCCATAACGGTCTTTCCCGGAGCAAGCGTTATTTTCTTTACGCCAAATGAATCGCAAATCACAAATGTATTTGCTTCCAATGGTGGAGTTGTAACTGCTAACGCGGGACCAAATAAATCGCCAAGCTTAAAGGCGTCCTCGGTTCCGAGCTCCAGATAAGACCCTATTCTTTCATCAAGATTCTGAGTTGGGATTGGGGGTGGGGGGTAGAATGTAGGGTCAGTTGCACTCCATGTTGACTTTGGATGAAATCCCATCAGGTCCCGGCCGAGAAGGGCCTCAGCAAGCTTCTGTGCGCCGCAGTAATCGGCCACGCCGGTGTCGTGGGAGAACTGGTCTGAAAACGGATAATCACCATAATCATTCCGAAAAGCAATCAGAGCCATGTCGATAGTGGTAAGCTGGGCTTTTTGCTTTGCCTTTCTTGCCGTATTGCGCACAAAAGTAAGAGATGGGATAAGCAGCCCAACCAACATTGCCACTATCGCAAGCACCGTTAACAACTCAATAAGCGTGAATCCTAATCTT
>DATLBB010000318.1:0-2734 GCA_035527155.1 Sedimentisphaerales bacterium
GTTTCAAAGGTTGTCGACGTAAGCCAGGCACAAGCTGCGCTCAGGGGCGTTTCCTCTGCCGACAAAACAGCTTTAGCGCTGATTTCACCGGATGCAATCAAGGAGCGTCACACAATTGACGCAATGCCCGCTGCCGACAAAAAACGATTACGAACGGGTGACAACTGGAACGGCTTAAAGACCTTTTCGTTCGGGCTAATGGGTTCAAAATCATACGAAAGAATTTATACTCTAAAAGAAGTCAAAGAAGCAGGTAGTCGACGCATTGCCGTCATAGAGATGAAGGCCGCTCCAACAACAGAAATGGCGGAGCAGCTCCACCAGCAACAAACGATAAGCAGCTTTTCGAAAATGTTCGATAACACCGAAACATTTACGGGCCAGCTCGAGTTGGATTTGAATACCGGCAAGGTCGAGAATTGTTTTGAAAAACTGGAGTCGGAATGGATTGCCGTCGAACCTATGGCCGGTCAAAAAGCCGACAAAGATCCTGCTGTCTTGAAGATGACCGCCGTTCGGCTTTACCGTCTCGAAAAAACTAATTAACGGTTTCTGGTTCGTAGTTCACGGTTCGTAGTCTATGAACTCGTTACTACCGGCTACGAACTCATTTGAAAGGAGTAAAATTGAGAACTGCACTAATCATTGTCACAGCCCTCGTCCTGAGTATTCTCGCAGGATGCGAAAGGCCCGTTGAGCAAAAAGAAGGGATAGAAGGGCTAAAGGAGGGAAAAGAGGTTTTAACTGTCGACTTCCAGGAAGGCCGGAGCCTGCGATACAGGTTTATAACCAGCAAAGATATTGCCCTCGATTGGGACCCGACAAAAAGCAGGTCCAAACCGGGCCAGGACAGTACCGACAAATCCTCCGAGTCAATGGACATGGTTGTCACGTACACGCCAATTGAAATAGACCCTTACGGGCTTACAACTATCAAGGCAACCTGCGAATCAGTACAAGTCAAGCGAACAGGCCGAAGCACACGAGCTGCAAAGCGGGACGCCGTAGAACACCTTCCTAAAAAATCTTTCACGCTGACACTGAACGCTTCGGGCAAAATTGAAGATTATTCGAACTTGGACGAATTAATCAGCCAGATTGGTGAAAAAGCGTTCCGGCAAAGCACCAGAGGAGGTCGAATTAAAGAACCCGATATGATATCAGATTTTATCGCCACCCAACGGTTCCTGTGGGATTCGATTTCCAGTATAGAAAAACCCGCCGACGGCGTTTCTGTCGGGCAGAGCTGGAGCTCTCAGCTCCTTGTGCCTACCCCGATGGTGATGCAGCAGGCAAGAGATGTTACTTATACGCTCGATGAGATTCGCGAAACCGAAAAAGGCCGCCTCGCTGTGATAAAAAGCTCCTATTCGATAGCCAAATCACCTCCACGCGGCTGGCCAATGCCCTATTCAGGCAACTTTAAAATGGCCGGGACGTTCGGCTTCTTCAGAGGTTATCCGGTCCTCGGTCTGGAAGGTCAGGGCGAGGAACTGTTTAATATGGACGCCGGCCGAATAGAGCAATACAATCAGCAATACGAAGTTCGATTTAACGCCATTTTGCCCGGGCCGATGGGGACACCACAAATAACTATCAGTCAAAAAATTACTATGCAGCTTATCAAATGACCATCGAAAAGAGATGATAATCAATAGCCGATAGAACGCGGAGGTAATTGCAGATTGGAAAATAAAAACCTATGGGCGCCGTGGCGAATCAATTACGTTCAGGGCCTTGACCCCGTTAGAAATTCTAAAAAGGGACCTGAAGATAGTGATAATAATATGGCCCAAAAAGATAAGATTTCTAACGGGGTGAACAAAGGCGGCGGTTGCTTTATCTGCGAAGCCAATAAAAGCCCCGAAGACGATGATAAAAACTTTGTGCTGTGGCGCTCGGCCAAAAGCATCGTAATACTGAACCGCTACCCCTACAATAACGGCCATCTACTGATATCGCCGGTCCGACACATTCCCGGCCTCGAAAAGATGCGCGACGATGAACTGCTGGAATTGATGAAATTAGTCCGGGAATCGCAAAAGGCCCTGTCTCTGGTGATAAAGCCGCACGGCTTTAATGTCGGTATGAACTTCGGCCGATGCGCCGGCGCCGGCCTGCCCGACCATTTTCATATCCATCTTGTCCCGCGCTGGGACGGAGACACGAATTTTATGGCCGTATGCAGCGATACCGATGTGATTAGTCAAAGTATGACCGAGCTTCTTGAGCAATTAAAACAGGTAAGCAAAAAACATAACCTGCCCAATCTGTAAAGTTTTCTAAAAGGTGTGCGGTGCACACCCTCAACCGGCTATATACTAAATACCATCGACTAACAACTAATTGTCCTTCTGTCTTCTGCCCTCTGAAATCTATTAATAGTCTTTGACTTAACCGGCGCGGTAAGTTAACCTTCGGCGAATATGAAAAGAATGCTCGGAGAACAAAAGCGTTAGTTTAAGTGTCTGTAATTCTCTAAAGAGAGGAGATGTAAGATGCTGAATAACAGAAACGCAGCGGGTTGGACAATCAGTGCAGTATATTTTTGTGCGATTCTTTTTCTTCCAGGGCAAGTGTGCTCTGGTCAAACAAATGAGTCCAAAAGAGAAAGGAAAGCTGTTGTTTCGGATGCAAATCAAGCTCCTGTCGTCGGCGCAAAAGTATATCGTCGAACTGCCTTTATCCGGGATGCTCAGGAGTCCGGTGTCTATCTATCGGAAAATGCAAAAGC
>DATLBB010000319.1:0-4328 GCA_035527155.1 Sedimentisphaerales bacterium
ATTTCAAAGGCACAATGAAGGAGTGTCATTATGGCCAGGCGAAAGGCTTTTACGTTAGTAGAGCTTTTGGTAGTAATTGCCATTATTGCGTTGTTGATGGCGTTATTGATGCCGGCATTAGAGCGGGTGAGGGAGCAGGGCAAGCGGACGGTTTGTCTTAACAATCTTAGGCAGTTGACGCTTGCTTGGAATTTGTATGCGGATGATAATGACGGCAGGATTGTTCGCGGCGATGTCCGCGAGCGCGATAACCTGCATCCTAATCAAATTCCCTGGGTAGAGAAAGACTGGCCCCGAGACGGCACTCTCAGCGATGCGCAGATGATACAAGCCGTCAAAGACGGAGCATTGTTTATGTACACGAAGAATGTACGACTTTACAAGTGCCCGAATGCTACATTTGGAGAGTGGCGGACGTACTCTGCGGTTGATTCTATGGATTGTCAGCCTTACGATAATGGACCGATGGTCGAACATAGAACTGAGATTCTCCGGCCGGCCTACAGGTGTGTTTTTGTTGATGACAGTGGGGCCACTCCCATGGGTGGCTGGACTATTTATTATCAGCAGAGGTCTTGGCGGGACGAGCCTCCCAACCGGCACGGTGATGGTGGAACCTGGGGTTTTGCTGATGGGCACAGTGAGTACTGGAAATGGCAAGACCTGCTTACGCATACATACAATGCGTTCAACGAGCCAGAGTGGAAGTCTATAGTTTTTCCGAATAGTCTGGATATACCCAAAACGCAGAGGGCTGTTTGGGGGGAATTAGGGTATTAGGCTATAGGCCATCAGGACCGCCTTAGCATCATTTTTTGCAGTTATTGATTCAATAGACCGTCGAATGAGAAAAACCCAGCCCGAAGGCTGGGTTTATTATTTTCCAGCGATTGAGGCCACGGCTGTCCTGTTAATAGATAATGGCGGTTGCTTCTTCAATCTTTTTGATGATTTCAGCGGTATCGTCAGAGTTGGTTATATAGCCGTCAAAGCCCTTCTGGAGCAGGGCGGTGGACTCAGAGCTGCTTAAGCGGTTCGCAAGGGCAACAATTTTGATGGTCTGCAAATCCTCATTGGAACGAATGCTTTTGCATAGTCCTGTTGCATCTATTCCTTCAGCCAGGAGGTTGACCAATAGAACATGCGGAGCAAACTTCTGAGCGATTACGCCGGTCTCAAAATTGCTATTTGCGGTTTGTACTTCGTAATCGGCCTTGGTTTGCAAGGTATCAGCCAGGGTCGAGGCTGCATAGTCGTCGCTGTTCACTATAAGGACGCGAATTTTACCGGCTGGAAGAGTTGGAGGAGGCATATTATTCGCTTTCATAAAGCGAAGCAGCTCGCTGACTGGTATTCGCCGGTCCTTGCTGCCTGGTATGCGATACCCCTTGAGCTGTCCGTTATCAAACCACTTTGAGACAGTCCTCGGAGCGACGTTACAAATCTTGGCCACATCGCCTGTGGTCAATACATTTTTCCCTTTTGCCATTATGCGATTCCTCACTGTGCATTCAGACCGTAGTTTTAATCGGCCTTAAACCGAGCGCTGTTTAACATAAGAGTTGCAATTTCCGACTGAGCAGCAAATAATGGGTTGTCTTTGTAAGACTACGTCCCATAAGTGCTTATGGTTTCTATAGAAGAGATGATATGGGAAATTAGTGGTCAGTAGCACGGCTCCGAGCCATCCCCAAGGACATTCGGCTGAGTTCAGTCGAAGCCCTGCACTTGAGGCCGCCACTCCCTTGGGGACACCTTACGGCGCCATCAAATTGGATGTTACAGGATACTAAGAGGTTCCTTTGTTACAATTAGCATCAAAAGTGTGTAAAAAAATCTTTGATTTATGAGGGGCGAACGGTATAATTTATTTCTTCAGAATTAAGCCTGCGTTTTTTGATGAGGAGTTTTCTGATGCGGGTATATTTATCACGGCCGGATATCAGCGAAGAAGAAATCGAGGCAGTCAGTGCGGTGCTTCGCGGTCCGAATCTTTCGCTTGGCCCCAAAGTGGTGGAATTTGAAGATGCTTTCGCCAAGTATATCGGGCTCAAGCGGGCTGTGGGTGTCAATAGCGGAACGAGCGGCTTGTTTTTGTGTATGTCCGCGCTGGGGATTGGGCAGGGCGATGAGGTCATTACAACGCCCTTTACTTTCATAGCTTCTGCCACTCCTATTATGATGGCCGGTGCCAGGCCGGTCTTTGTTGATATTGACCCGGTGAGCTTGAATATCGACCATGCAAAGCTCGAATCCGGGATTACCGACAGGACAAAGGCCATTTTGCCGGTAGAGGTTTTCGGCAATCCCGCCGGTATGGATAAGGTCCTTGAAATTGCTCAAAAACACAATCTGATGGTAGTTGAGGACAGTTGTGAAGCGCTGGGCTCAGCGTTGAATGGGAAAAAGGCCGGGACATTCGGCAGGATGAGTGTGTTTGGCTTTTATCCCAATAAGCAGATAACCACCGGCGAAGGCGGAATGATTTTGACCGACGAGGACGATTTGGCGGATATCTGCGTATCGCTTCGCAATCAAGGTAGGGCCAAGAACGGCGGCTGGCTAAGCCACGAACGGTTGGGCTATAACTTTCGACTCAGTGATATCAATTGTGCCCTCGGTATTGTGCAGCTTTCAAGAATTGAGCAGTTCAAGACCAAACGCCGGCAGGTTGCAAAATGGTATCAGGAAATGTTAGCTGACGATGACAGGCTGATAGTGCCTGCGGAGCCGGATGATTGCGATATAAGCTGGTTTGTCTTTGTTGTCCGGCTGGCAGAGGGATTTAACCGGCAGCAGCGTGACAGCATTTTAGAAGCAATGAGAGGGCAAAAGATTCAGGTCAGCAATTATTTTACGCCTGTGCACCTGCAGCCGTTTATGGTTGAGCGGTTTGGCTACAAGCGAGGCGATTTTCCTGTTGCCGAATCGGTGTCCGAGAGGACTATCGCCTTGCCGTTTTATAATAATCTGGGTAAAGATGAGGTGGCGATTGTCTGCGAAACCTTGAAAGAAATTTTAGATAAGAATTTGTAAGCCGTTTGACAAAGGCGATTTTTGTGTTAGACTTTATTTGTGGGGGCAATCGCAAATGATGGGTGATTGTGTCCGATAGAAAAGCACTTTTCATGCGAGGAGCCCTATTCCGATAATTTTGCAGTAAATAGTAGTGATAAACAAGATTGTTACTGCATCTTATTTGGCAGATGCGGTTTTTTATCTTAAAATTTAATAGAAGGAGACGTCAAAGGTCGGTGATGGAACGGCCGATAAAAGTCTTTCTTTTGGAAGGGAGAAACTTTTAATGAGGACCTGGAGAGGTAAATTTGTATTTTTGTTGGTAGTCTACTTTGCCGGTTTTGCAACTGCAATCTACACATTGGCACCCGTGCCTGAGAACCGGACTCGCAACAAAAGCTTTGCAAGTTCAGTGTTCAAGTCGGACGGATTCGCACAATCTTTTAATTTTGCCATGCATAAGTGTGTCGATTATGGCAAGGAAGTCGCCTGCCGTACGGGCAAACTCATGAAACAAAAGTATGATGAGAGGCGGCGTTCGAAATAAAGGCTGAGCAGCAGCGAGGCTGCTCCCGGTGCAGTGTTCTTAATTGCTAACGCATATACATATAGGAGATGTAAATCTTTGAGAGGGGGGTGTAGTAACATTTGTTGGCCGTGGGCCTGACGGCCCACGGCCTTCAAAAAATCCCAAGCATTTTTAGCAACCTCCTCCTTTAGAAACTCACCTTTACCGTCTGTCTTTTGTCCGAAGTCATCGATTGCACGTTCTTTAAGGTCTTTATCTTTCCCGTGTCCTGCTCACCTACCCTGATTGTATACGTACCAGCTTCGAATACCTTCGGGCGCAGCGAAGTACCCTTGATGCGGATGGTGTAGACGATTTCTCCGTCGGCTTCGTCGATTACCTGTACGACGGGGTCTGTCATCCCGTTGACCTTTATCGTTGGCAAATAGGCCACGGCCTTGCGTCCGTAGTTATCCTGCTGCTTGATAGTCCTGGGCCAGTGGGGATATTGCCTGGCGGCCGGGTCTGTAATGTCGATGTTTCTGGGCCAGCATTCGACCGTGATTTCCCTGGTCTTTTTATTGAATTTGACAACTCCAAAACCAGCGGACCTGGTGGTCAGCTTGTCGTGGTTTTCCATTTCTCCGGGATTTGCAACGGCCAGCATAGTAATCTTGTTACCGAACCCATCGAGGAATTCACCCAGATATTCGGGCATCCCTTCTTCACGGTTCTTACCCGGCTCGAGAGGGACCCACCAGCGCAGGTAGAGATTGGCAATGGAGGGCACGCAGAAGGAATA
>DATLBB010000320.1:0-7318 GCA_035527155.1 Sedimentisphaerales bacterium
AATGCCGCCGGTCAGCCGGAGGTTACTCTGGCCGGCGAGGTTAAAAAACTTGCTGACAGACTTGGGATTAGGCACATAAGCATTAGTATCACGCATACCGCAAATTTTGCAATTGCATCGGCGGTCGCCCTGACACAAAAAGAAAAATAGCCACAAAGCCACGAGGTCACAAAGAAATTAGAAGAGCGAATTCCTGCTTGCGCAGGAATGACACATTAAAACCTTAGTGCCTTGGTGGTTTAAAAATATGATATCGTAATGAAGGCAAACAATTTTGATTGCATTGTTATAGGCGGAGGTCACGCCGGCGTCGAGGCCGCTCATGCTGCGGCTACAATCGGCGCTAAAACGGCCCTTATAACCATCAGCAAGGACACAATAGCCAAGATGAGCTGCAATCCGGCTATCGGTGGACTTGCAAAAGGTCAGATTGTGCGCGAGGTCGATGCGCTGGGTGGTTTGATGGGCCTGGCGATAGATGCAACAGGTATCCAGTTTCGAATGCTGAATCGTTCGAAGGGCCCGGCTGTTCAGTCACCGCGGGCCCAGGCCGACAGGCAGAAATATCAGGAGTTTATGCGGCAGGCGCTTGAACAAACTAATAATTTGACCATCATCGGGGCGATAGCGACAGAGATAGTAACTGAAGGTGACAAAGTGCGGGCGGTGGCTTGTAAGGACGGCTCGGTATACTCTACACAGACGGTTGTTGTAACGCCGGGGACATTTCTCGGCGGGATGATGTACATTGGCGGTGACCAATGGGCCGGCGGCAGGCTTGAAGAGCCGCCCAGTGTAGAGCTTTCGCAGAGTTTGAAACGGATGGGACTGGAACTTGGACGTATGTCGACGGATACGACACCGAGATTAGATGCCGGCACCGTGGATGTGGAAAAATTGCAGGTGCAGCCTGGAGACCAGCCGCCGGTGCCGTTTTCATTTATGACCGAAAAAATAAATCGGCCGCAGGTGCCGTGCTGGATTACGTATACCAATGAAAAGATGCACAGACTGCTTAGGGATAATCTGCATCGTGCTCCGCTTTCTTCGGGCCGAATAACAGGCACCGACCCACGCTATTGCCCGAGCATTGAGGGCAAGGTCGTCAGGTTTGCGGATAAGAAGCAGCATCGAATCTTTTTGGAGCCGGAAGAAGAAAATATAAAGACGATTTACTGCAACGGTCTTTTTACCTCGATGCCGAAGGATGTTCAAGAGCAGGTGCTCAAACTGCTGCCGGGGACGGAGAACGCCCGGATTATTTATTATGCCTATGCGATTGAGTACGATTATTGTCCGCCGATTCAACTAAAGCCGAACCTCGAGACCAAGAAAATATCGGGGCTGTTCCTGGCGGGACAGATAAACGGCACCAGCGGGTATGAAGAAGCGGCCGGCCAGGGCATTATGGCTGGTATTAACGCTGCGAGAAAGATACAAGGCGAAGAGCCGGTTGTTCTCGGCAGGGACCAGGCGTATATCGGGGTGCTGATAGATGATTTGCTGACGAAGGGGATTGATGAACCCTATCGTATGTTCACGTCGCGAGCGGAGTATCGATTGTCTTTGAGGGCCGATAATGCGGACCGAAGATTAACAAAAATCGGCAAATCAGTCGGGCTTGTGGACGAAAAGCGATGGATAAAGTTCCGGAATAAGCTCGAAGCCGTTGATAAACTTATAAGTTATTTGCAAAGCAATCGCTCGGAAGGGCGGAGCTTGTGGGAGCAACTTCGGCGACCGAATAATACTGTTGCGGAGACTCTTAGCGGCAGGCCTGATATTAAAAATGCCGGTTTCCGTAACGATGTAGTGCAGGCGGCAATTATCGATGCCAAATATGAGGGTTATTTAGCCAAACAAGAGCGTCTGGTGGCAGGTTTGCGAAGTCTGGAGAACAAGGGGATTCCGCTGGATTTGGATTATAACGGCATTACGCATCTTCGGGCGGAGGCGAAAGAGAAGTTATCGGTCTTCAGGCCGAGCACCCTTGCTCAGGCCTCTCGAATAAGCGGCGTTACTCCCGCCGACATTATGGTCCTTCAAGTTCATCTGAAGAAAAAATCAAATATCAAAAATCAAAGTCCAAAAAGAACGGGGGAAAAATTGTAAATTTTCATATTTTTTTGTTGACAGCTTGTACAAATGTACGATATTATACTTGTACAACTGTAAAACAGATTTGTCAAAGGAGCGTTTTTATGACAAAGCGAAAATTGCCGGCTGTAAGCCCGGCTGAGACTGAAATTCTGCGATTAGTCTGGCAGCTTGACAAAGCAACGGTGCAAGAGGTCTGCGATAGCCTGCCTGTCAAAAGAAAAATAACTTACGCTACGGTCCAAACCCTGCTTCGCCGACTCGAAAGGAAAGGCTACCTGAGACATCACATCCGGGGCAAGGCCCATGTCTTTTTCGGCGCTGTCAAGAGCGATAAGGTCATAAAAAGGTCGGTCAATGACTTTTTAGACAGGCTCTTCGGCGGTGACCCTGTACCGCTTATCCAGTGTTTAGCCGAACACGGCAAAATCGATGCCGATGATATCGAAAAGCTAAAACAACTGATAGGAAAGAGATAGCAGGAAGTTTTTGCGGAGTAACAAAAATGGAAGACTACATAATCCAAATTACAAGCTACATATGGACCCAGAGCTGGCAGATAGCGGTGCTGGTAGTGGTAATAGCGGCGGCATCGCTGGCACTGAACAAAAGAAGCGCCCACATTCGGTATCTTCTCTGGCTGATTGTCCTTGCCAAATGTCTCGTGCCGCCTCTGCTTACCATACCTTTGGCGGTCCTGCCGCAAGAAAAGCCGGCAATGGTACTCGAAACGATGGACACAAGCGTAGCTGAATCTCCCGCGTTACCTTCAGCAAAACCGGCAACAGCACCTTTGCCAACTCTCACAGAAAGACCGGACAGTTTGACTATTCGCCAATGTTTCGGATTTGGCTGGTTTTTGTGTGCGGCGGCATTCGTCCTTGCGGCTGGAATTAAAGCGCTGCGGACGAATCTGTGGCTGTGGCGGGAGAGAAAACCTTTACCAGGTGAGTTGCAAACACGCATCGCAGCGTCATTGGCCAAGCTGGAGTTCGAGATTCTTCCAAAGGTGTGGCTGGTTGACGGCATAGGCCAGCCGTTTGTATGGGGTTTGCTGCGTGGCAGCATCTATCTGCCGGGCGATTTCGTCAAGGCTGATAACGCTGAGCATCGCAGAGTCGTTCTGGGCCATGAGCTGAGCCATGTTCAGCGTTTTGATGCCGCGGTCAATATTTTGCAGGTAATCGCCCAGGCAATATTCTGGTTCCATCCGTTTGTCTGGTGGGCGAACAAAAAAATTCGCGCAGAGCGCGAGAAATGCTGCGATGAAATGGCAATCGCTCACCTGGACACCAAGGCAAGGGATTACAGCAACGCAATTGTCAGCACGCTAATAAACGAATACGAATCTACCCAACCGGTTCCGTCGTTGGCCGTAGCCGGTCCGGTAAAAAATATTGAGGAAAGGATAAAGACAATTATGAGACCAGGAAAAGAATTCTACAAACGCCCGAGCTTGAGGGCCGTTATTGTTTTGCTGCTGGTAGCGCTTTTGACCGTGCCAATTGGTTGTGCGTTGACCAGCCGGGCAAAAAAGGAAACGGCACCTGAACTTGAGGAGAAACCCACCGGGTCACTTCACCAAGCAGCTGCTGATGGTGACATTGAGCGGGTCAAATCGCTCATTGCAAAGGGTGTCGATATAAATGCCAGGGACAATGAAGGCCGGACTGCTTTGACATTAGCAAAAGAGAAAGATCATAAAGAAATCGTTGTACTATTACGCATGCACGAGGCTAAAGAGGACACTATCAAAATCGAACTCCGGCTTCTTCTTGGGCCAAGTAATGCCCGTGAGGTCAAGGAATTTCTTGAACGAGAAAACCTTGAACCTTCCCAAATTCCGGGAGATCCCAACTCGCGGTCGTACTTACTTAACGCCGGACAAGTCGAACAACTCCTGGAATTGGCACGACTAAATGCTGAGTACAAGTATTTGATGAATCCAACATTAGAACTGCTTGACGGCAAAACGGGAATGGTCAGCAGTTCACATAGATACAGCTATGTCTCCGGCTATAGTGAGCCAAACCGGCCATCCGAAGAGCCAAAACCAATACAGGATTCAGTTGATATAGGGGATAGGTTGCAATTGAAACCGAAACTCCAGCCCAATAGCCAAGACACCATGGATGTATATTTTGAATTCGAGATATCTAACATCACAGGCTATGAAAAGTTTATGTATAAAGAAAAATACCCCTATGAAATTCCAATCATAGAAAAAATTGCTGTAGCGACTCATTATACAGTCGCCGCCGGCCAGACACTGCTTCTGTGTGGTTGGAAATTAACATCATATAGAGACGATGGTCGGACTGAGAAGAAAGAGCAAGAGCTGCTGGTTCTAATCACAACTCAAAAAGTTGAGCCGAAAAACGCACAGGACGGCGCCGAAATTGTTGAAGTCCGGCGTAAGAACGGCGAGAAAGAATAGTAACAGGATTGGTGAGTGTAGCCCGGTGGAGAAGATTGGAAGGCATAAGTCGTAAGTGCACAAGTCTTGTGCTCTTATGCTCTTTGCTTGGGCATCGCTGTGGCTTCGATTTCAAACAGCAGCTCAGGACGACAGATGTCGCAAATCATCGTTACCCACGGCCAGGGGAGATTGTCCTTCACAGTATTGAATATCTCTTCTACCTCGGTTGTCTTACAGTAGGCGATTGCCTGTACGACATCCTCATCGGCAGCCTGCATGTCCCTCAGAACGGCACGAACATTTTCTATAGTTGTGTTTATCTGACCTGAGGCATCACCAATATTCGTCGTAGCACCACTGGCGTCGATAGAGGCAGTGCCGGAAACAAATACCGTCTCTCCAGCCGGTGTAATGCTGCGCGAAGCCCGCGAGAAGGCCGAGCCGTACTCCAGCGCACACTGCTGCTTACCCACCGCTCCAAGGAACTGGATTGAGCCCGCCGGCTCCAGCGCCGCCGTCAGATCCATCGCGCACTTGCCCCCGTCAGCCGGGCACAGTCCAATCCCCGTGCTGGCGGGCATTGATTGCCGGCTGTCCTCTCCGATAAGTCCACGCTCGGTAAAAAACTTGTTCCTTACTCGATTAAAATCGTCATACCAGCTAAGAATATCGGACAGCCACATCCACGTACGCGGCACCGACAGAAAATCAGCCCCGAATTGCTTGAGGACTGATTCGGCCTTTTCCATCATAACCTTTGCCTGTTCGGCAGGGTCTCCGGTCGCCTGTGTGGACTCAGGAGTATGGATGTCTGAAAGTGTAAGATAAGTTCGGCCGGGCACACGAAGAATTCGCCCGCAAGGAGAACCCTCCAGGACAATCGCTTCCGGCTTTGTGTCACTTCTGACAGCGTGTACCTGCACGCCGGCAAGGGGGGCACACATTCCTTCTTTGCCGCACAGAGCGCTTGGAGCAACTCCGTCGTCGATATCGCCGTAAGCTTCCGACCGTACACGTAGGACTTCTTCCATCTCGCTTTGAGCGCCAAAGACTCGTTCCTGTAGAAGATGTGCCTTTTGTGAAGATAGTATGTCCCGGATGCCGGAAAAGATTTCCCGCGCCTTCTCCTGCAACGGACCACTTCCCCTGGGCGTTGCTGCAATATAGATTTCGGTCGCCGCAGGAGATTCGACCGTACGTGTGTCTAAGTTTATAGCCATTCTGACTTTATCAGCCTTAACAGGTTATCCGGCGACTTGCCCAAAACTTGCGCCAGTTCACATAATTTACGTAAAACCAAGATTCTAAACATTGTTGATAGAAAAATCAAGCTTAACTTCGGCAGCATTTTTTGCCGCTGAGAATGAGAAGGAAAAGGCGTGAATGGGTGGATGAGAGGAGTTAGGGATGAGGGGTTAGGGAGGGAGAAGGAAAAAGGATAAGGGAGAAAGGCTTATTATGGTGTTATTCTCGTTCTTGCCATATCTCACCACGGCCGGGAATCACTCCGGGTTTGGGAGTGGCCATAGTGATAGGTAAACGGACCGATATTTTTCGAGAGCTGCGAACAGCCCGTCCCAGTTTTTCTCCCGTAACCTGGACAGGCCCAGTAACAAGTTCGGGGACACTATATGTCCAGAGGCATGAGTCATAATGGGTTGGGTCCTTCTGCGGCAGTAGAAGCGGCTTATACGCCTTGCCGCCCTCGTCAACATAGCTAAGGTAGCTCCTGGTAAATACCCCGCTTTGCCTTTTACTGCTGAAAGCTATCCATCGGCTGTTGCTGGACCAACTGTGCCAGGATTCGCTTTTGTCGCTGTTGATTTGCAGCCGCTGCGGCTTCACCCGCCCGGTTTCTTCTAAGTTTTTCAAGTCTATTAGGTACAAATCGCTGCTGTCATGGTAAACGGGGAAGGAACCGTAGTCACACATGCAGAACAGCAGCCGGCGACCATCCGGGCTGATCCGCGGCAGCAGGATGGTCAGGCCTGTATCCTTGGCTGAAAGTACGGTTTCCGGCTCGCCCCATTCGTCGCGGTCAAGGTCGTAGCTTACCCGGACCAGGTCGTACTTGACTTCATCGTAGCGCTCAGGCGGCACTTTATCTCGGTCCGACCACAATATCGGAGCGCTGCAGAAATACAGCCACCGACCGTCCGGGGACCAGGCCGGATAAGTTTCCAGACGCTCCTTTTTGGATATTTGTGGCGCGGTCTTTATGGTCCTGGAGTCAACCAAGTAGTACGCCAGCAGAGAATCGAGGTCGGTAACGCCCCGAACCTCATCTCTGGCCGAATGAAAGAACAGCCGTATCTTGTTGATAGAATATGTTGCCAGCCGGCCACTGGGATGCCACGAGGTGTATCCGAATTTTGTCCCGATCTTGTTGACTACGCCATCCTCAATCAGCAAAGCAGAGCTGTCGTATATCGAGCTGCGAATGCCAATCAACATTTTGTCGGTACGGTTTCCGCAGAACGTGTGGCAATTCAAACATCCACTCCCGTAATATCCGTTGTCCAATATGAGCGACTCATCATAATTTTGCAAATTGCGCTGATAGACGCCCATCTGCCGCCACGTACTATGTGCAGGGTGGATTCTTCTGTACACGAGGAAACTGTCTATGTCCTCACGGGCAATTTCATTTGTTATAGTCTGAAACCGATTCCAACGACCATCGTCGCTCGTCTTCACAGAAACATCGAAGCAAAGCTGCCGTCCGCGGTTCACATTTAGCAGTTTGTGCCACGGGCCCTCAGGAATAATAATTTTGCCCGTTCGGCTGAGAACTTCGATTGG
>DATLBB010000321.1:0-31107 GCA_035527155.1 Sedimentisphaerales bacterium
CGGTGGACTTCGGTCGGGATGACACTGGGAGTGTGCCATTGCATCGGTCGAAAAGACAGTGGTTGCCAATGCCGGCCAATATGTTAGAATACAGGCGTTTTCTTAATCACTATTTGTCTTGGTAGCAATTCCCACGGAATAGTTGGATGACAGAAACAACTACTGGAATACTTAAATGTGCCAGCAAACGGCAGTTTGCGGTCAGAACAGCCGACCGGTCCTATCAGCCGGGACCGGTCGAAGTGATGGTCCACCCGGATTTAAATCGCCGACTTGCCCTCACCGAAGGAGCAGCCGTCACAGGTCAGGTCGAGCGAAAGAAAGGCGAATCAAGGTTGGTGTCAATCGAGTCCCTTGGCGGCATGAGTCCGGATGACTTTCTCAAACGCCCGCGCTTTACCGATCTGGTGGCAATCGATCCGCACGAACGATTTGACCTTGGCGCTTGCGGCCTGGATAGCATGCGTATAGTAGACCTCATCGCACCGATTGGCAGGGGCACGCGCCAACTGATTGTCTCGCCGCCCAAGGCGGGAAAGACCATCCTCCTGGAACAGACAATCCAGGCGATTCGTCATTGTTCCCCGCAAAGCCGCATCATCGTGCTGTTGGTGGATGAGCGGCCTGAGGAAGTCACCCACTTTCGCAGGGCCGTGGAGGGCGCCGAAGTCGTCGCCAGCACCAACGACCACGATGCCGACGAACACGTCGAGCTCGCAGAGCTGATACTTGCCCATGTACAAACAGAACTGGAATGCGGCCGTGAGGTGGTTCTGTTGATAGATAGTCTCACGCGGCTGGGAAGGGCGTTCAACAGCAGGACCAGGCGCCGGGATGCAAAACGCCGCCACACTATGAGCGGCGGACTGGAAGCCGGCATATTGGAAGTACCACGTCGTCTGTTCGGACTGGCACGTAACATCGAAAACGGAGGCTCGGTCACTATCATCGCAACGTGCCTGATTGATACCGGCTCTCGAATGGATCAACTGATATTCGAAGAGTTCAAGGGAACGGGCAACAGCGAGATTGTACTCGACCTGTCCCTGGCTGAGGCCAGGATCTTTCCTGCGATCAACATCCCCGCCAGCGGTACACGAAAGGAGACCAAGCTATACAGCCCGGACCATGCCGGCGGCTTGGCCACGCTCCGCCGCGTCTTGTCAAACTACGGTGCAAGGGATGCCATGGACTCTCTTTTCAAGTTACTCAGGAAGTACCCTACAAACAAGGAGTTTCTGGAGTAAAGCCTGGATACTGACTTTTCCATCATAGCAGAGCAGTGGATGGAAGAAGAATAGAACTCCCATGTGGCGAACCGAATACGGCGATAGAATCCTAAAAGACACAGAAGCCCGCCTATTTGCCCAATCCCTACTATCCCTGCTTGATGAACTTTTCCTAAATGAAATTGAAGAGCCTGACTTTGGCACATATTGGAGAAAGATAGTAGTTGCTGACAGAAAAGAGGCAGAGGGGGAAGAAATCCCTGCTCCTGACTGTGAAGATTTTGAAGAATGGGATACTGAGCTACAGCAACTTTCAGATGGCATCCTGGGGGATATAGACTACGATGATGAGCATCTCTATGCAGACCGCTCTCCCGTTATTGTATTATTATTTATAGCTGAGCCAGGTCGGCCCGTGCGTTATATCAACTTTCAACGGGACATCGATTTTTATGGCGGTGGACATCGCTTTTTCTATCCACTTTGCGTGTGTGTCGGCTTCGCCGGCCGGGAGCTCGAAAACAAGCTCATCATGGACCTGCAAGATGAGTTTTACAGGCAGACTTTCAGTTTCGATTTTCCTCTGAATATTAATCATAGCCATCTTAATCTGGTCGGCTGCGGAGCCCTGAATAACGGTATTGATGGCAAGCCGCCGGGCCTGCGCGCGCTTGTTGGCGTTTTTGCCGGCCAGATTCGGAATCTTTCGCCTGCGGTGCAGAATTGTCTCGGCATATCCGGTTTCTTTGGCCTTTTCGACACAACCATCCATAAACTCCCGGATAGAACTGTAGCGGGCGAAATAGTCATCGATGAATTCTTTGGCCTCGGCCTGGCTTATCCCAATCGAGCGTGACAGGCCGAACGGGCCCTGGCCGTAAATGATGCCGAAGTTGACCGCCTTGCAGCGAGAACGCATTTCGTCCGTCACCTCATCGATGGCAACATCGAAAATCTGAGATGCAACGAAGCGATGAATGTCCCGGTCGGCGACGAATGCGGCGGTCAGGGCCTTGTCCTTTGAAAAATGAGCCAGCAGCCGAAGCTCGATTTGTGAATAGTCCGCACTCAGGATGCAGTCGGTTTTGTTCTTTGGAATGAAGGCTGCGCGGACCTTCCGTCCAAGCTCGGTGCGGATGGGGATATTCTGTAAATTCGGGTCGCTGGAGCTGAGCCGACCCGTCGCGGTAACAGTCTGATTGAATGAGGCGTGTACGCGGTTGGTGCGCGGATTTATAAGTAGGCCCAGTTTGTCAACGTATGTATTTTTCAATTTGCTGAGCATACGGTACTGAAGAACCGGCTCGATAACAGGATGCTCGTGGCGCAATTGTTCGAGCACTCCGGCATCCGTACTTCGCCCCGCTTTGCCGATGCGAATGGGCGTGAGATCGAGTTTGTCAAAGAGGATTTCGGATAGCTGCTTCGGCGAATCGATATTGAAGGTCTCGCCGGCATGTTCGTAAATCTCGTCCGTGAGGGTTTCGAGCGCCTCGGTGATTTCGCCAGACATTTTTCTCAGCAGACCCGTGTCGAGCGAGACACCGTTATATTCCATAGACGCCAGCACCGAAACCAAAGGCATCTCCACGTCTTCGAACAATTTTTTGAGCTGCGGTTCTTTTTCAAGACGGTTCTTCAGGTATATATAAAGTTGAAAAGTAATGTCGGCGTCCTCGGCGGCGTACTCGCAGGCGGCGGCGGTATCGACCATATCGAAAGTGAGCTGGTTTTTGCCTTTGCCGATGAGCGCTGAGATTGGAATACATTCGTAATTCAAAAAGTCCAACGCCATATTATCCATCGAATGGCTACGCTGCGGTTCGAGGCAATAAGAGGCGACCATCGTATCAAAGTGGATTCCCTTTACGGGCAGGCCGGCATTTTGCAGGACGGGCATGTCATATTTTATATTCTGGCCGACTTTTTTCACGCCTTCATCAGCCAACATCGGCCCGAGCTTTCGGCGGACGGCGGAGATGTCAAGATACTTTGCGCCCATCGGGGCTTTAATGGGGAGATAAAAGGCCTTGTGCGGCTGCCACGAGATACTTATGCCGACAAGGTCGGCACGCATGGCATTCAGGGAAGTCGTTTCGGTGTCGAGAGCGAACAGCTCTTGCTTTTTGAGTTTGGTTATAAGGGCATCCAACTCCTTTTGCGTGTCGATGAGCTGGTAATCGTGATCGATTGTTTTTGCTGATGCCGGTTTGGTCATGTCCTGCGTGGGCGCCGGAATAGCGGCTGCGGTTGGTTGAGTACCGCTGGCAGGTGACAGGCCGAGCTGCGTGAGCAGACGGACGAAGCCGAGCTCAGTGAAGATTTCGGAAAGTTTTGTTTTGTCCGGCTCGGTGAGTTCGAGGCTGTCATAGTTTATTTTCAGAGGCACGTCGCAGTTTATAGTTACAAGCTCTTTACTAAGATAGGCCTGTTCTTTGAATTTGCGGAGATTTTCGCCGCGTTTGCCTTTTACTTCGTCGGCGTGCTTATATAGTTTATCGAGAGAACCGTATTGCTGAATCAGCTTAACAGCGTTCATTTCCCCGATGAGCGGCACGCCGGGAACGTTGTCCGAAGTATCACCCTGCAAGGCCAATACATCGAGAAAATCTTTTGGATGAATTTTATATTTTTCGAACAGCGTATCATCATCAAGAACTTCACCTTTTTTGATATCGAAAATGTAAGTATGGTCATCGACAAGCTGATACATATCCTTGTCTTTTGCGCAGATGTATGTGTCGATACCTTTTTTCGCTGCTTTCTTTGCCAATGTCCCTATTATGTCGTCGGCTTCGAAGCCGTCGAGTCGTAATGTGGGGATATTCATTGCCTCTAAAATCTGCTCAATGCGGTCTATTTGGGTGGGCATATCATCGGGCATCGGCGGTCGGTTTGCCTTGTATTCGGTGTAGATTTCGGTTCTGAAGGTCGGCGCTTTGCTGTCCAATGCGACGGCGAGCATGTCGGGCTTATGACGCTGGATGAGGCCTAAAACGGCCGCGGTAAAGATGTAGGTCGCCTGGGTCGGCTCGCCGGTAGGGCTGGTCAGCGGACGCATCCGGGCATAATATGCGGCGTAAATATGCGCGTGCCCATCGATTATGTAAAGGGTCTTTGCCATTGACGCCACTTTATGTACTGCCGGGGGGGATGTCAAGGGAAGGTTGGAGAAACGATGAGATGGTTGAACGGTCTCGCGGTTTTTTATGGTGGACAAGCGGGGGCTGGATTAGTAGATTGTGGGCTTACAGAATGTAGATTTCCGGGAGACGCAGCAAATGTTGAAAGAGCAGAATTGTGTGCGGTGCACACTCTACCAAACTGTTTTTGAGATTCCACAATGCATAAAGCAAAAAAACAGCACCATGTAATGGGAATAGTATCTGTTGTATTTGGCGTAATCTCATTAAGTTGTCAATACTACAGATGGTTTATTGAAAATGATCCTGTCAATAGCTTAGATGCATTAGGTGGGCATGCTTTGGGAATGTTTCTAATGTCGTGCTTAATAATTATTGCATCATTTATTGGAGTTGTTTTTGGTTCTATTGCTTTATATAGAAGAGCGATTCTGGGGGGAGCAGTTGGTTTAATTATGAATCTGATTCTTCTTATTAAAGCTATATCCGACTTGCATTTTTGAGTGAATCGCAAGGGGCCAGCCAGCTATTAATGGCTTTAATGAGTGCGAAGAAGATGTTGAATGTTCCTTATAGAATAAACGAGGATATAAAAGAATGAGTGAGACTGAAAGACGCATGACAGCATTACCTGGAATGGCGGGAATTGGCCTGATTTTAACCGGGATTGTTGGCCTCATAACTGCATTTTTTGGAGGTGGAGGGTTAAGTCTTTTAGCCTCCGCAATTGCCTTTGGCATCGTCTTTTATGTGTGCTTCAAATAAAAAGAAGCTGTCGCAGGCAAAGAGACCATTTGGGTGCAAAATGGGGCCAGCCGGGTCTTCTCCCGGGTGAAAGATTATGATCAGGAAACTTCTTAGAATCTTCGCATTGCCGATTCTTTTATTCTGCACCTATTTAGTCCTGGTATTTTTCGGACTCCACCTGAGGTATCCCTGGATAGACATGCCTTCGCATTTTCTGGGCGGTGTATTTATCGCCAACAGCTTTAGTATGGCCCTAACGTATCTCCAGCAGAGAAAGCTCTTATCTATGATGAATGAGCTTTCCAGAAGTGTTTTTCTATTTGCATTAACTTCAACGGCTACGGTTATCTGGGAGTTTGGCGAGTTTAGCCTGGATTTCTTCTTCAGCACAAGTGCTCAGGCGGGCCTGGAAGACACTATGCTGGATATGTTCCTGGGCATGTTGGGGGGAACCTGCTTGATTGTCTTTTTGGCAAGACATAGTATCAAAGAGCACAAGAAGAAAGTCAAAACCACGGAATAAATTGCGAGGCCGGGTATTTTTACGGTGGGGTAATATTTATTTTCCAGTTGAACATTTGGCGGAAATTGACGATACTATATATTCAGAAGTCAGAAGACAGAAGTCAGAATTTAGTATCGAGTATCGAGAATATGGGCCTTTACGATAGAGATTATACTCAGGCGGATTTTGATTCTCAGCGGCACTATGCACCGCGGATGCGGTTTGCCATGCCCCGGATTACACCGGTCGTCAAGTGGCTGTTGATTATCAACATCGGCGTGCACCTGCTGAAGGTCATGTTCTTTCCGGGCCAGCCGGATCAAATTCCTCCGTTGGAAAAACTTCTTTCAGTTTTCCCAATCTCGATATTCCACAGTTTACAATTATGGAGATTGATAACGTACCAGTTCCTGCATTTGAACGGCTGGCATATCTTCGCCAACATGCTCGGTTTATTTTTCTTAGGCCCAACACTTGAACGCCACTGGGGCAGCAAAAAGTTCCTCATATTTTATCTTGGCTGCGGCACGGCGGGCGGGCTCTTCTACACTTTGCTTGTCGTCCTGGGTGTTCTTGGTGCCGGCCCGATGGTCGGCGCTTCCGGCGCGATACTTGGTATGTTGGCTGCCTGTGCTATTCTTTTTCCGCAATTTATTGTCTTCATTGTCGTGTTTCCCGTCCCCATCAGGGTAGCGGCAATCGCCTTAGCGGGCCTGTACGTTATCAACCTGTTGGCAAAAGGCACCAACGCCGGCGGTGATGCAGCCCATTTGGCGGGCATGGCAGTAGGGGCAATATACGTCCTGTCTCCGTCCCGGTTTACTAAATTCAAGCTGAAAGTCCGCACCGGCGGACGGCAAAGGAAAATGGCCTCCCGGCAGGATCTCAAGGTTGAGGTCGACCGCATCCTGCAGAAGGTCCACGAGCAGGGCATGCACAGCCTGAACTCGAAAGAAAAAAGAATCCTCAAGCAAGCCACAAAAACAGAGCAAATGCGAAACAAATTATAGAGCAGGGGTTTGTTTGTTAAGGTCCCGGTGGAATCGTCCCGGAGGAAGGACACAAGCAGATGTTTACAAAAACAACGTTTAGACTTCTACTTTCCGTAGTGGTATCCGTTATTCTGTTAGCTGCGTGGCCGGTCTATGGGCAGGATAATAAGGCCGCCCAAAAACTCGATGAACTGATTGCGAAGGTCAAAAGCGAGAAGAAAATCCAGCAGGACAAAATCGATGAGGCGGTGGATATCATAACGAGAGCCGGCGAGGTGCTACCGGCTGCGGAGTTGTTGGATAAGCTTGACGAGTTGCAGCAGTATCGTCAGGACAAAGTAATTCCGACGGACAGGAAGCGGCTCTCTAAGGACATGCAGCTTGACTATGCGATTCTGTCTTTGCAGGTCAGGAAGATGAGGGAGGTATCGGCGGAGCAGGTTAAGGCGCATCCTGCGGCTGAGGCCTTTCCGGGGCCTGTCCCCGACGACGCCAGGGGAGTCACACGAAAGATAGAGATAAACACCAGCGCTGCCGGCTGGCACCTCGGCAGTACCAGAAGCCGGTACTGGCACAGCACAGGTCTTTACGCGGCACCGGGAAAACTTATCACCGTTAGCGTGCCGGAGGATGTGACGGAGAAGGGACTCTATGTGCGAATCGGTGCGCACAATGACCAGCTCTGGAGAAAAACCTCCTGGGCACGGGCACCGGAGATATGCCGAAGTTTTGAAATCACGCAGACGGAAACCAAGGCCGCTAACGCATTCGGCGGATTGGTCTATATTGAGACGCCGTCTGATTTGAAGATTGGACAAATAACGGTCACTATAGAAGGGGCGGTCGCAGCGCCATATTATGTCTTAGGTGAAACGGACACGGAGAAATGGCGCCGGACCATACGCAAACATCCGGCACCCTGGGGTGAATTGGCCGGCAGGAAGGTGATTTTTACGCTGCCTTCAGAAGTCCTTCGCACGGTCGATGACCCCGAGGACCTGATGAAATTCTGGGACGGGGTAATGGACCGCTATGCGGAACTGCTCGGCCGGGAACCGCAGCGGCGGCGTATCGAGCGATTTGTGCCGGACGTGCAGATAAGCGCCGGGTATATGCACGCGGGCTATCCGCTTATGACGATGATGGACATTACAACCACGATGGTCGATAAGCAGCGGATTATGTCGAATGGACACGGCGGCGTGTGGGGGCTTTTCCACGAAATCGGGCATAACCATCAGAACCGCGACTGGACCTTCAGAGGGACAGGCGAGGTTACAGTCAATCTGTTCTCGCTGTACATAATGGACAAGGTCTGCGACGTCCCGGACAAGGGACATCCATCCATCACCAGGCGGGCCCGCAAGCGGAATACCGAACGCTACTTTGCCGAAGGCTGTGACTTTGAGAAATGGAAGAGGGACCCGTTTCTTGCGCTTTGTATGTATATGCAGTTGCAGGAGGCGTTCGGCTGGGAGCCGTTTACGAAGGTCTTTAAGGAATACAGGACCCTTACAGAAGATCAGCGGCCGCGAAGCGATGACGACAAAAGGGACCAGTGGATGGTGCACTTTTCGCGGGCGGTGGGCAGGAACCTCGGCCCGTTTTTCGAGGCCTGGGGCGTGCCCACTACCGAGAAGGCCAGGGCCTCTATCGCCGACCTGCCGGTTTGGATGCCGGCCGGTTTCCCGCCAGAGAAGGCCGGCCAAAAGTGATGTAAATCTCCGCAGGGCTTCATAAAATATGAAACTTGCCGTTATTTGCTAAACGCTTTACGCCATCCTTAAACGCTGTACGCTGTTTTTTTCTCTTGAGGGTAATTTGGATTTTTTAACCACGGATTTCACTGATACCCAACTTCGCGGGCACAAGTTACACGGAATTGTTTTGTCAGTAATTGGGGATTTTGTGCTGCACTTTATTCTTTTTTTTCTTTGACTTTTGGTTTCTTTTCTGGTATTTATCCCCACAGTGAGATAGTAAGAAATGATCTCACGAGGTAAACCTATGATCGGAAAACTTCATTGAATAATAAAAGTCCGTATTTGATTGTTTAATCCGAGGCACGAGCAAGAGCGACGAAATTGATTTGTCGTGATTTGCTCTTAGGCGAAGGGAAGTCGAGATGCTGAAAGCAAAAGACATTATGACAGAAGTGGTGGTCAGCGTCAGGCCTGATATGCCTGTACAAAAAGCGGTAAAGCTTCTCCTTGCAAACGAGATTGCGGGTGTTCCGGTGGTCGAGAAGGACATGACGCTGGTTGGTATTGTTACAGAGAAAGATTTGCTGAAGCTCTTTAATGAGCCGGAAAGCGCAGATGCAGGGACGGTTGCAGAGTTCATGACACAACCCGCGGTGCACTTTGAGGAGGATGAGAGCCTTGATGATATTTGCAAGTGCCTGCTGGAGATGACTTTCAGACGCGTGCCGGTAACAAGAGATGGCAAGGTCGTCGGGATTGTGAGCAGGCCGGACGTCCTTAGATGTATTCTGAAGCAAATAGCTCAAAGGGTGAATCCGTAGGTCGGCGAAAGCGGACATCGAGAAATTCCTTGAGTTGACGCCAATTGCGGGGTTTTGGTTTGAATTTTATACAGTTAAAGCAAACAAAAGCCTATGTTAGGTTTCGCTCACGAAGGATGCCAGATGATTGCATTTTCCTGAATTTTTGTACCTGGACAGTTGCTACGTAGAAGGCGTTCTTTAATCGCTTCTTTGATAGCACGATTGAATTCGGAATCAGTATATAGCGATGGATTAGCAAGTGTCGCGTGTATGCGTAGCTGAGTCCAAGTAGCCTTTCCAAGTTGTCGTGAAGTTTGGATAACCATCTTTTTGATCTCTTCAGGTCTGATGACTTCTTTGTCAGGTTGATTAGGGAATAGAAAACCTTTAATGAATCTGGCTTCAACAAATTCTCTGCGTGCTCTAACCATCGCCCGGTTCATTATGTCTACAGCATGGTGCGAGCGAGAACTAAAGATTAAATGATATTTTGGAAATCGTGTCTCATACTTTTCATGGATTGGATAGGTCAGAACGTACTTGAACCAGCGGTGCAGTTCGTTAGCATAGCCATTTGCGAGACTATCAGAACGAGCTCTTTGCGAAGGGAAAGAATCAAAAGCGATTTTCTGCCAGTAGGTACCACCTGCTATTTGATTAAATCGGATGACGTGGGGGCTGTGAATTTGTATTTGGCCGTTGGTCATCATCTGACTTTTTGTTCCCCAAACACCACGCAAAAAACTCCATGTCATAAAGTTGATAAGCGTTTCTACACTTTGTCCAACATGCAATTGGTCATAAACCGACCGCATGTCCTCAAAGCGCAAGTCCGTTGGTTTGAATGGGTCAAGGTAAACGAATACGGAACTCTTTCTTGCCAAATAGGAAATCTCATCGATATAGTCGCTAAAATTGCCGAGTCGCGTTTCTATGGGGACGTTTGAGTCCCGTACGTTTTCTTTGAGCCTACTGTAGAGCTCTTGATTAGATTCAATGAAGTATGCATTGACTGCAAAACCAGCGGCATGTAGACTTCGAAGTTTTTCAGTTATGATGATAGGACTACCGTTTTCGCCGTCGTCGAACTTACCGGGTCCAGCGAAACAATCAACGGCCAAGATTGGCTTTCCCAATGTTTTGATCTTTTGTAGATACGGGCCAAGGTAATAATCAAGGATCAAATCTTTATATTTCGACCAAGGTTTCTTTTCTCGAAAAAATTGTAGCACATTCTCCAATTGAAATGTCCCTCCGTTTAAGAAATTCCGCTTGTTTAGGTATTTGGTTCCAAACACGGCCTTCGATGGTGCGGCCGTTTTTCTTCTTGTTTGTTCCACCCCATTGTTTGAAAAAGAAGGGAACGTTTGCTGTAAGACACTGGTCGCGAATATCGGTGGCCCACTCAGACTCCATTGGTCTTGCACCGGGGCCTGATTCGCCGCCTACAATCACCCAATTGATGCCTTCAAGATTGATATTAGGAATAGGGCCAAGGAGTGGCTCAAAAGATATAAACTTTATCGCGGCTGGAGTTTGCCTAAGGTTATCCATGCGGTAAATACAATCGGCATTTTCGACGGTGACACCCATCCATACATTTTGCGGCCAGGGGAGATTAGGACTTAATTGAAGCAAACGTCCGGACCGCTTGGTCAATACCTGAAAGCGATGGTGAGAGGCACGCTGCATGACATCAAAGATTTTCAAGATGAATTCCAACGGGACGTCTTTGTGAAAGAGGTCGCTCATGGAATTAACAAAGATTGTGCGAGGCTGCTTCCAACGAAGGGGCATTTCGAGAAGATGAGGATGTAGTGCGACGCGGAATCCATTGGCATAGTTACGACTGCCGGCGGCTTTGAGGCGAAGCGCGAAACGTGCGGCGTAACAATTCCGACAGCCGATGCTGATTTTCGTGCAGCCGGTGACCGGGTTCCACGTAGATTCGGTCCATTCGATTTTAGACTTCCTTGCCATTTGATCTCCATCAAAAGAGTATTCTTTGAATTCTATTACTTTAAAGAGGAAAAACAAGCAATTAATAAAATGCTAAATAGACCTTCCGGTTTCTATTATTCAACAAATATAGATTTTCAGTTGAATTTGTTTAACTGGATCCTGCCCCCCCAATCAGGTAGGGGCAGGCTTCGCAGGGCATGGGCGGTGAAAAGGTTTGACGGAGAGACGGTTGGACGGTATACAGTAAGAATGGATTCGAACTATATATAAGGGTGGCAGGCGGACAAAACCAGAGAAGGACTGATGGATTTTGGCGCCTGGGTATGAGTGAGAAAGGCTTTCATGCATTCAAAAAAAGACAGTTTCGTGCATAACATAATTGCGATTATCTATGACTTCGATGGCACATTGACTCCTCAACCGATGCAAGAATATACGGTGCTTCCGGAAATAGGCATAAAGAAGGGCAAGAAGTTTTGGGATGAAGTTGAGAAGGAAGCGCTTAAGACAGGGGGAGAGGAAATAATTACTTATATGCGTTTAATGATTGAAATGTCCAAGCATAAGCATTATCCCGTTACGCCACAAGTATTGAAGTCGCTCGCAAAGAATATCAGTTACTATCCCGGAGTGAAAACGTTCTTCGAGAGAATGACTAACTACGTAGAAACGAAGTTTGATGTCGGTGTGAAATTGCGTCATTATGTAATCTCGGCCGGTTTGAAAGAGATAATATCGGGAGCAAGCATCGCCAGGTATTTTTACAAGATATTTGCATCAGAATATTATTACGATGAGTACAACCGTGCAATTTTCCCGAAAGTGATAGTCAATGACACTTTGAAAACACAGTTTATTTTTAGAATAAATAAAGGGAAGGAGTCTCTGCACGAGAACATCAATCTCTATATGCCTCCACAGCAGCGCCCTGTTCCTTTCCAAAATATCCTGTACATAGGTGATGGGTTGACGGATGTTCCATGTATGACTGTTATCAAAAAGAATGGTGGTTTTGCTATAGCGGTATATAAGCCGGGCGATTCTAAAGGCCTGAAAACGTGCAAGGAACTCTTAAAGGCAAAGAGAGTGGATTTTATTGCCGAGGCAGATTATAGAAGTAACAAAGAGCTCGATAGATTGGTCAAATTATTATTACATAATATTGTTGAAGGAATTCGGTACGGTAGAGAGGCGTTCAATCAATCAAAGAAATATTTTTCCTGAGAGAAAAGTGGCAAAAAGAACACAAAAGAACTGTTGTTCGAACAAGAAAAAAACAACTGTTGGAAGCACAGTATCGAAATCAATCAATAAAAAGACGCGTACCGGCAGAGGAAGCGCCTCAAACATAGTCTGGTCACACAGAACGCCCACACAACTTCATGCATCAAATTACATGGATGGTTCGTCGTAGGTAACTGTGAACAAGTATCATCAAATAGCGCGACAGGTTTTCTTGGCTATTGTGCTGGGTGTATCCTTTTATACTGCTCATACCAATGCAACATTCCAGGACAGAAGCACCCAATTAGGTCTTGCCTTAACAAACGGTCCAGCCGCATGGGGGGATTATGATAACGACGGCTGGGTGGATTTGTATGCGGCAGGGGCGCTGTGGCGAAATAATGAGGGTAAAAACTTTACAAAGGTCATGAGTAAAGGAGCAGGCATTTGGGGCGATTATAATAATGACGGGTATCTTGATTTATTCGTATGGGACGGCCGCCAAATTCTGAGGAACAATCAAAAGGGAGCTTTCATACCGATGTCGCTGCCGGAGTTCCCCAAGTCGATAATCCGTGGGGCCAACTGGGCTGATTACGACGGTGACGGATATGTTGACCTCTACGTCGGCGGGTACGAAACCTGGCCTTCGTCCTCGTATCCGGACGTAATTCTGCGCAATGACGGAGGCGCCGGGTTCGCTCTGAAATGGACGCAATCCGATCCGATTCACCGCGCCAGGGGTGTCACCTCGTGCGACTTCGATAACGACGGCGATATGGACGTATATGTTTCCAACTACCGTCTTCAGGCAAACCTTTTGTGGCTCAATGACGGAACGTGCCGCTTTGAGAACGCAGCGAAGGAATTCGGCGTGGACGGTAATTACAACGGACAAAAATGGTCGTACGGCCACACTATCGGCTCGGCATGGGGTGACATGGACGAAGACGGCTACATGGACTTATTTGTTGGCAACTTTAGTCACCCGCCAGCCCACCAGGACCGGTGCAAGTTTTATAAGAATACCGGGCCTGGCGGCAAGTACTATTTTCAGGACATGTCCGACACAGCATCTCTTGGGTGGCAGGAATCCTATGCTTCGCCTGCTCTCGGCGATTATGACAACGATGGTGACCTTGACTTGTACCTGACAACAGTTTATGCGGTGGGTTCAGGCAGCATACGAAACTATTCTGTCCTCTATCGAAACGAGGGTAAGTGGCATTTTACCGATGTCACTGAACAGGAAGGTCTGGCCAAACTGGCGCCGACATACCAGGCGGCCTGGGCCGATTTTGACAATGACGGAGACCCTGACCTGGTCTCGGCAGGAAGGCTCTTTGTGAACATGACGAAGGGCAACAACTGGATTAAGGTACATCTGGCCGGCAATGGAAAGAATGTAAATAGTGCCGCCATCGGCGCTCAGGTCCGAATCCGCATACGTGACAAGACGATCACCCGCCAGGTTGAAGCAGGAACGGGAGAAGGAAATCAGAATGATATGACACTCCATTTTGGTTTAGGTAAATGGGACAGGCCGGTTCCAACAGTAGAAATAGCCTGGCCAAATGGAGCTGTTCAGAAAATCCATAAGGTAAGGGCTAACAGCCTGCTTGAAATCAGGTTGAAGAAGTAATACATCCACCAGTTCACTGTTTTGTGCGCCGATATTGACTATTGACCTGTACTCGTATAACCACAGGTGCGAGCATTAACTACTATCCGCTTAAGAATGTCCGCCAATAGAAAAAGCCTTATGGGATACCCCGTAAGGCTTTGATTTTCTCATTGCAACTTATGAGAAAGAGGAATCTATTTTTCGATTTATTTTATCAGCCGTTCGCGGTTGCGCAGCAGGAGCCGACATCGAGTTTGCAGTTCCACTTGAATTTTTTGATTTCCTTAAGCAGGTCCTCCGTCTGCTTCTTTATATTTTCTTTTCTCACCTTTTCCTGCCTGAATTCTGCAATCCCGTCTCTGCTTTCCCTTATCTTTCTTTTGAGGTCCTCAAGTCTCTTTAGCAGCTGTTCGTACGCAATCTGCTTTTGTCTTATAATCAGGTCGTACCTGTCGCCGATAACCTCCTGAAGTTGTGCAATAAGTTCTTTCTTTTTCTTATCATCCTTTGTGGTCTTTATTTTATGCAGCAGCTCATCCCGCCTTTCCCTCAGTCGCAAATCTTCTTTAAGGACATCTGCCAGTTCAGGGTTCCTCCTCTCCTCCTCGAATATCCGCCGGTACTTGTTCCTGATAAGCTCATATTTCTTCCAGTAAAGCTCCGTATTTCCTTTTAGTTTTGCTAACTCTGCCGCATCCCTGCGATAATTCTTACCAAGCCATTCAATAAACTCTTCACGCCTCCTTTCCCTCCATTTATTCATGCGTTCTCTAATTATCTTGCCGAACTCCTCACGACCATGTTTTCTAAGCTCGGACTGGAACTCGTTCGGGTCCTCCTTACGCAGCTTCTCCAGCTCCTTTACCTTTCCCGGGTCGGTCTGGCTCAGGCTTTTCATAATACGCTCAATGTCCTCATCCGTCAGATCGAACCTTCCGGGCCCCCTTCGTCCCGGTCCTCGTCCAGGTCCCCCCGGCCCCCCATCCGTCCAGATGTCTTCTTTTTTTTCGTCTTTTTTCTCTTCGCCCGTTCCCTGGGCCAAGCCGGGCAGGGCAGACACCGTTAGCACTGCTGTCATCACCAGAATCAAAAAGATTGCGTAATTGGTCTTCATTCCTTTTACCCTTCCCAAAAATCACTATTGATTTCTGCAAGTTCCATCTCTAATTCGGTAACCGCCGACCGGCCGTTACCGCTATCTTCACCTAACTCCAAAGTAACAACTTCACCTTCAAGCTCATCAATCTGAGCAGTCAAAATCGCCAGTTCCACATCATCGACGGCAACATTCTCACTGTCCCAGACCGCCGACGGTATCATCCGGGCGTACACAATTTTTTCCGGCCCGCCGTTTCCTACATACATTTTTATACTCACAAGTGCAAGAACAATAAATACAGCAGCCACCGGTGCCAGCTTGTAAGCCATCCGCCTGAAGGCCCTTTCCTTCCTTAGCCGCATAGTCTCTGCAATCTCACTCTTTATACCGGCTATCAACTCTTCGTCCGGCCCAGGCACAGGATGTTCGCAAAGGATTCGCTGGGCCGCCGCAAAATCCTCAACGGCACTTTGGGCCTGGTCGGCGCCGACGAACCTCTCGAACAACTCTTTCAAATTTTCATCATTTTGACTATTCATAACACTGTTACTCCATTAACTCTCTCAGTCTTTTCAGCCCCCGATGCAGCTTCGACATTGTCGTTCCCATCGGCTCACCACGCATCTCAGCCAACTCTTTCAGGCTCAACTGCGAATAAAAACGCAGCATTATCAACTCTCTCGTATCCGCATTCAGCTTCTTAAGCTGAATCTGTAACTTATCAATTCTATCGCTCTCTGACCGTTTCGGCTCTATTATCTTTGATTTGAGCTCTTTTTTTCGCACCTCGAGCAATTTTTTTCTTCGCTGCTTACTCCTTAAGTAATCATGGAAGATATTGGTCGCTATCTTAAACAACCAGCTATCAAAGGCACCGCCCTTATAAGAGCCGATTTTCACAACTAACTTGACAAATAGCATACTGAGCAGCTCATCGCTGAGCTCGCTGTTGCCCGTCAAACGGTAAAAATAGCCATATATACGGCTTGCGTAAATATCGACTAATTGCGAAAAACTTTCAGCCGAACCGGCCTTACAGCCGTCTATTATCGGGGCCAGGTCGTCACTCTTTGCCATATTTACGCGCTTTTTACATAAATAAAGACGGTTTCCACAATTGATTTATTGCATAAATGAGGAAAAACATCGTTGATTTTTTGCTCAGCAGGGCCTATTTGCTCCAGCTTTTCAGCCTTTTTCTTTTTCCTCCTCCTCTTCGTCGTCGTCGAGCCTCCAGCGCTCAGATTCGTCTATATCCTCTATTTCACGCTTCATATACTTGAAAATCTTGTCCTGCATTGGTGCTAATTTTCCATACCACCTGGTCATCTGCTGATAGCTGGCTACGAGCATATCAAGGCGGATTAGCTGCCATTTGGCTATGCACTCCGGCTCCTTGATATTGTTAAACGGATCGCATTTGAATGTCCTTCGACCGTCAGGGTCAATCTCGCACAATTCGCAATCTTTGCATTGAATCATTTCTGCACCCCAGTCTAAATCGGCAAAAGCCGAGAGCTTCCAACAAAACCGCTAATATAGGCATGCTTAACGCCTTTTGAACATTGTTCTACGAACTACGAACTTTTTACTTTTTATTTTTCTTATAATACCATATATTCCAAAGGCTTAAAAGTATTTTGCAATAAAGAATCGTGGTTTGTTGGAGAAATAAATGGCAAAACCGAGACGCAGACGCAAAGTGGGCAGTAAAAAAAGAAGGGCCCGCTGGAAAATAAGACATAAAAAAAGGTAAGCGTTCACGGATTAATATGCGCAATATCTCCCATTTTATGTTATTTCGAGCCCCGTAAGACCAACGGCTAAGTTACGGGGCGAGCGAGGTTCAGCCGAGCGTGGTCCGTCAAGTCGTCGTGCCGGACTGCGAACATTTGAGGCTGAAAGTCCGGCTCTTTGCCGGATTGCTTCCGCCGGCAGGCGTCCTCTTATGGAGTCCTTACGGACTGCGGAGGCCTGAAGACCTCGCAATGACACACAACGCCGTTTTGTACCCGTGAACGTTTGTAAAAACTGATTAGTAATAAGTGGATGAGCAGAAGAGTAAATGAGCGAATGAGTCAAACCATTTACACGTAAGTTCATCTACGCATACACTCAACACGCTAAATGAAGCACTTCGATATTACCTTCAGACCGGACAACATGCAAATCTCGATTCACGCAGGGGCTACACTTTTAGAGGCCGCGGGCCAGGCCGGAATAATCTTGAACACCGTCTGCGGCGGCAAAGGTATCTGTGAAAAGTGCGAAGCAATCCTTGAGGCGGACGGACGAAAAGTCTTAGCCTGCCAGTACCGTATCGAAAGCGACCTTACCGTAACAATACCTGCCTGCTCGAGATTCTTCGTGCAGAAAATCCTCGCCGAAGGCATCGACACCGAATCGCAAATTAAATGTGATAGATACGAAAAATATCTTCCTATCCAGCCAGACGCCCAGATACTCGGCGCGGCAATCGATATTGGCACAACGACCGTTGTCGCAAAGCTAATCAATATGCAAAACGGACAGTGCCTGGCAACGGAGGCGGCCTTGAATCCGCAAAGCCGATACGGTGACGATGTCGTGAGCAGAATCGCCTACGCCGATACAGATTCCAAATTGGCTGAACTGCAAAAGGCAATAGTAGACTGCGTAAACGAGTTGATTTCTCGAGTCTGCAAACAAGCCGCCATCGACAATAATCAGATTTTCGAAGTGTGCGCTGTCGGCAATACGACTATGAACCACATTTTCCTCAAGCTGCCTGTCAGGCAGCTCGGCCAGGCACCGTACAAGGCCTACTCTCTCGACGCCAGAGATACACCCGCCAGTGAATCGGCCTTGCAGATAAATCCTGCCGGTAATATTCATACCGTTGAAAATATTGCCGGCTTCGTCGGCTCAGATACTACTTCTGTCGCTCTTGCTACCAGCATTGATTCAGCCGAAGAAGTGACACTGGTAGTTGACATCGGGACAAACGGCGAGCTTGTACTGGGGACCGCCAACAAACTATACGCAGCGAGCTGCGCAGCCGGTCCGGCCCTCGAAGGCGCAAGGATAAGCTGCGGCGGCAGGGCGGTAGAGGGGGCGATAGAAGCCGTCGTTGTCAACGAGGATGACATTGACCTCGATGTGATAGGCGGCTGCCCGCCGCGTTCTATATGCGGCAGCGGGCTGATTGACGCCGTCGCTGTTTTGCTGAATCTGGGTATCGTTGACGCGACCGGCCGGTTTGTCAAGCCCGCTACGATGAAAAACAAATTGTCGCCGGCTATTTTCTCGCGAATTATCGAGAAGGATAGCCAGCTGGCCTTTGTACTCGATGATGCGCAGAAGGTAATCCTCACACAAAAAGACGTCCGCCAGGTGCAATTAGCAAAGGCGGCCATTCGGGCCGGCATCATACTTATAGAGCGCAAGCTCGGCACTGGTGATAGTGACATCCAGCGGATTTTTTTAGCCGGCGCTTTCGGAAATTATATAAGAAGAGAAAACGCACTGCGAATAGGGCTTTTACCCGATGTGCCGGCCGAGCGGATTCATTCTGTCGGCAATGCTGCATGCAGCGGTGCACAAATGATACTCGTCTCCCGGCGGTGCCGGGAAAAGGCCAAAGAATTAGCCCGAAAAATCGAATACGTTGAAATCGCACACGAGCCGGACTTCCAGAACGTGTTTGCAAACTGTATGCAATTTTAAAAGTGTATACGTCTCGATAAGCGTTTCGCCACTTCTCTTGTCTGGGAAACCTTCGAAAAACACACGAAAATCATTGCTATTCAACACAGACTTTCTATAATATTGTTAATTGAGCAAAGCGGCGTAGTTGAGCAGCTGAAAATGGGAGAATCCAAATTAGAATCAACTGACCATCTCATGTGATTATAGGAGAAGATTATGAGAACCTTACTTGTTATTTTGTTGGTGGCATTTGTTTTACTTTTGACCGGCTGTGGCATTGTGGCGATTGATGTCAGTTACACCCCCTCAGGAGCCCATCCTTATGCCATGAACGGAAGCCCCAAAGTCAATCTCCAGGTCAAAGACGTGCGTGAAAAAAAGGTCTTTTTCAGAACCGTTCTGGGTGACAATCCAGATAGTGGTAAAATTGGTGTGCTCCGGTTAGCCAGACCTCCAGCAGAAACTTTCGAAGAAGGTTTCATCGAGACCCTCCAGGCCGCTGGTTGCCAGGTGAGAGAGGATACCGATATTATATATGAAGTTGAAATCAAGCGTTTTTTGGCAATCGACATGCAGAAATCACCCCACTTCTTGGACAGTGATATCATGTTGGAGGTTGTCGTTAAGCGTTCTGAGGTTTTGTTTGCTAAAAAAACAATTTTTGAAAAGGATAAAGAAAAACAAGTCTTCGGTCAGGTGTGGCAGGATACGGTTCCTCCGCTTCTGACCCGCTCCTTAAGTCGTGCGATTGAACAAGCAGCATGGGATCCGGACATCATAGCTGCAATTGAACAAGCTAACGATCTTGCTACTACAGCGGCGGATGTCCTCACAAGAAAGCAACTGGCACCGCCGAAACCACCGATGCGCTCGCCAACCCTCTCAAGAAGCGCACCGACAACGCCCAAGATTCCGACAACCAGTTTCGATAGAAGTAGTCAAAGTCCGTTTCAATCCCGCTATGTTAGAGGTCTGGGCCCTCCGGAAGTGTTCATAAAAAATCAATCCAGCAAAAATATTTCCATAAATCTTACCGGACCGGAAGAATACAGTTTTATATTACCTCCGAATGATTCGATAAAGAAAACTATTATCGCAGGCAGTTACTCGTATCGTGCATCGGCTATTGGTGTTCAGGGTTGTTCAGGTGTCGAGACATTTGATAAGGACCATCGCTACACCTGGACATTTATGATAGTATCTTATCCAATAACGTTGCCGAATATAAGAATCCCCACACGATAGCCCGCGGCCCGGACTTTCAGGCCGTGTTTGCGGATTCGATGTCCTTTTGAAAGGGAAACTCGATAATGAATATGGTACAGGTATATATTATGTGGGGCGGGATAGCAACTATTTTCTGGTTTGTCACTGAGCGATGGAAAAATACTGCCCCCTATTTTTGGGAGTACACGCTGGTCGTGGTCCTTTTAACGGTAGGCCTAATACTGACCGTTGAAGCCATAAAAAGGAGCAGGTTGAAGGGTCAGCAAAAGTAAATCAGGCGAAGCCGAAGAATGTCATATACAATAATCAATTGGTATAGCCGCAGATTTCGTGGGTAAAGGGACGAGGAGAGAGGCGACCCCGTTAGAGTGAGCGGCGCTCTGACCAATGGGGCAGGAGGAGAATTCGTATCTCGTTTATAAAATCCAGTATCAAGTATCTCGGCGGTCAGGTTCGGCCTACTGACACTTTTTCTCTATACAATCAAGAATCTTTTTTTCTTCCTTCTCGTCTCTGTGATAGGGCCTGAAAGCTCCAAGCGGATTAAGGTCAAGCCATGGATTATACTTCCAATACGAGGACACTTCGTAACGGTGACCCTGGTCTTTTTTTGTGATTCTAATTTCGGCCCGATAGTTGTGGGAGTCGGACAAAATCCATCCTTTTGCGACAGACCTCGTTGACCTCACGCAGGCGTAATGGTTTGCCTCCCATTCAAAATGGGTAACGAAATAATTGTTTTCTTCTAATACTTCTTTTGCTATTTCTGCGGCCCTTTGAAGTTTAATGTGCTTTATCCTTGAGCGAGAATTATCTGCCGCGCGCTCTTGTTTAAGCTGGAAAGTTCTCGAGCTTGCACAGCCGGCAAGCATCACTACGACACTTAAAGCAGCTATTAAAAGGGCTTTCATTTAATTGGCTCCTGAATTGAATTTGTATTTTCAGCACGCGAGTCAACTACCGCTCAAAACAATCGTTCAGCCGGTATCGCTGGAATCTAAATCTATCCGCTTGTGATTATAAAGCCAAGCGTTTATGCGGAAAATGAAAAAAAACCTGTTTTTTTTTGTTTGGATTGGCTGCCGGTGATGGTGATTTTATTGGACATTGAAATAACTAAGGCGAGGTGGTCGTTTGGTCGAGCTATATGTTGTGCTCGAAGTCCGGCCAGGCCTGTTATGTAGTGTCTTATGTTATAGGGCGTTAGTTCGGCGTGCAGCGGGTCGGCTAAAGAAAAAAAGTTCAGCCTGTCGATACTGGATAGGTTGGGGGTGCAGCTTAGTAGTTTTGAAGGATGTTGCAAATGAGTAAAAGGGAGTTGATAGATTGCATCTGTGAAATTAACAGAAGCGCCAAGCCGGAATTTCTCGCCAATTTTTCAGAAGAAGAGTTAAACACTTATCTCGAACATCTGATGGAACTGGATGTGGAACAATTGGCTGTGAGTTGCTCAGGGTAGTTGGCAGGACTCAATACCTTTCAAGCAGTAACAGTCGGAACTGTACATTCTCAGTTCGTCCGTTGGGTTGCCAAAGGCAGCCCAGAATGGACTCAAGATGAACCGGTGGAGCGAGCCTGGTGATAAAATAACACACAAATTGTCTCATGCCGTAGTTTTTCTTTCCGTTCAGCGTTTGTCAATAGCGTGGTTAGACCAATTACAGTTGAAAATTGCCGAAAGAAATAATCCTAAAACGAGCTCGAACGTCCTGGATTCCTGCTCCTTCGACTCCGCTCAGGACAAGTTTCGCAGGAATGTCAGGTTCAGGCAATCGGCAATTAGTAAATAGAATTATTAGGTTATTTGTAGTCATCGAGCTGGGGGCCGACGAGCGGTCTGGTGAGAGGGCTAAGTCCAATGCCTTTTTTATCAGAAGTATTTTTTGGCTGTGTTGGTCGTTTGGAGGTTTGCGGCTGAGAAGGATTGCCAGGTTTTGAAGCAGGCTTTTCTCTTTCAGAAGAGGGAACGAACGGCTCCGGCGGGGGTGCCTGCTCAGCGGTTACGAGGGGTGGGACTTCGGCGATGCTGTTCTGCTTGAATTCGACGAGCACCGGCACAAAACCAGCCGGCACATAAAAAGCAAAGTCAATCCATCTTGTCCTGGCGTTGGCATCGAAGTCAGAGCGGGTTACTTTTATCACGTCACTCAATCTTTTGGTTTGCAGTAAGTCCGGCCCCGCGAGGTATCCGACAGGGTAAACGATTTGTCCTTTTCCGGCAAGTGGATTCTTTGCATCGGCTTGTTGTTTGCAAATGAGCCTTAACTGAGCAGGTGTAAATGTTCCTGCCTGCACTACTGCGCTTTGCTTTATTCCGATGCGGACGATGGTGAGGATATAGCCGCTTTTCGGCGATACGGGATTGCCATCCGAATCTTTTATACCTTCGGGTGCGTACCAGGCGGCATTTTTTCTTAGTACTTCTATTGCCTGCGATTTAGTGATGCTTGGTACACCATCAGGAGTGTTGTGTCGATTTAAGAAAGACTGGTTAATGAAGGCCGGATGTAGAGTGGCAAAGCTTCTTTTGCCACTGAAACTGCCACTGCTTATAGTACTGAACAAGCCTGCTACAAGGCCATCAGGATTCAGCAGGACCTTGTTGGGGTGTTCGGCATCGGGATACCTTTCTTCAAAGCGCTGGTAAGGATATTTGTTCGGTATAGGCGCCATTGCGAGGGCTGTAAGCAACAAGCCGGACAAGAACAGGCCCAGGAAGATTCCGCAGACGACACGTCCGATGCGCTCAGGCCAAAGTCCCAAGTCAACCGGCTGCCGAATCAACTGGATGGCGGCTGTCTGGAGTACGGCAAAGGTCAAAATAAATAATAACGCGAAAGATAGCGGCTGGGCCCAGGGCATGAGAAGCTCACGGCCGATGAAGACATTTGCCAGGAGCTCGAAGTAGCCAAACGCAACTACACTTGCACAAACAGCAATTATTAACGTAGCAAACGCCTTAACGAGCGTGCCTTTTAGATACAGTAAAGCAGCACAGCCCAACACTATTAACACTACAATTAAGTCAACCATTATAATGTCCCCATTTTCTCGTAATCCGTGACTCGATTAACAATTTACACATCCTGTTCCGGTTATTTGGGCTTTCGTTTTTTTTGCGCTGAAAGTACTCTTATCATTTCGTCTATTGACGTTGTTCCATTGATGACTTTTCTCAGTACCTGCTCCTGGAGATAGAGCATTTTAGCACCTCTAAAGTGTGAACCTATTTCCGCCAGTGACTTTGATTGTGTTATGGTTTTTCTTAACTGGTTATTTATTGTGATAAATTCAAATACGCCGGTCCTTCCGACGTAACCCGTACCCTGGCACTTTTCGCAGGTCATTTCTTTTCCACGTTTTCCAACCACGACTTTGCCGGTTCGATAAAGGGCTTTTACCTTGTCAGCGGTGATGTTGAACTTTCTGAGAAGCTCGTTATTGGGCGCATACGCCTGTTTGCATTCCTCACAAAGTACTCTAAACAACCGTTGGTTAGTTATGCCACGCAGCGTCCTTGCGATAAGGTTTCTATCGCCGACTAATTTTATCCATTTCCCCATCGCCTGTACTACACTATCGGCTTTGAGGTTAACATATATGACTTTGCCATCTTTAGCGGCAGCACAGGCGGCTTGAGCAGTTTCGGTGTCCTCACAGTCTGCAACGCCAACGATATCAGGACCCATTCTTACTACTTCCTGCAACTTTTTTGCAAATGTGGTTGTGCCGGTGTCACTAAGTGTGAAGACGTTTTGAGTAATATTTGGCAGGTCGGCAGAGGGTCGTCTCTCAAGTGTGTTTATGCTGTTAAGGAAGGCGTCATGATTTCTCAGTAGTGCATAAAATGTAGTTGTTACGCCGCTTTTTTTAGGCCCTGTTACGATAAACAGGCCTTGTTTTTTGCTGCGCATTTGATTTAGCTGTTCGAGCTGCTCGGGCATCAAGCCGATGTCAGCTAACCTTGTTACTTCCTGCTTTATTATTTGTTTTAGTCTGACCTGCTCTCCTGCGGTTGAGCCGGCAGTGGTAACTTCCCACCCGGTGTCCTGTTGGTCATCTTTGTCCTGTTTGGCCTGACGGATTTTGAACTTTCCCTTCTGCGGCTTCCGCTTTTCGTTAATGTCCAAATCAGCAAGGTTCTTGAGGAAGTGAATCAAGAACTCCATTTGTCCTCTGGCTATAGCCGGCTGTTTGAGGGCTGCACCATCAACGTAGTAAGTAACATTGTAATTCTGTGTGGCGGGAGAAAACATAATATCGCTTGCCCTTCGCCACATAGCATCAGTTAAAAGTTCATAGGCTGCCTTATACCCAAAAAAGTCCGGCGTTTGCGGTTGAGGCAGAGGGACTTCATTTTTGTTGGCCGTTATAAAAAGAAATCCTGTGAGTGCGTCAAGTTTTTTATGTTTGCTGACGAACAAGCTTTTGATATGTTCAACAGTTAAGACGCGCCCATAATCCATAACCCTGGAATTTCGGTACCTTACATAGCAGAGAGATGCGGTTCCAACGGCCATCACGTAGAAGAGGACTCCGACGATAAAAACAGGAATAAGGAGCCAGATTAATGCCGCAGCAGCACCGGTACCGAGGACAACGGCAGTCCAGAAGGCCTCTTTTGCTTCCACGGCTTTGGCATCTTTGTGGACCCAGCCAAGCAACGGCAGCCATAGAAAAAACAAGACCAAAAAGGTGAGAAACTTGATTATGGATATGTAGCCGGTGTATTGCACAGAAGTCAGCAGTAAATACGGCATAAGATACCTTAAAAAAATCAAAAGTTAAAATGCAAAAAGCAAAAAAGCAAATCACTTGGTAACTGGTAATTATTTAACCATTTAACCAGCTTTTGCATTTTGCAGTGTAATTTTATTATTTTGTTTTTGATATTTAATTTTGAATTTTACGTTATGGATTTTATTTTTAATCTTTCAATCCTCACAGGATTCCGCTGGAAGTGGTTCTTATGCCCTTTAGCGCCATTTTTAGTTCCTCCTTGTTCGGTGCGTATCTATATGCGTCCTTGGGGTCTATAGAACCGTCTTTGACCATTTCACAAAGGTTATCCGTAAGGTCCTGCATTCCTTCGTGTTGAGAGCTTCGTATAACGTTAGGCAAATCATTTTCTCGTCCTTCGGAGATGAGCTTTCTGACTGCCGGATTTGCAAGAAGAATTTCCAGAGCAGGGAGCCTGTCTATGCCTTCCTTGATACTTGGCAGCAATACCTGGCTAACGATTGCTGTCATTGCGAGGCTTAGAGTTTGTCTTGCAAGGTCTCTTTCAGATTGCGGGAACAAATCCAAGAGCCGGTGAATTGCCTGGGAGGCATTTGCGGAGTGCATCGTTCCAAAGACAAGATGTCCTGTTTCGGCAGCTCTCATTCCGGCAGTGACGGTTTTGGCATCTCGCATTTCTCCCACGAAGACGACATCAGGGTCCTGTCGCATCAAATACCTCAAGGCATCCTCAAAGTCCTGCACGTCGATTCCAATTTCCCTTTGTGATACGATTGCTTTGGCGTCCTTAAACAGATATTCGATTGGGTCTTCGATTGTGACTATATGGCAGGAGCTAGTGTGGTTTATGTAGTTTATCATTGAAGCGATTGTGGTGGTTTTTCCACACCCTGTTGGTCCTACGACAAGTACGAGTCCCTGAGCCCGTTCGCATATCATTTCGAGACTTTTTGGAAGATGGAGGCTTTCAAACGGAGGTACGTTTGCGCTGACGCGTCTTGCAGCAAGACTAATCACGCCTCTCTGGCGGAATATGTTTATTCGGAAGCGGTCTTCATCACCGATTTCGTGTGCGAAGTCGAGAGTTCCGTGTTCGATGAATATTTCCTTCTGGGCGGGAGTTAGAATCTCGAAGACGAGCTGCTCCATTCTCTCCGGGGTCATTACTTCTCCGGTGGTATTTTTCAGTCTTCCGTAGAGGCGTAATTTCGGGGGCTGGCCGACCTTGAGGTGCAGGTCGTTCGCCTGGGTCTTTATGGCAGCGCGGAAATACTTATTGAGCTGCGGCTCAAGGTCCGAATTTTTGTGCGTATTGGCAGGTTGTTCTGCGGCCATAATTAGTACCAACCTCAAAGTCTATATTGAAATAAATCGGCGCTAATCCGTGAAAGCTGCGGTTAATCCTTTCTCACCTTTTCCTTGTAATTGCAGACAGACGCAGAAGAGCACATGACTTATGCACTTTACGTTACTCTAACATTCGTAAAACAAAGCCCTTACGCCACTCTATTATAATGATTTTCTGCGAATTGTCAAGCTTATCGTTTGCACAATTATTTTGATTTTTCGGCAGATTTAGTTATCCACCGCCGTAAAGGGCCTATAATTAGTGAAGAATCGAATGGTATAAGTGCGGTCTACTTTGGGAGTTTTGGTGGGAAGCGGACAGTTAGTTGTGATTTGAGGGATTGTCATTGCGAGGAGAGTAAAGAATAAAGCAATCCCGGGCTTTCTGAGAGTTGAGATTGCTTCGCGGAGTTTATGCTGAGCGAAGCGAAGTGCTCGTAATGACATTTTCATGTTTCGTCGCCGTTGGAGGCACGGCTAAACAAGGCAAACAACCTCCAGTGAAAGTGGGGATTCCGTTCCGACAAGTCGGGATTCCGCTCGAAATGACAGACATCTGCTATTTCATTTTCTTGGAGCCTTTAAGAAAAAAAACGCTAAAATGCCACTTGAGCCTAATTCGTTAGACTTTTTTTCAAGTTTTTTGACTTAGGGATTGAAAAAAAGTCGGATTTAAGATATACTTTATTTTATAGAAGTACCGATAAAATAATTAAAAAATGTGAAATTAACGCAACATAAGGCAGGTTTTGTGCATCTTATGGGTGGTTCAAAAGAAAGGGGCGTTGTTTCAAGATGGATAAAAGAAGGGCATTTACGTTAATAGAGCTTTTAGTGGTAATCGCCATTATTGCGTTATTGATGGCGATGCTGATACCTGCTCTTGAGGCAGCCAGGGCAAGAGTGCGGGATATGTTGTGTACGTCAAATCAGAGACAAGTCGCGCTGTTAGTGTTAATGTTCATAGAGGACAACGAAGGTGTAACGGCTGATATATACCCACCGCAGTCGACAAAGAACCCGGTGCCTCCTGGCAACTGGTGTAATGGATATGAGTGGATCGACCCAGCAACAGGTAAAATTTCGAGCACGGATAGAGAAAAATGCTATTGGGGTGTAGCTTATATAGATTATGTAAAGAACAGGAAGATTTTTGGCTGTCCTGGTTTCAGAGATGTTGCTGCCAGACTCATAAATACCGGTGGTGTTAATCAAGATCAAGCTTACTTAATTAACGAGGCAGGGTTTGGTATCAATGCATTTGGAAGCAATAGAAACATAAGTGATATACGACAACCTTCGAAATTTATTTTCTGTACCGACCACGTTGAACCAAGAGTCGAACAAGGTAGTATAGATATGTTCCATAATGACGGTCCCGGTACTATGAACCTAACGCATTATCGACCAGGAGGTAATCCTGAGCGTATGCCACAATATAGGGGGATTTTCAGGCATGCTGTAAAGTTGGATGATGACTACCAGACTGGTGGAAAAGCCAGTATTCTGTGGCTGGATGGACATGTTAGCTGGCTTTGGGAAACTACAGGGGACAATGTTCCTGAGAGGTGGTATACGGGTAAATAAAGGATTGATTATTTAGAGTTTTTTACGAAGATAAATCAGAATGCCCCGAGCTTTTGTCGGGGCATTTTGCTTTCTAAGCTATCATCAGAAAGTTTTTAGACATTAAGGGATGACAGACGAGTGATGGTGAGTATCGAATTACGAAGTTGAGATTGCCGCGCTCGGCTGCACCTCGCTCGCAATGACCCCATTAGAGTGGACGATACTCTAAGCAATGGGGCAGGCACCCACACCAAATTAACCCGCACTAATTAGTAAATAAATCGAAAATGTTTCCGAGCATGCTGGACGCTGCCCTGTAGATTTCAGTGTATTGGCACCTTGTGCATATTACGGTTGTAAAGCGTTTTGACTGGACATCGAATATTTTACTGAGGAACCCGCCGGCAGCGCGAAATTCGCCGACTTCACACTGAGAGTTTCCACATTTGGGACAGGTGTAATTAAGGTCCTGCATAATTTTATCTCCTTACTGTGCCAGCAGCAGTGTTAGAGTCATATAGATTGCGACGCTTATGGAATCGTTTGCGGTAGTAACGAGCGGGCCGGAACTTATGGCCGGGTCGATTCCGATTCGGCGGAACAAAAACGGCAAAAATAATCCAAGTGTCGTTGCAACCATTATGGCTGAAAACATTGCGGTGCCAAAGGCAAGGACAAGGCGTAAGGGTTCGACGGTTCCTGACGGGGCCTTGAAATGAAGTAAAAAGGCACAGGCCATACCACCTATTAGTCCGCAGCTTAATGCTACAAGAAGAGCAATTCGCACTTCACGTGTAAAGACCTGGCTTAATTTCAATGCCGCCAAGTGGCCGGTAGCGAGGCCGGAGACGACAATGGCGGAAGTTTGCAGGCCGGCGTTGCCGCTGATGGCGGCAATCATGGGGACAAAGGCGACGGCGGCGGTAAAGATTCGGGCGAGATTTTCAAAGCTGAACTTTACATGGAAAAACATGATGACCAGAGCGGTAATTCCGGTGCCGAGCAAGCAGGGCAGCAGCCAGGTCATTCTGACTCGGGCGGCGTGGAAGACCGAGACCTTGTCAAGCTCGTCTGGGTCCGTTCCGGCCATCGCGTATAAGTCCTCAGCGGCCTCCTCGTCTGCAACCTCGACGATGCGGTCAGCGGTGATTCTGCCGATGAGCTTGTGCTGCTTGTCCAGAACGGGTACAACAATAAGGTCGTTGTCTCTGAAGACGTTGCGGACCCTCTCCTGGTCATCATCGGCCACAACGTAGATAGTGTTAGGATCAATCAGATCGTTTATCTTAGTGTTTTCGGGCCGTGTGAGCAAAAACCGGACACGAACGTCACCGAGGAATTTGCCGTTTTTGTCAACGACAAAAACCGAATAAAAATCCTCATCTATTTCGGCGGCGCGGATTTTATTGACGGCTTGTGCGACGGTAGCATCTTCAGTAACGCTTATTACAGCGGGGTCCATAATCCCGCCGGCTGAATCCTCAGAGTATCGCATGAGGTCTTTAATCTCTGCGGACTCGGCAGGGGGCATGCTCTCCAATATCTCGGCGCTTTCTTCTGCGGACAGCTCCAGCAGGACGTCAGCGGCATCGTCGGCATCGAGGTGTGAGATGATGCTCCTCAGCTCCTCGTCTTCGAGGATATCGAAAAGTGCGGAGCGTGTGGCTTCATCAACCTTCTCCAAAACTTCGGCTGACAGTGGTTTGTTCAGTACATTGAAGACAATGCGTCTCTGGTCATTGTCGAGAAGTTCCACGATTTCAGCAAGTATGCTCGCTCGCTGCTCGTTGAGCAATCGTCGGAGGGTAGCGGTGTTGTTGGCTTCGAGAAGAATCTCAATCTGCCGCAGTAAAATCTGCCGCACTAATCGTTTTTGTTCGTCCGCCATTGAATTCTGCCTTTCGCATCTTTGCAGTTCGTATCACATTCGAGATACGAATTTACCCGGTCGCGGGATAAAATAACTCAATTCTTTGTATGAGGCAATGCTTTTCCGTTTTTAGTAGCTGTTTAAGGCTACAGGAATCAGGGTGGATAGGGCAAAAAATTCTTAAAAATTGCGGAAACAGACACAGATAAGAGGTCGATGATAAGGTTGGAGACAATGGTGTATAATTAAAGAATATTCTTGGATATTGGGCGATTTTCGTGTACAATACTTATAAGTGCGCAGTAGCATAAAGAGGTTAAAGGGCTATACGATGAAGAGCTTTATTTATGGGACGTTGGCAGTCTGGGCGGTGATGGCTGGCGTTTGTATAGCGGCACCTGAGCCGGCTATCGTGCCCGGCCAAATGGACTGGACAGTAGATGTAACATTTGAGCATCCACAGCAAATTATGCTGCGGCCAGGCGGAAGTGGCAAGGCGAGACGATTCTGGTACACGATAATAACGCTGACGAACAAAACAGGCAGCGATGTTGATTTCTACCCCAATTGCGACCTGATGACCGATACTTTTCACGTTATACCGGCCGGCAGGAACACGCCAGCAGGGGTGTTTGAGGGAATAAAAAGGCGTTATCAGCGAAAATACCCTTTTCTCGAACCTCTGGAAAAGACCGGTAATATGATGCTTGAGGGTGAAGATAACGCCAAGGATATCGCTGTTGTCTGGCCGGATTTTGATGCGCAAGTCAAGAATATCAAAGTATTTATAACAGGTCTAAGCAACGAGACGGCTGCCATTGACCATCCGGTAGCAAAAGACGATGCCGGTAAGCCGGTCAAGGTCTACCTTAGAAAGACGCTTGAATTAAGCTACGCGCTGAGCGGCGACCCAGCTCTAAGGTCTTATGCCAGGCTGAGTTACAAAGGCAAACGCTGGGTCATGAGGTAGTTATTCGTATTGTGTCGTGCGTATTGCGTATATCGTGTGGGGAAGCTCAGGTAATTTTGCGGCATATCTTCAATTAAATACACGGTCGGTTGCAAAAAAACTCGGAAAACGCGTAATAAGTGCGTTTAATTCGTAAAAATTCACAAGAAATATGACAATAGCAGACAAAAATTCGCACTTTTTTAGTATTTTTTGTCGATGTTACCAGCCTAAATGTTCGAAATATATAATGAGGAAATGTTCCAGAGGCTGGGAGTAGTTAGCCGGGAGAGTTGGCGATAAAGCAAAAGGCCAGTAGAGATGCTGGCCACTTTTTAGTTAGAATTAAAAGTAGTAATGTGCCTGCTTTAGCAGGTTAACAAGGAGAAAACAGATGGCCGCAACAAAAGTACAGAATAAACCTATGGGTATGCCTAAAATAAAAACAAAGGCAAAAAAGCTCGGGATAACACCCGGCAAGATGAAGAAAGCAGAACTTATCCACAGTATCCAGGTGACAGAGGGTTTCGAGCCGTGTTTTGGAAGGTCAAACGGTGATTGTTCTAACACGGCCTGCTGCTTTATGCCGGACTGCCTTAAGACCAGCTTGTGATTTGCGTATAGCGTGGCTTCGCTGCGCTCGAAGCCACGTTTGCGTATTGTGTGTTTGTTTCAAGCCGCAGAGGC
>DATLBB010000322.1:0-12005 GCA_035527155.1 Sedimentisphaerales bacterium
ACTTATTTCCGGAGGAACCGATGTCAACATTAAGGACGACAGAGGTATGACCCCATTGCACGAAGCGGCTTATTATGGCCAGAAAGAAGTAGCTAAAATTCTTATTGCCAAAGGGGCGAACGTCAACGCCACAGATTCATCGGGCCGAACCCCCCTGCACATTGCCGCTAATTTTGGGGCGAAGTTCGTGCCCGAACTGCTTCTCGCCAACGGAGCCAGTATCAGCGCCAGGGACATAGCAGGCAATACGCCCTTACACGCCGCGACTGATAGCCCGGATGTCAGCAAAGACTTGCTGGAGTTGCTGATCGCCAAAGGTGCTGACGTACAAGCAAGAAACAAGGCAGGCCAGACGCCCCTTCACCGTGTGTCCATGATAAGAAGGCGAGACAAACGAGTTGAACTTACGGCCGAGGTCCTCCTGGCCCACGGGGCAGAGGTCGATGCCAAAGATAAGAGCGGGAATACGCCCTTCCATTTCGCCGTCAAGAACGGCCACAGGAAACTGATCGACCTCCTTCTAGCCAAAGGCGCTATCATCTCCAAAGATGACAAGCCCGATGAAGAAGCATCGCTCTATGCTGTCTGGCGTAACGACGCATATGGCCTCGAACTACTCTTAGACTATGGGGCCGACGTCAACGCGGCAGACCGATGGGGTTGGTCGCTTTTGCATTATGCGGCTTACAACGGGGATATGACAAAGATGCTTCTTGACAAGGGTGCAAACCCGAATACTGTGGAAAGGGAGAGGGGGCGAACGCCGCTACACTGGGCGGCTTTCCGCGGCAGAAAGACAGTAGCAGAAATGCTTCTTGCCCACGGGGCCAAAATGGACACCAGAGACTGGTATGGTAAAACGCCTCTGTCTCTGGCCAAAGAGGGAGACCACACCGAAATTATCGAACTGCTGCGCAAGCACGGAGCGAAAGAATAACTACCGTAATACAGGATTTCCTCCACTGGGTCAATGAACTAAGAATTGTTTTTTAGGTTCCTTTTTTGGCGTTGATTTTTTTTATCAGGGCCGGCAGTTCGGAAATCTGGGTTATTTTCCATGCTCCATTGGGCGGTGTTTTTCCAGCATTAGTGTATGCGGCTTTTAGAACCGGTTTGAAGCCGATCTTCAAAGCAGGTTTGATATCCATGTCGATACGGTCTCCGACGTACATTATGTTCTCGGCCGGCTCTCCGATCCGCTCGGCGGCGATTTTGAAGATACGGGTATCGGGCTTGCGAAAATCAAACTCGTACGAATAAATTCTGACAGTAAAGAAATCCAATAAGCCTAATTGCTTTAGATGTTGTTCTAAGGAATGGCCACTTATAAAGGTATTGGAAACTATGCCGAGCGGCAGGGGCGGTTCGCAAACCGCCCTTACAGCGGCTAAGGTCTCTCTTGTCTTCGGCTCTATGGTGGCGATCTTGCTCAACGGCTCATACCAAAGCCATGCAAAATGGCGCCAGTGCTGCCCGTCAAGCTTGACACCTTTTTTTGTACCGATACCCCTCAACAAAGCCGACGAGTTAAAATCATTTTTCGTTATATTGGACAATAAGTGTTGGATGCGCAGCGCAATCAGGTTTCTCCAGCAGTAATACTCGAAGTTACCCACGGGCTGGCCGTTACTTTTGAGATAATTGTACGACAATCTCGCTCCCTGCCGAAAGAGCCGGGTGGCGCTGAATCTACCGAAGTTCAGCAAGGTTTCGCCGAGATCGAATAGTACTGCTTTAATCTGATTGTTCATCGTTCGTTGTTCGTAGTTCATTGTTCGCTGTTCATCGACGAACCATGGGCTAATTACAATGAACTATTTTATTTTTCTTGCGGCAAATCACTTCCAAAGGCGTCCTTTATCCACTGGAACATTTCCTCGTCCGAAATCATCGACACTCTGTCAGCCGCATACTCGGTGTCGATTCTGTCTTTTATCCAGGTTATACGCGGGTCGTGCTTGGGGATTTGAATCTCGTACCGGGCCTCTATCCAGTGCTTGATACCCGCCGCACCGGTCTTATCAGTAATCGCCACGCCAACCGGGCGTTTCAGCAATTGTTCAGTATCAAAGCAATTGTATATTTCCTCGTTTTTCAACAAGCCGTCCGCGTGAATGCCCGCCCTGGTAACATTGAAATCCTTTCCGACCAGCGGATAGTTCCGTGGAACCTCAATGCCCAGTTCCTTCCGGGCGTAATGAGCCAATTCAGTTATTGCCGCATAGTTGACGCCCTTTGTCATTCCTTTCAACTGGGCGTGCTCTACAACAAGCGCCTCCAGAGGAGGATTGCCTGTTCGCTCGCCGCAACCGAATATCGCGGCGTTTGCGGCGCTGCATCCGTAGAGCCACGCCGTTGCAGCGTTCACCTGAACCTTATGAAAATCGTTATGACCGTGCCATTCGAGCCATTCGGAGGGAACCCCGATCTCTCGAAGTCCGCGGATGAGCTTTGGGACGCTCCGGGGCAAAGAAACTCCCGTCCACGGCAGGCCGAATCCAAGCGTATCGCAAAGACGAACCTTAACCGGTTTGTCATATTCTTTGGCAAGTTTCATTAACTCAACGGCAAAAGGCAAAACAAAACCTTCATAATCCGCTCGCGTTATATCCTCAAAGTGGCAGCGAGGGATAACTCCGCTGTCTAAAGCAGCTCTGGCAATATCAAGATACGCAGTCATCGCCTGTGCCCGTGTCTTTCGCAGCTTCAGGAATATATGATAATCGCTGGCCGAGGTCAAAATGCCGGTTTCACCAAGTCCCATTTGCGAGACCAGCTTAAAATCAGACGCCACAGCCCTTATCCAGCCTGTTATCTCGGGAAACTCATAACCCCTGCTTTTGCATAGTTCAACCGCCTCTCTATCTCGCTGTGAATATAGGAAGAACTCGCACTGTCGAATCAAGCCGGTGCCCCCGTCTATCTCATGCAATAAGTCGTAAATCCTGAGGATTTGTTCGGGCATATAAGGCGGCCTTGCCTGCTGGCCGTCACGGAAGGTCGTATCTGTTATCCAAATTTTTTCCGGGATATCATACTCAACCTGCTGGCCGTCGAATTTGACTGACGGAAATTCAGTATATGGAAACATCTGGCGATATAGATTGGGTTTGCCTACATCCACCAGCTTAAAGTTCTTACTTGCCATAATCTATCTCCAAAACATCACTGGCTGCTAATAATACAGCAGACTATTCTTTATCGTGTATCTTATGTCTTATTCGAGACACCCGTAGTAGAGCTACGCTTCACGGTTCACGATATTCAAATATTAGCCGAGGTGGGATTCGAACCCACACGCCCATTACAGGCAGGGGATTTTAAGTCCCCAGCGTCTGCCATTCCGCCACTCGGCCGGACGTAATAGACTAACGTATTTGGCGCGAATTTGCAAATAAAGAAGAGCATGAAAATTAGCAAGGACAATTCTTTTATGTTATAGAAGGGGATTTTTTATCAAAATTTCCACGGAAGAACCCTAATTCTGCATTGTCTTGACGAAAAAAAACTCTAAAATTTGCTGGAAAAACCGTTCTCAAAGCACAATATCTCAATTTTACTGCCGAAATGTACATAAAAATTGTGAATATCTTTGAAATTTTTCTTGACGTTAACATAGGAAGTGTGGTATAAATAGGTAAGTAAGGCCAGTAAGTCTTTATTGATTTGAGCTTTACGGCGTATTACGGATCCACGGTTCCTGGGCAAAGACCTGAACGTGTATCAGGTTTGGAACAAAGTTGGAGTGAGGTAATGCGGCAAGAAAAAGAGGAGGAGTTTGAGGCAGCTAAATGCTTAGTGCTATTATTTGAGCATGGCGCTTAATTTCCATCCGCATCTGTTTACCACTTTGTTTGTGGTCTACCAAATCTTGCCAGTTGGGCAACCTTACCTAATGTAAAACCCGCTGGGTCGTTGCGCAAAACTCTTCGGGTCACAAGAGGTTTATATGACTAAGGAGAAAAAATGCTACAAAAGTTTATAACGATTTGCGTACTATTAGGATTTTTTGTCAGCCTGGGTAGCTCCTCGGCTAATGCTGCTATCAGCTATGGCACAGCCTCCCCGGCCTTAAGTCCGGTCTTTGGGACATTGATAGACTTTGATGACCAGCCTGCCGGAACCCCGATTTTACCAGGTGATTATGCAGCATTCGGTCTTGCCTCCATAACCGAATTGACGGGTACAGGTGCTGCTTTCGCGCGGTATCCGGGCACTCAAAGCCCGCCCAATTACATTGGGACCGGCGCTCGATATGAATGGAACGGCATCATTCGGTTCGACCTGGCACTGCCGGCAAGCCAAATTGGTCTTGGCATTGCAGACAGCGCCGGAGGGCCGGAGACTCTAAGCGTCTATGACAGTGGCGGCATTCTGCTCGAATCGCACGTCTTAACACCCGGGGCTAATATCTACGCGGTCATAACCAGACCCACCTATGATATTTCGCGAATTGAGATCGCCGGCGGATTCTTCGCAGCGGATGACTTGCAGTTTAATGCGATCCCAGCTCCAGGTGCTATTCTGTTAGGTACTATCGGGGTAAGTCTTGTCGGCTGGCTGCGAAGACGCAGAACATTGTAGGAGTATTGTCAGAATCCAAGCTTGATGAAAGGGCTGTGTCGTACTTGCAGCCCCTGGAAGCCCCTAATGGATTTACTTATCCTGGTGGCAGGATGAGAATTTTTTATCTGCACTTTGGCTTAAAGAGTCAATTTACAGATAAAAAAAGATATGTACATCAAAGTTTTTTAAAGAGAATTTCTGTAGGTAAAACGAAGCCCGAATCGACAGAGATAATACTTTAGACCCCGTTTTATACGGGCGAGAGTAACTTTCCGATCAAGTTTCTTCAAGTGCGGATCTTTGCAATCCAGGCTACACGCTTTCTTAATCCTCTTTGCGGCGTCGTCTAATCTGCCCATTGCCAGATAAACAAGAGCCGAATCCCTTAGAGTGGGAATATGCTCACTTCTGATATCAAGCGCGTGACTAAAAAGCTCTGCCGCATCCTCAAACTCACCTTTTAAGGAACTGGCCAAACCCAGGTAATAATAGGCATCTGCATTGGCAGAATCAATATCAATCGCCCGCAGCAGACAATGTGTCGCACATCCTGCATCATCTACGGCCAGAAACATCGATCCCATCGATATAAGTGTATCAACATCCTCCAAAGCCAGCTTCAACTCAGAAACCAAATAATTTCTGGCCTCTGTCTTTTGGTCTTTCAATAACGCACACTGAGCAAGTCTATAGCACGGACCCGTGAGGGTCTTGTCTTTTTGGATTGCTTGATTGTATAGTTCTACAGCCCGCTCGTAATCACCGTTGTTAAAAGCAATTTCTCCAAGATAAAACAAGGCGGCCGCAAAATCCGGATCCAGTTCGAGAATTCTGTTGAACTTCTCCTTTGCTGATTCGATATCGCCGGTCTCAAGCAGAAACAAACCAAAATCGAAAATAACGTCAACATCGCCCGGATTGATACGAAGCTCTGTCAGGAAATGTTCCCTGCTGATTTCTGCCTTGCCGTCCGACCAATAAGCCTGAGCAATTCGGTAGTGAATTTGCGGATGGCTCGATTCAAGATCGGCCGTTCGAAGCCAGCAGCGAATAGCTCTTTTATATTCGCCCCGGGCAAAAAGACTGTTGCCGATATTATAGTAGCACAACGCACAATGCGGTTTTATCTGCTGGGCAAGATAAAACATCTGCTCGGCTAAATCATGCAGGCCCATCTCGGTATAAGCAATTATACGATTGCAATAGCAGGGTTCAAAATCCGGTTCTAATTCCTGGATATGCTCGAAAGTATCAATAGCCAGATCGTATTGACAAGTTCGGGTATAATCGACCGCCAGTGAATTTAATATCTCCAGATCATCAGGATTTAGCTGCAAAGCGGTTTCGTATTCCCTTATCGCATCCTCAAACCGACTTATAGCATCCAGAGTAAGCGCCTTGTTGAAATGCCAGGAACTGTTGGAAGGGTTTATCTCAAGAGCCGTCTCAAGCTCATCGAGGGCTTGTGACATCTTTCCGTCTTCGTAAAGCTCAAAAGCCTCGCGAGCTTTCTGCTCGGCTTTGTCAAAGGGGCCAAATTCCATATCTTCGAAAATCATATCTACACCTTACTTGACCTGATCTGTTGCCCAACAAACAAAGGATTACCAACGCCCTTATCGCCCACAAAATACCGTCGCCTTAATAGTTTCCCGGCTCTTGAAGCGCTTTTTGTTCGCCGTAAAATTTTACTGGAAATTCAGGTCATAAGCTCTTATAATTGCAAAGGTTAACCTCCGTGGTTAAAATGATGCAGCCTGGAGTTCTTTTTGTGACGGCTTGTTTTTCTGGAAAGTCGCCGTCGATAGTCTTATAATGTGCGTTCAAAAAAATGGCGGTTAGTGAACGAAAAAAAACGCTATACGCTATAATTATTTTGGAGAAGCAAAGCTATGATTAAAGAGATAAAAGGCCAGGTAACAGCCGGCGAAGGCAGGTACGCCATTGTAGTCAGCAGGTTCAACGAATTCATAACTTCCAAGCTGCTTGCCGGTGCGATAGATTGCCTCCAGCGTCATGATGCCGCAGATGAGCAGATATCCGTAATCTGGGTTCCTGGCGCCTGTGAAATTACACAGGTGTGCAAAAAGCTTGCCAACAGCGGCAAATATGTCGCGGTTCTATGCCTCGGCGCGGTCATCCGAGGTCAAACCGCCCATTACGATTATGTCTGCCAGCAGGTAGTCCGTGGTATCGGACAAATCAACTACGACTGCGCGACGCCGGCGATATTTGGCGTCCTGACCTGCGAGACACTCGAACAAGCCGTCGAAAGGGCCGGCACGAAAATGGGCAATGCGGGCTCCGATGCAGCGCTGACAGCTATGGAAATGGCCGACGTGATGCAACAGTTAAGTAGTTCGTAGTTATAGGCTATGAACATGGATAGAAGAACAAGGGCCAGAGAATTGACAATGCAGGCGTTATATCAACTCGATGTTCAGGGTTCTGATATACTCGAGTCTTTAGGCCGGTTCTTCACAGAAGCAAGTACGGATGATTTTATAAGCAACCTCGCCTCGGAGTGGACAAAAGGAACGTGGGAAAATCTGAAACAGTGCGATGAATTGATAATTGCCTCGACAATAAAGTGGGAATTCACAAGACTCTCACCTGTCGATAAAAGTATTCTAAGACTGGCGGTTTATCAGTTGAATTTCTGTCCTGACATCCCGCCCAAAGTTGTGATAAATGAGGCTATCGAGCTTGCCAAGAAGTTCAGTACGGACAAATCGCCGGGGTTTGTTAATGGCGTTCTTGATGCCGTCCTGAAAAAAAATCGTATCCCATAACGAGTAGCAAGAATGATGTGCTACGGTTAAGAGGCAACGACAAATAGATTATGAGAACGATCGCAGTACTAAACCAAAAGGGAGGCGTAGGCAAAACCACAACAGTGGCCAATACCGCAGCAGCCCTTGCTGCGGCGGGCTCTAAGGTGGTCGCTATTGATCTTGATCCGCAGGCCCATCTGACAATACATCTTGGTCTGGAGCCGCAAATTGTCGAGGCCGGCTCATACAAAGTCCTGACTCAGTCAGCTAAATTTGAAGAGCAAATTATGCTCGTTCGTCCCAATCTCTGGCTGCTCCCGGCAAATATCAACCTGGTCGGCGCCGAAAGCGAGCTTGTAAGTGTGGTCGGCAGAGAAATTATTCTGCGAGAGGCTGTTCAACCAAGCTCAGATAAATTCGATTACTGCCTCATCGACTGCGCTCCATCACTGGGCTTGCTTACCCTTAATGCTCTTGCTGTAGCCGATGAGGTCTTGATTCCCCTGCAGCCGCATTTCCTGGCCTTGCAGGGATTCGGCAAGTTGCTGCAAACGATCGAGCTTGTCAACAAAAGAATAAATCCGAATCTGAAAGTGAAAGGGATTTTGCTGTGCATGTTCGACAGCAGAGCCTCACTTCCAAATGAAGTCAAGGCCGACATCGAGCAGTTTCTCAATAACGCACGCGGAACTAACAGCGCCTGGGCACAGGCATGGGTTTTACCCACTTTTATCCGAAGAAATATCAAGCTCGCCGAGGCACCCAGCTACGGTAAAACAATTTTTGAATACGAGCGAAACTGCCACGGCGCCGAGGACTACAGGAAAGTAGCCGAATTTATCCACGCTCAATTCCAGCCTTCAACGTCCCCGGATATACCACAACCTGATTTGCAGGTGCCGCTACAGCCGGACACACCTCACACCAACACCGATGAAAATCAAATCCGGCCTCCTATCGAAATCAAACCGATCCCGCAGACCGATTCTCAGAGGGCCGCCGAATCCGTCGATGCTCCGCCGGATGATGCATTTACAAAAACACCAATCAACCCAAACCAGGCTGAAAAAGGACACTCCGAATTTTGACACTGTCACCAATAGAACACGAGGCACAGTCATGTGTTTATTGAATTAGATAAGAACATTTTGTTAACCATTATTAGGAGATCGCCATGTGTTACCTCACCAAATTCAATTCAAAGTGTGCCGGCCTTATGTCACTAATATTGCTTATTTTAATATTGGGTATTCCCGTGACAGAGGCGGAAAAATCAAACGCCCGGAAACTCAAAACACCTGAAGGCGTCAGGATTCTACAGAATAAGAGCTTTGACGACAGCGAGCAGGCACGAAAGGAAATTCTTGAGCTGTATAAGGATTTACGGCTCACGGACGTGCTCGATGGTATGGACCTGATTGGCCTGCAGGACATAGGTTTAATGAACAATGACATCCGTCCCTTATGGCGGGATGTAGAAAATTTTTCTCACAGGGTAATCGGATTTGCCATTACTGTTCGCCATGTGCCTACTGACGTTAGAGCGGGACAAAATTCATTTCCAGACCTTGAGGGATTCAAGAAATTCAAGTCCCAACAGTATAAAAGAGCGCCCGACGCCTGGCTCAGCGTCGCAAAACCGGGAGACATCGTCGTTATTGATGCCGGCGGAATTGACGAATGTGGATTCATCGGTTCCAACAACAGCCTCGGCTGGGCGGAAAAAGGTGTAGTAGGAGCCGTGACGAACGCCGGCGCACGCGACACCGATGAAATCGTCAAGGTAAAGAAGATTGCGGTCTATTGCAAGAACGGACATAGCACTCGGGGAGTTCGGCCGGGAAGGCTTATAGCTGAATCCTACAACTTCCCTATAAGTTGTGCCGGTGTCCTTGTCTACCCCGGGGATCTGATCGTAGCTGACGGTGACGGTGTGTTGGTAGTTCCGAGAGAACACGCACTGCAAGTAGGAAAAATTGCTCGAGAAATTAACGTCGGCGATCAAAAAGGCCGGGCCGGAAGGTTCAAAAGACTTGGTATGTCGCCCGATGAGACCGTGATAGTAGAATAGGCCAACTCTGCTGTCACATCAACTGTTGTGGATTTTGTAATTTCTCCTTAATGAAGCCCAGGAACCGGGCCGCATAGGTCTCGTTGATAACTCTGCGGTCAGCCGCCAGAGAAAGTCTGAGCATTTTTCGCACTGTTATTTCATCATTCTTGTAGATGACTGTGGGCACAACGTTGCCTACGGCCAGAATAGTGCTGGTCTGCGGCGGAACGATTCCGAAAAACGAATCTGTGCCATACGCGCCAAGATTGCTCAGTGCAATAGTCTCACCTTCAATATCTTCGAGTGTGAGCTGATTGTCACGCGCTTTATCGGTCAGCAACCTTTCCTCACGCGCAATATCGGCTAATGTCTTTTTTCCGGCATCCTTCACCACCGGCACCACGAGACCCTGTGGGGCATTTACGGCAAAGCCGACATTAATGCGCTCGGCTATCCCTATACCGTTTTCGTCAAAGCGGCCTAACACGAGGGGATACTCCTGCGCCGCCAGGCCCAGAGAATGAATATAGAAGGCATTCGTGGTTATTTTAACGCCTGATGACTTTCTAAGTTTGGGCCGAATGGCCATCAACTCTGTTACATCCGCCTTTAACTCGAGGTAAAAACAGGGCTTGCTCAGCTTGGATTTCAACATCCTTTCGCCGATGATCTTCTGAATTCTACTCAGCGGAACATGCATTTCGTATCTCGTACTGGCGTATCCCGGAATACAATTAACGCTTCACGAGATACTTACGATTGGGCTATACAGGACTCGAACCTGTGACCTCACAGGTGTGATGCTCCCATGACAGTAGCCAAACAACTCACTATTTCTCAGAAATCAGCCATTTGTAATTCTTTTGGGCAGTTCCTGGTATACAATTCAATATAAAGCCTTTCACAACTCAATGACAGATTGCTCAGGGCATTAAAGAGACCTGAACGACCGACAAACATTGTAACTAAAATCGTAACCGTTCACAGGTATTTTGATGGTATTGAGCAACGCACTCAATGTCAAAACGCCTGTTTTCAACTTGATGAATTATAGCATAATCAAGGCGGTAGATCAATATTTTTCTCAAGCAAAGCCCTCAATTTGTCCGATAATAATCCTGTTGACAAACTTGAGGACAAAAGTTGACTTCTCAAAAAGAACAATTCTATATTCAGCGTATTGCCGAACTTGAAGAGCAACTCAAGCAACGCGATGAGCGTATTGCTATTCTTGAAAAACAAGTTGCTGAACTGTCTGAACTGGTGACAAAACTCACCGACAAGGTCGCTAAACTCTCGAAGAATTCTTCCAATTCCTCTAAGCCGCCCTCGTCGGATATTGTCAAACCGCCGAAAAAGAAGAAATCCAACGGTTCCCGTAACATTGGCGGTCAGCCCGGACACACCAAGCACGAAAGAACGCCCTTTGCAACGGACGAAATTGATGTTTTTCAAACGCATACTCTTGACGCCTGTCCTGACTGCGGCGGCAAACTTGAAGAAGTTGAAAACGCCGGCAAGGTGGTCCAGCAGGTTGAAGTTGTCAACAAGCCGATTCGCATTGAACAACACAATGCTCTTTGCTACTGGTGTGAGCATTGTCAGAAATTCCACTACGCACCGATGCCCGCTCACATTGAGAAAGGTCAACTGATTGGGCCGCGTCTTACCGCGACGATTGCCTATATGAAAGGCGCCTGTCATTGCTCCTTTTCTACAATTCGCAAGTTTCTGCGTGACGTTGTGGGCGTAACCGTCTCTCGCGGTCAATTGAGCAAACTGATACAAAAAACATCGACTGCGTTTGAACAGGCCTATAATGAACTTCTTGAATACCTGCCCAATGAAGCAAAACTTAATGTTGATGAAACCAGCCATAAGGAAAACAAAAACCGCTTCTGGACATGGTGCTTTCGTGCGGATGCTTATACTTTGTTCAAGATTGCCGACTCGCGAGGTTCCAAGGTGCTGATTGAAGTTCTTGGTAAAGATTTTGCCGGGATCATTGGCTGTGATTACTTCTCGGCCTATCGCAAATACATGAAAGACTTCGATATTCTGATACAGTTTTGCATTGCTCATCTTATCCGAGAGCTTAAATATCTGGCCGGTCTTTCTGATAAAGCCACCGCAGATTACGGGCAAAGACTGCTTGATGCGATGCGTGAGATGTTCAGCATCTTTCACAAGGTCGAAGAACTGACAGCAAGCGATTTTGCCGAGGCGATGGAAGAACGTCGAAAGGCATTTCTTGACATTGCGTTGATTGATGTTCCTAACAGTCGTCAAGCTCAGAATCTTGCCAATCGTTTCCGTAAACACGGTAAAGCTTATTTTCAATTTATTACCACACCGGGTATTGAGCCGACCAATAATCTCGCTGAGCAGGCGATACGCTTTGTTGTCATAGACCGTTATATTACACAAGGCACTCGCAGCGAAAAGGGCAGGGCCTGGAGCGAACGCATCTGGACCGTACTGGCGACCCGCGCCAGCCAAGGCCGAAACGCATTCGATTTTATATGCCAATCTATCCAAGCTCATTTCTCCGATCAACCCTTACCATCATTATTGGGGCCATAATCCACATTCACACCCTGTGAACGGTTACC
>DATLBB010000323.1:0-3893 GCA_035527155.1 Sedimentisphaerales bacterium
GCCCTCACGGGCCTGCACAACTTAAGAGGCCGTAGTGTGCGAAAATGCTTGTAAATAACCGTTTTTCTGTCATAATCAGTGATTGTCCGAGTAAAGATTGTGTAGCAATCGAGGACACCGAGACTGGTTTGCCGATGGGCATATCAGGAGAGCTAATGAATAAGTTTAGATATTCTGTAATGTGGGCCGGGCTTGGGCTGATTATACTGTTGATTTTTCTGTCTATCTATGGGGCATTTATCGGGGCCGAGCGTGCACAAAAATTCGTCAACACACTGCTGTTGACGGTTTACTGGTTAGCGTTCATATTTATCCTTCTCGCCGGGCTTGTGGTATTTCGGCGACTGGTTCGCGTTCCCGCCCTTTCTCTGATACACGTTGGCTGTATCCTTATTTTAGCAGGAGCTATGTGGGGCTCTGACGCCGGGCACAAACTCCAGAGCCAGCTTTTTGGAATCGATAAAATCCGAACAGGGCGAATGGCAATTTATGAGGGAGAATCCGAAAATCTCGTCGCCCTGGAAGGCGGTGAGCAAGTCAAAGAACTGCCCTTCTCGATAAAACTTAAGGACTTTAGATTGGAACATTATCAGCCGGAGTACCTCCGGGTGCAAACCCGCGAGGGCGAAGGCTGGAAAGTCCCAGTCGAGGTGGGGACAGAATTTTCTTTGGGTGAGAACTTCGGCACGGTGACAATCCTAAGAGCGTTCGAGAATTTCCAGATAAGGATTGAGGGTGAGGAGAGAATAATCACCGACGAGCCGGGAGCCGGCTACAATCCGGCACTGGAGGTGCAGATTAAGAGTCCGGAAGGTGACGAGGAGACCAGATACGTCTTTGAGCGTTACCCCGGACATACCCACCCTGAAAATAAGTTTCTGCTGCGCTACGAAAGAGTTGTCAGCGATTACGTGAGTGAGCTTCAGATAATTGAAGACGGTAAAGTTGCAGCGGAGAAGAACATCGAAGTGAACCACCCTCTTTACTTCGGCGGATACCATTTTTATCAACATTCTTACGATGCCGAAGCTGGACAATACACTGTTCTTATGGTTGCCTCCGACACGGGTCTGGGTCTTGTCTACGCCGGATATGTGATGCTCTGTGCCGGGGTTTTCTGGCAACTGTGGGTAAGAGGTGTATTAGCAAGAATAAAATTAAAAAATAAATAGATTTGTATGGATTCCTGCCTGCGCAGGAATGACAAAGAGAAGATGGAAATTAAATACACAGTTCAGGGCCTGTTGATTTACACTGCTATGGGTGTGTACGTGCTGGCGTTCGTGACGAGCTTATTGCGGTGTCGAAAGACAGGGCAGATGTTGTATCTGTTCGGTTTCATAATTGCGGTTTTGGCTTTTGGTTATCGCTGGTATGATGTTCGTCATACGCCGCTGCAGAATCTTTTCGAGGTATTCCTGTGCTTAGGTATGATTTGTTATCCGGTTTCATTGTTTTGCCGGCGGATTCTGGGGGTAGGCGGTCTGTGCGCGGACATGCTTATAGGGGCGATAGTGCTGTTTCCCGTCGGCTTTATCTTCAGCGCCGAGCCACAACAACTGCCACCCGCCCTGCAAAGCTGGCTGTTTGTGCCGCACGTTGCGGTCTATATGCTATCATATATCTTTATGGCCAAAGCGACTTTCCAGGCCATTTGCCAATTAGCCGTGAAAAGCGCCGGCCCCGACGAGGAGCTATTGGGACCTGAAGAGGCAACGTACCGGATGATTTGCGTCGGATTTCCTCTACTGACACTGGGCCTTGTGCTCGGCAGCTTATGGGGGAAAGTGGCGTGGGGCGATTACTGGGGCTGGGACCCTAAAGAACTATGGTCGCTGGCGTCGTGGTTAGTTTATGTCGGGTATTTCCATTTCCGGTATATGTTTGGTAAGAGGCGGGCCCGTATTAACAGCGTGTGGGCCATTGCAGGGATGGTGGTGATTGTTATAACTTTGCTGTGGGTGAACCTGTCCAAGCTTTTCTCCGGGCTGCACAGCTACGCAACGTGAAACACAACCTTTTACGATGTTTTAAGGCTAAATATAAATATGTTACGCCGCCGCGGCAGGCAAGGCTAAACAAGTCTCAAAAAAATTTAGTAAAGGAGCAGCCCTATGAGAGTTTATTTGTTTATCACGGCGGGTTTGTTGTTAGCCTGGGTCGCAGGCTGTGCATCAGGCAATCAGGAAGTCAAAAGTACGAAGAGCAACGAGAGCGTAACAATTGACAACGGCATTCTATCTGTTTCTTATGATTTGAAGCAGGGCACTTTCGCTGCTCGCCGTGGTGAGAAATTATTTATAGAAAAAGGGACGTTTCAAGAAGTCGACAGCGCCAATACCCCAACCGTTCGTACAATAAGAATCAAAGATACCCTTGGCGTGGGCGAAGCTATCCAGGTCGAATTCCCATCCGGATTTATCTACAGCCTTGCGCTATACAAGAGTGTGCCATTTGTCTGCGTCAAGCTGCGGATGCATAATTCAACTAATGATACATTAGTCATCAACAAGATTACGCCGGTGAGCGCAGCGGTAAATTTTGGCAAGGCGGCCAATGACCTTCGGATATTAGGGTGTGACGGGCTGACGGCAGCAGACGAGAACAGAACCAGCTATATGTTCCTTGCGATGGCTGAACCGTCCACACGTACTGGTGTTGTAGCCGGCTGGCTGACACACGGGCGGGGAAGCGGTATCGTTTTATCAGAAGCCATCGAGTCCTCCGTGCTCATCGAGGGGCGGAGTGAATATGGTAAGCTGCTGATAGAGCCGGGGAAAACCGCCAAGGGTGAAACGTTTGCGGTTGGCTATTTTGATGATGCTCTTGTCGGTCTTGAAAAATATGCCGACGCAATCGCAAAGACATACAAAATCGCACTGCCCGAAATTCCGTCCGGTTACTGTACGTGGTACTCCAAGCCGTATGGCGGCGCATCCGATGAAAAGCATATGGGCGAACTGGCGGACTTCTGCGGTAGAGAGCTGCGGAAGTTCGGCTTCGAGGTGCTGCAAATCGACGACAAGTGGCAGCTCAGCAGGCGGGATTATACGAGCTACAATCCGAAGGGGCCATTTCCAAACGGTATGAAACCAACTGCAGAAAAAATAACAAGCGCCGGTCTTACGGCGGGTATATGGTTTACACCATTCGGGTGGGACTTCAAACGGCCTGTCTTCAAAGACCACCAGGACTGGTTTGTTCATAAAGAGGACGGATCGATTTACTCGGTGCGCTGGGGTGGAGACTGCTTAGATATGACCCATCCCGAGGCCCGTAAGTTCCTTGACCCGGTTATCAGGCAGATAACGCGCCAGTGGGGCTATAAGTATATCAAGATTGACGGGCTCTGGGCCGGAATGGCTGTGAAGATATTATATCCGAATCCGGATTACAGGGATGACAATCTCGGAGACGCGGTTTTTCATAATCCCGCCAAAACCAATGTTGAGGCATATCGTGACGGTCTGAAGCTCGTTCGCGAGGCATCGGGGGATGATGTCTATATCCTCGGCTGCAACATCGCGCAGAATATGCGGACGCTCGGCGGCTCTATCGGCCTGGTTGACTCAATGCGCGTCGGAAGCGACATCGGTGCGAGATGGGACGGAATCCTGAAAGGTGCAAGCATGGGGACACGGCTGTACTTCCTGCACAACCGGGTGTGGCACAACGACCCTGACTGCCTGATGCTGCGCGACCCACTGACGCTTGACCAAGCGCGTGCATGGGGTTCATGGGTTGCCATAAGTGGACAACTGAACATAGCAAGCGAATGGCTTCCCGGATTGCCTCCTGATAAGCTCGACATCGTCAAACGCTCGATGCCGAACCACGGGCTGTGTGGTCGGCCGGTGGACCTGTTCTCAAACGCGCTTCCGCAGGTCTGGCAC
>DATLBB010000324.1:0-7885 GCA_035527155.1 Sedimentisphaerales bacterium
AATGGGACAAAGGCTGGAATTTCACCGGAATGGGTCAATACGGGGCGAGCATTAGCGAACTTGATAGTCTAATAATCGCTTTGGGTCGAACCCGCGATAGGCGGGCAGTGAAATCCATTCTTGAAAAGGTCGGACAGCTCGATGAAAAAAGCGAGTTCTCGCATTGCCGGGCGGTGGCGATGGCGCTTGAGACGCTGGGCGACCGTGCGGCAGCTAAGCCGCTTGCCGGATTACTTAAAAAGCCCGGCGTAATGGGCCACGCTTTTACTGAGATCAATGATGCGAGGCTGCGGACCCCGGACAGTCCTACGGATACAAAGACACGGAACAACTCACTGCGGGAGCTGATTCTGGCACGGGCCTTATATCGCTGCGGCGATTACAAGGGTCTTGGCGAAAAGATTCTGAGCGAATACGCCCGTGACCTTCGCGCCCACTACGCCCGCCATGCAAACGCCGTACTCAAGAGAAAAAAGTAGACACAAATTAAAACAAATTTAAGGAGAGACAAAAATGGCTGGAGAATATCGATTTTCGTTTGGGCCGTGGAATATCCACGAAGGGGCGGACCCGTTTGGGCCGCCGGTCAGGGACAGTATTGAATTCGGCAAAAAACTCAAGATGTATAAGAAACTCGGCTTCGACGGCGTACAGTTCCACGATGACGATGCCGTGCCGAATATGGATAACCTCGGTCCTGATCAAATAGTCAAAAAGGCAAAGGAGGTACGCAGTATGCTTGAGGGCGAAGGTTTGGTCGCGGAATTTGTCGCTCCCCGGCTGTGGGAGGATGAACGCACAATCGACGGGGCCTATACGTCCAACGACCCGGCCTGCCGGCAGTACGCCAGGGACCGCAGCCGCCGGATGCTCGATATTGTCGATGCGCTCGGTACGAAGCTGGTCGTTGTCTGGTATGCCCGCGAAGGGACATATATTCGCGAAGCAAAGGACAGCAAGATTGCGGTCGGTCAAATTGCAGAGGCACTCAATGACATGCTCAACTACAACAAAGAAGTCAAGATTGCGATTGAGCCGAAGCCGAACGAGCCGATGGACCAAACCTACATCCCGACGGCCGGCCACGCCGTTGCTATCGGCTATCTTACAGACTATCCCGACCGTGTCGGCGTCAACATCGAAACAGCTCACGTTATTTTAGCGGGCCTGGACCCTTCGGATGAGATGGGCTTTGCCCTTGCTTATAATAAGCTGTTCAGCGTTCACCTCAATGACCAGAACGGCCTGAAATTCGATGAGGACAGGGCCTTCGGCGCTGTTAATTTGCGACGGGCTTTTAATCAGGTGCGGATACTCGATGAGCACGACTACGGCAAAGACGGCCAGTTTGTGGGTCTCGATGTAAAAGCGATGCGAACGCAAAAGCAGGAGGTCGCCACAAAACATCTGGCCAACAGCAGGACCATCTTTCTGCGCCTCGTCGAGCTTGTTCGAAGTCTTGATAAAAACAAGGTCGCCAAACTCATACAGCAGCGGGATTACGAAGAATTAGATATGTTGATAATCAACCATCTAATGGGCTTATAGATTTGTGTCTCTTTTTCTTGTCGATAGAAGGATTAGGTTTCGTATGGCGGCAGCGTCTCTGGCCGCAAGCCATCGCTGCTCGAAGCCTTTCTCCTGGGCAATCTGGGCTATGGCCATCAGGACCCGCAGGTGGTAATTACGCTGGTCCTGGCTGCCGGCCAGAACAAACATTATCTTAACAGGGTCGGGGGCGTGTGGAAAGTCGATGCCGTCAACGTCCCGGACAAGGAGAATATCGAATTTGTTTTCGCCTTCAACAACTATGTGCGGTATGGCAAAGCCCGGCTGAATTACTGTGCCCCCTTCAGCTTCACGATGCAGAAATTTCTCGAAAAGGACGTACTCATTTATGTCCAGTCTTTTTTCCAGGATTTCGGAAGCCTGCCGGAAAATATCTTCAGCGCTCTTTTTGCCTCGGATATCGAGGATTTCACATTCTCTTATGAGCTTATCGAATCTGTCTTCTATTATATCGTCGCGCTGTAATAAAATGTCCCGCAGCTCATTTTCGAGGGTGACGGTTTTTAGCTCGTGGTCGGTGACTCTTTCAACAACGTGCATAATGGCTGAAGCCCTGCTGACGCGGCGCCGGACATAGAAGGTGTACCAGCCTGCGCTGAAAGCGATAAAGCCCCCAGTAATCAGCAGCGGAACACGGCCCATATCTATTATCAAAGCGCCGTAGGCGATGATAGCAAATATATGTATATAGGGATATAGCGGTGATTTGAACTTCGGGCGGTAGCTTTGTATCCTGCTCTCACGCATTATGATGACACTGGCGTTGACAAGAATGAAAAGTATTATCATCAGGGTCGAGGCCGTTTTTACCAGAGATTCAATATCAAGAAAAATAATGGCCGTAATCATAAATCCGCCTGTGAGCAGTATGCTGAAGTGAGGTGTTTTGAAGCGGCTGTTAATGCGGGCTAAGAGCGGTGGCAGGAGCTGGTCCCTGCTCATAGCCATAGGAGAGCGCGATGCAGCGAGTATCCCGCCGTTTGCGGTTGTTACAAAGGCCGCTATCGCGGCGAGACTGAGCAGTACAAAACCCGGCTGGCCCATAAATTTACTGGCCGCTAATGATATCGGCATCAGGTTGCCAATCAGTTCCTTGCCGTCAACGACACCTACTGTAATTACAATTACGCCAATATAAAACAGGGTTACAATAAACCAGGCCAGCAGCATACCCAGGGGCAAATTTCGCCCGGGCTGTTTGACTTCTTCGGCAATGCTTGCGACTTTAGTCAGGCCACCGAAACTTATGAAAACCAGGCCCGCGGTTGTAAGTACTGCCGGCCAGCCTTTGTCGAGAAAGCCCGTATACCTTGCAGCTTCGACGGCTCTGGAGCCAAAGATTACAAAGAAGGCAAGTATCGCTAACAGCATCCCGACGAGCAACACCTGAAGCTTGCCTGTGTGTTTGACGCTTACAATATTCAGTGCCATAAAGACAAAGCAGCAAATTGCCGCTATTGCTTTTGAATGCCACCCAACCATTTGCGTTTCAACTATTAGCTCGATGAGAACAGCCATTCCGACAACGGCAAAGGCGCTCTTCAATGCTAATGAAAACCAGCCGGCCAGTCCCCCGAAAAGGCCCCAAATCGGGCCTAAGCTCCGCTCGACAAAAAAATACGTTCCGCCCGCTCGCGGCATTGCCGTGGTTAATTCGGCCTTGCTGAGAACGCTGGGAATTATCAAAAGCGATGCAAAAATATATGACAATATGACCGCAGGACCCGCCTTGGCGAAAGCAATGGCAGGCAAAACAAACAGACCTGAGCTTATCATCGCGCCGGCCGCCACGGAAAATACATCAAGGGAACCTAATTGTTTCTTTAGCTGAGCTATCTTTATACCACCATACTGCACTTTTCAACAGCAATACCAATTTGTTGGACAAAGCCGGTTCTGTAGTTTATTATAGTGTACAGATTCGGCTTACGAAAGTTGAATCATATTTTCACTGGAAAGATAGGTAAGATGATTAGCAGGAGAAGGTTCCTCAGTTCGGTTGTGGGCGGGGCTGTTGCTGTGGCTTTGCCGCGGGATTTCTTTGGAAAAAGGAAAGACAAGCCGAACATTGTCCTCTGTATGGCGGATGACCTCGGCTGGGGCGACACGGGATTCAACGGCAATAAAATCATTAAGACACCGAATCTGGATGCGATGGCCGAAGCCGGCTTGCGGTTCACGCGTTTCTATTCTGCTGCCCCGGTGTGCTCCCCCACGCGGGGAAGCTGCCTCACAGGTCGTCACCCATATCGCTATGGAATCTTCTTTGCAAATGTTGGACACATGCCAAAGCAGGAAATTACGCTGGCAGAGGCACTCAAGACTCAGGGGTACACGACCGGTCATTTCGGCAAGTGGCACTTAGGGACACTTACCAAAACGGAAAAGGATTCCAACCGCGGCGGACCGGGTGGCGCAAAACACTACTCGCCGCCCTGGGAGAATGGATTCGATGTGTGCTTCTCTACGGAAGCAAAGGTCCCTACTTTGAATCCGATGAAAAAACCGGATACAAACCAGCCTTATGGAACATACTACTGGACAGAGGACGGAACGAAGGCAACTGAAAATCTGGATGGCGACGACAGCCGGGTCATTATGGACCGCGTTGTTCCATTTATCGATAAAGCCGCAAAAAACAAAAAGCCATTTCTCGCTGTCGTCTGGTTTCATACGCCGCATTTGCCGGTCATAGCGGGGGCGAAATATAGGAAGATGTATGCGCAGTACAGCGAAGGCGAGCAGCATTACTACGGATGTGTTACCGCCTTGGATGAGCAGATGGGCCGGCTTCGCAACCAGCTGCGAGCACTCGGCGTCTCGGATAACACAATGTTGTGGTTTTGCAGTGACAACGGCCCGGAAGGAAAAGACGGAAAGCGCGGTCGGACTCGCGGCTCAGCAGGTTCATTGCGCGGACGCAAGCGCAGCCTGTTCGAGGGCGGAGTTCGAGTTCCGGCTGTATTGGAGTGGCCTGCTCGGATAAAGGGCGGGCAGGTAACCGATATTCCGTGCTGCACATTGGATTATTTTCCGACCGTTCTGGACGTACTTGGCGTCAGGATGAAGGGTCAGCCGAAACCGATTGACGGAATCAGCCTGCGTCTTTTGATTGAAGGCAAAATGACAAAACGTCCCGTCCCCATCGGCTTTGAATCCGGCAGTCAGATCTCGCTCACGGACAACCGTTACAAAATATACAGCAAGAACAAGGGCAGAACCTACATGCTCTTTGACCTGATTGAAGACCCAGGCGAGACAAAGGACCTTGCAGCGGAAAGGCCGGAGATTTTACGGTCGATGAAGACAACACTCGAGAAGTGGCGCAAATCCTGCAAAGACAGCCTTGCGGGGAAAGATTATTAAGATTGAAAGGTAGCAACAATGAAAAAACAAACAAGAAGAGAATTTATGAAAACGCTCGGTTCTGTTGCAGTATCAGGGATGGCAATATCAATACTGCCAACTTCCACCGGTTTTGGCCGAATAGTGTGGGGAAGAAGGAAACTCCCGAACATTATCTTTATTATGACGGATGACCACGCCTCGCACGCCCTTAGCTGCTATGGCAGCAAGATAAACAAGACACCGAACCTCGACAGGATTGCAAAAGAGGGTATGCTTTTTAAGAATTGCTTCTGCACCAACAGCATTTGTGCGCCCTGCAGAGCGGTTATTCTCACCGGCAAATACAGCCATCTCAACGGCGTCATCGACAACAGGAAAAGGTTCGACGGCTCACAGCAAACGTTCCCCAAGCTGCTGCAGAAGGCCGGTTACGAAACCGCGATGATAGGTAAGTGGCACCTCAAGACCGACCCGACAGGCTTTGACTACTGGAATGTCCTGCCGGGACAAGGAACGTACTACAATCCGGCTATGAAGGAGATGGGACAGCCAAAGAAATACACCGGCTACACCACGGATATTATTACCGACCATTGCCTCAAGTGGCTCAAAGAGCGTAAAGCCGACAAGCCGTTCTGCCTGATGTATCACCACAAGGCGCCACACCGGGCGTGGGAGCCGGGGCCAAAACACCTGAATATGTATGATGATGTCACCATTCCGGAACCGGACAACCTCTTCGATGACTACTCCAACCGTGGAAGAGCAGCCAAAGAACAGGATATGAGTATCGAAAAAACGATGAACAAAAGAGACCTCAAACTTGTGGCTCCAAGGAACCTGACGCCCGAGCAGAAGAAGCTTTGGGACGCGACATATAATCCTAAGAACGAGGCCTTCGAGAAGGCAAATCTCCAGGGCAAAGACCTTGTTCGCTGGAAGTATCAAAGATACATCAAAGACTACCTGCGGTGCATCGCCTCGGTTGACGACAACGTCGGCAGGCTTCTGGATTTCCTTGATGATTCGGGCCTAACTGAGAATACTATCGTCTTCTACACTTCAGACCAGGGCTTCTATTTAGGCGACCACGGCTGGTTCGATAAGCGGTTTATGTATGAAGAGTCGCTTAGGATGCCGCTGCTGGCGCGGTATCCCGGGAAGATTAAACCCGGCTCGGTCAATGATGATATTGTCCTGAACCTGGATTTTGGACCAACGTTCCTTGACCTTGCCGGCGTTTCGAAGCCGCCCGATATGCAGGGAACCTCCATTCGCCGGCTGTTGCGGGGCAAGACACCGGGGAACTGGCGCAAGTCGATGTACTACCGCTACTACGAATATCCGGCTGTGCACAGCGTGAAACGACACTACGGCGTACGGACCGAACGCTACAAACTGATACACTTTTACCACGACATCGACGAGTGGGAGCTGTATGACCTCCGGAAGGACCCGCGTGAAATGAAAAACGTCTATAACGACCCGGCATACGCCGACACCGTCAAGCAGCTAAAGGCCGAACTTCAACGGCTGCGAAAAAAATACAAAGACACTGACTGATTCCGGAAGGTAGCTGTTTGGGAAATTGCTGTACTACCTTTGGGATAGTAGGTAATATGGGCTGATAGAGGCCTGAATAGTGATACATGACAGACCGGTTCAGCGGCGTAGCTGACCAAAGGTCATTACGAAAATGTTAGCTAATGAGGAGTCAAATTATGGGTGGTTCAATAAATCGACGAGAGTTCTTGGGGGCAAGTGCGGCCGGAGCCGGAGCCATGTTTCTGAGTGGGCATTTGGGCAGCCGGGCCGCAATGGCCGGCGAAAGTGGACAATGGCCGCCCAAGATGCCCGCTGTGAAAATCTACAAGGTCTACATTGGCAGGACCGGCGGAATTTACCTGTCCAGACCCAAGGAGGAAATTGACAATTTCGATAAATACCTTGACAAACTGGAACGCAAGCTCGGCGACGTAAAGTTCGTGGGCGGCGAATTGGTTCCTCCGGCTCAAGTGGCAAAGGTCGTGGAGAAACTGAAAAATGCTGACGGAGTCCTGCTGTTCCATCTTTCAGGCCATGGAGGAGGGGCGCCGAAGCAGGCAATGGACCAAATCATCAATGTGGGGCTGCAAACGGCGGTGTTCTCGCAGCCGTTCAGTGGTCACGGATGGATGTACTTTCCCCAATGGCGCAAGGCGGGCAAGAAGGTCGTTGTCCTGCCAACAAGTGACTGGGGCGAGCTTGAGAAGATAGTCAGGCTCATGCGCGTCGGACCGCACCTGCGGAATACTCGTATTATTGTTGTGCGTGCTCCTCTTGGAACGGCGGCGGCGTGTTCGGCTGAACAGATAAAGAAAAAGCTGGGTGTTGAGCTGGTCCCAATCACAGTCGAGGAAACCATCAAGGCCCACCAGGCCGTGGATATCAAGGACGCTGAGGCTGAGGCACAGAAGTACTGGATTAGTAAGGCCAAAAAGATTGTCGAGCCTTCGAGAAAGGAGATTATCAACTCGGCTCGGCTGTACCTGGCGATGAAGAACATCATGATAAAGGAAAGGGCACAGGCCACCACGAGCTCGAATTGTATGGGCGGACCGGCTAAAGGATGCCTGACGTACAGCAAGCTCAACGACCTCGGACTCGTCGGGGCCTGTGAGGGTGACATGGACTCTACCCTCACGATGCTGATGTTCGCCTATGCGTTTGGGGTACCGGGCTTTATCACTGACCCTGTCATAGATACCTCCACCAATGCGTTGATTCACTTTCACTGCACCTCGGCAACAAAAATGGACGGGCTGGGCGGCAAGCGTCTGCCCTTTACAATACGCACCCAGAGCGACAGCGAGCGAGGAGTATCACTGGAGGTGGAGAACCGAATCGGACAGGTCGTTACCTGCGCCAAGTTAATCGACCTCGACAAAATGTTGATATCCACCGGAAAGATATTCAAGATAACCCACGA
>DATLBB010000325.1:0-7667 GCA_035527155.1 Sedimentisphaerales bacterium
TATGGGTACGGTGCTGTTCACCGGTTATTATACACCCATTTTCTACGGTTCGCAGAGTCCGACCGAACAATTCAAATACCCGTTATACAAGCAGCCTGATGACCTTGTTAAGGACTCGTTCGGGGAAATTCTTGGGCGGCGCGGGGCGGGTGGCGGGATTACGCCGTATCCGCCGAGGGCCGAAATCGAGAGTTCGGATATGCTCAAAGGCGGCGAGCTGGTCTGGATGAGCGACCCGTTTGAGGTCTATATCGCCCATGTCCAGGGGTCGGCCAAGCTGAAAATGCCCGATGGTGAGCTTGTTACCGTCGGTTACGCCGCCAACAACGGACACGAGTACCAAAGTGTGGCCAAGGAGCTTGTCAGGGACGGCAGAATAACCTCGGATAAGATGAGCCTCTCGGCGATGATTGACTACTTCAAGCGAAACCTAAACAAAGTGGCCGCTTATACGCAGAGGAATCCCAGATTCGTATTCTTCCGAATGGAGGACGGCCCCCCCCGCGGCAGTCTCAATGAGCCGGTTACAGCGATGAGGACGATTGCCACCGACAAATCGATTTATCCACGTGCCTGCCCTGCTTTTCTTTCCACCAGTTTGCCAAGGATGATAGCCGGCAATATTTACCGTGACCCTTACGATGGCTTCGCACTGGACCAGGATACCGGCGGCGCCATCAGGGCGCCGGGGCGATGCGACGTCTATATGGGCCAGGGTGATGCGGCAGGCCAGGTGGCCGGGCAAACCTACCAGGAGGGCCGGCTATACTACCTTTTCCTCAAGCAGACGGGGTCAACAGGCTTTTCGGCGCCACCTGGAAGCTGGTGAGACCTTGCCACCGGTGAGGTGTTCGGGGCCCATATGGCACAGGACCTCAAAGACAGAACACTCGGCGAGCTGGAACATTTAGTCCTTGAATTGGGCCAAAGAAAGTATCTGGCAGGCTACATTTTCAGCTTTATACATCGCCGAGGTATAACGGACATATCGCAAATCAGTCCTCTCAGCAAAGAGTTTCGTCGTCGATTGGCCGAGCAGGGCTGCTATATTTCGCGGCCTGGAAAGGTGCAGACCCTCGAGGACCCCGACGGCACCATCAAATACCTCTTCGAGTTGGAGAACGGAAACCGGATTGAAGCGGTGCTTCTGTCGGACGACGACCGAAAGACCGTATGTATCTCGACACAGGCCGGCTGCGCGATGAACTGCGGATTCTGTGCCACGGGCAGGCTCAGGCTGCGGCGGAATCTCTCGGCCGCTGAGATTGTTGACCAGGTGGGGCGCATCCGCCGGGACAAGCACAGAATCGGCAGTGTTGTCTATATGGGGATGGGCGAGCCTCTTGAGAATTATGACGCTGTCGTCCGGTCGGCGAACATACTGAATCACCCGGACGGCTACAATATCGGCATCCGGCATATTACCATAAGTACTTGTGGCATACCGCCCGCTATCGAGAGGCTCGCCGGAGAGAATATCCACCCGCGTCTGGCGGTTTCGCTCAACGCCCCCGCCAATCCACTGCGAACGAAGCTCATGCCCATAAACAAAAAGTATCCGATTGAAAGCGTACTGCGGGCCGTCAAGGCGTACCAGTTGAAAACGAAGCGTCGCGTCACGTTCGAATACGTGCTGATAAAGGGCTTTAACGACAGCACAACGCAGGCCCGATTGGTCGCCAAACTTGTTGCCGGGGTCAGGTGCAATATCAATTTGATTGAATTCAATCCGCACCCGGGTTGTCAATTTGCGGCCAGTGATAAGAAGGTTATCGGGAGATTCGCTGAAACTCTTCGGGCCGCAGGCATAGAAACGACCGTTAGATACAAGAAGGGCCGAAAGATAAAAGCCGCCTGCGGTCAGTTGGGCGCCGACCTGCTCGGCAGCGGACGATGATAGAGTCGAAACGCCGTATTGGGCGTCTTCGCACGGCATCTCGCCATTTTTCCTGGCCCCGATATTTCCTGCGTTAATGCGTAAGCGTCTCACAATTCCTGCTGAAAAAGGGCTATTCTGATTGACAAGCGGGTCTGGGTGCGGTGTTTGAAATTGGGTTTGATTGGGTTCGTTCTGGTTGGGGAGAATTTGCGATTTTTGTCGTAAGGCTTTGGAAGAAAAGGAGTTGCGCTGATTTTTGGGTTTTTGGGGAATTGGGTTTGTTTTGGGTTCGTTTGGGTTTGTTTTGGCTTTGGGGTGCCATAACGGGCGAAAAATGGGGGTCGGATTGGCTTTGTTTGGGTTTGTTTGGGTTTGCTTTTGGGGGGGTGAATTCGGCGTTCTTTGCATAAGTCTTTGTCAGAACTGAGGTTAAGCTATATTCGGGGTTTGTGCAGATTGGGTTTGTTTTGCACGAAAAGGGCCGATTTGTAGAGGATTCTCGACACTTGTAACGGAAAATGCAAAGATCAAAATGTAAAATGCAAAACTGTGGAGGCCCTTCGGGCGGAATTCTATTTGTAGGCGGATAAGAGGACAGAGGGCTGGTTCCCTGCCTACGACATGCAGGGATTCGGGTTGGGTTGGCTGATTTCACGCTTATTTCCGCTATATCTGTTTGCCTTTTGTGGCCCCTACAGGGGGGCAAACCGGGGGTATTATACCCGATTTTGGAAGAAAAGTCAACGGAAAAGGCCCCGGTTAGAAATCCTCCCTAAGGGAGGCAGCCGTGCCCTAACCGGCCAGGTGGCGGCTTATTTCTAACGGGGTAAACGGGATTTATATTGACACGCAGGGGCTACTAAATGATTATTGATGAGCGATAATTGATTATTGTCGTGGCGGAAGGTGCGTTCGGGAAGTATTTGAGGGAGACAATGAAGGCGTATTTGCGGGAGAAGGGCTTGCATCTGAACCGGCAGGAAATAGAATAAGATGAAAGTGGTTGCAAAAGTGATTGTTCTTTTTGGAGAAGTGCGAAATGGGCGTTAAAGTTGACCAAAAGGGGGCCGGTCTTCTTTTCTCGGATCCTGGGACGCAATCGAGCGATAGGCGGCTTTTTGTGAATAAGGCCAAGTTGCTTGAAGTGATTGGGGACCTGAAACAGGAAGTGTCACTTTCTAGACTAAGGAACGGAATTGTAGGTTTAGAAAGTAATCTGCGCAGCGTGAAAACGGACAAGATTGGTCTTTTGAATATTGATGGGAACGGTGATACCGTTGAAATCGCACACAGACACTTATTAGATCAACTCAACCAGGTCGCAGAGGCACACACCGTCGAACGCGCAACATATTACCTGGAGCGACTGGAAAAAGCAATGACGGAGGTGCGTACCAGTAAGATCAATGACATAAACCTCAACCGCTGGAAGGAGTATGAAGATATTCGCACGGACAGTCTTTGGATAATCGGGAAGCGGGACGGCACAGGCGTGCACTCGGCGGGGTACTGGGGGAATTTTATTCCTCAGATACCGAACCAGATGATAAGGCGATATACTAAAAAAGGCGAGTGGGTCCTTGATACATTTGTTGGGTGCGGGACAACGCTCATCGAGAGCCAAAGGCTATCAAGAAACGCAATCGGAATTGAATTGCAGGCAGAAGTGGCAGAGAGAGCGAGAGAATTGATCCGTGCAGAGCCGAACAGAAGCGGGGTAGTAAGCAAAGTTATAACTGAGGATAGCGCGCAGATCGATTATCCCCAAATGCTGGACGGGGTTGGGCAGAAGTCTGTTCAGCTGCTTATAATGCACCCACCGTACTTTGACATAATTAAGTTCAGCAAAGACGGAAGGGACCTTTCAAACGCATCTTCAGTGGACGCCTTTTTGGAGATGATTTCCAGTATTGTCGAAAGGGCGGCGGCGGTATTGGACAAGGGACGGTACTTCGCGCTGGTTATCGGTGACAAGTACTCCAAGGGTGAGTGGATTCCGCTTGGTTTTCTGACTATGAATGAAGTACTGAAGCGAGGCTTCTCACTTAAGAGCATCATTGTTAAGAACTTCGAGGAGACCAGCGCGAAACGTAATCAGAAGGAATTGTGGCACTATCGCGCCTTGGTGGGAGGCTTCTACATCTTTAAACACGAGTACGTCTTTGTATTCAAAAAGAAGTAAGTATGAGCGCAACTCATATACTCACGGTGAATGCGAGAACATTCAATGTGCACCTGAACTACATGTTCGCGGGAACGGGTAAAGACGGAGCGCCACATCAGCGGGGGGCCTTGGCTGATATACTGGCTGTTCGTCCGGGCGACAATATCTTATTTTATGTAGCCGAGCACGGGTTTTACGGGTTTTTTAGAGCGAGCCAATCTAAAAGGCCTTTGGTCTTCTACGAACATCCGACTCGGCAGTACCTGGACAGCGGGCTTGGCGGCAAGACGTTGACCTATAGATTCTTTATAGAAGGGGGCGAACAGGGTGTCTACAGGCAGGGGGTCGACGAATGGGATGCGCTGGAGAACCCAGACAGAATAGTAGACCACAGTGTGTTCAACATGCAGTGGTCTTGGATATTCAAGAAGCTAAAGGGCGGGAGAGGTTGTGTGTCAATTCCGGAAGAAGAGGCTCGATTGCTCGAAGAGATTATTGTGAGGGATAACGTGAGGCTCCGAGATGTTCGTCACTATACATTTGCGAACGGCGAGATTGCCGAGTGTGCAGAGCCCCACAAATATGAGGGAGACACTTCCAGAATGCCAATGTTGCATGAACGGGCAGACATCATTGAGACAGAAGCCGACCTTCGTGTCTTTTTTTGCTCCAATATAGGGCGCTCTGATCTTTTGGGGGAGGTTGTCTGTCCTGATGAGCATGGGAGAATAACGTTTATAGCCAATGAGGCTAAGTGTTCCTTTGGAATGAGAAGTATCGACTTGCTCTTGCTCTCAGACTCAAACAAGTGCTTGCTGATTGAACTCAAGAATACGTTCACTTTCGACGAACGCTTCCTTGACCAGTTATCGGGTTATGCACGCTGGGTCTCGTCCTACAAGAGGCAGTTGACGGAAATTGTGCCGATACTCATTTTGAGAGCGCCCCCTTTATGTCGTAGAAGAGGAGGCAAAAAGTTCAAGTATCTTTCGGCTGAGGACTGCGACCGTAATGTGGTCTCTCCATGGTTCAAAGGTCTGGTCAGCAACTTCCGGAGCCTCGAAGCTGAGCTGCGCGCACTCCACATTCCTAAGCTCAGCCAACTGCGAGTTGTTCTCTTTCAGACGAACGATGACCAAAGGCTCACGGGATTCACCTTCTTGGATCTAAATTCCAAAAATCAGCTAACTGCAAAGGTTTGATGACGGTGACAAAACACGAATTCAATGAAGGCACAAGACTTGAACAAATATTCACCATCTTGTCTGATACCAACTGGCATTGTGGCAAGCACGAACTGCCGGGGACCCAACCAGCCAAGGCCATCCAGATTATCCGTCATCACGGCTTCAGAATCGAGAACAGTACCATTTATTGCGACAGCTGCGGATACAAAACGGTGCACCGTAGGCTACTATCCACGGAACCCGAAAAAGCCTCGTTCGTCAGGTTGCAGCTCCCAGGGCAACTCCGAAAAAGGGTCTTGAAGCATTACCAAAACATAGAGGCGATTACACTGCGGGAAATGCTGCCGAATCAATTAGAGGTTGATCATCGGTTTCCGCAAGTACGCTGGTCGGAGGACGAGTCATATGATCCTGAGATGTCTGAGCAAGATCTGCACAGCAAGTTTCAGTTGCTGACACGTCAACATAATCTGTGGAAGAGCCGTTATTGTGAGCGCTGTGTGCAAGCGGGTGAGCGTGGGACATTCATCGGTATAAACTTCTTCTATGAGGGCGGCCCAAGGTGGGATCGGCAATATGAATCTTGCGATGAGCGGGGTTGCCGTGGGTGCTTCTGGTACAATCCAGAGCTTTGGCGAGAGGCGCTTAACGAGCTTATAGCGGACCGGCAAGACTCGCCATAGCTCGTTTGACGAGTAGTGGCAGTTATGTGTGAGTTCTGTGGGCACGTAATGAAGCCTTTAGATAACGCAGGTCCGGTGGGTTCCCGGAAGGGTAGGGGCGCAAACATATGAGGATGAAGAAGCATAAGCCTGAGGCAGGGAGGGAAGTAGAAACAGCTGAAATGGGTGTCAATCAGCAGCGAAGACAAAAATCATGAGTGAATATGACAATCTCCCTTTTTATAGGCAGATAAAGGCTCGGGCTGAGCATAACTGCACGAACTGCGCCCAGTTAATTAGGGCTGGCGATCTTTATTACGCTGAAGATATAGAGGATAGATTTTTGCATTCTTTGCATAGAAAAAAATTCTGCAACCAATGCTACGAAAGAATGGGACAAAATTTTGCAACATAATATTTGACCTAAAGTTTTCGGATAAAGGATGAAGAACCAAAAGATACGTAAATCTCGGCCCATAGTAGCGGGACACCTGGAGAAGATAAGCAGTCGGATATTCGACCAGAATCGCAGTCTCATTACGGAAATGATCAGGGGCCGGTACGGCGTGTATGCGCTTTATCGGCGGGAAAAACTCTATTACGTGGGGCTGGCGACAAATCTCAGGAGCCGGATTAACCAGCACCTGAAAGACCGGCATAAAGGCAAGTGGACCCATTTTAGTCTCTATATACTCAGGAAGACGGACCACCTGCGGGAGATTGAGACCCTGCTGCTTCGGATAGCCGACCCAACCGGCAACTACATGAAAGGAAAATTGAAGTCTTCCAAGGATTTGCGTCCGCAGCTTAAGCTGCTCCTGACGGAAGACTTCAAGAGGCTCATCGAGGATATATTAGGCGCTAAAAAGGCAGCCCCCAAGCGAGTCGAAAAGAAACAGACAAGAACGAAGCCTAGAGTGGTGGAGCGGCCGCTCAGGGATAAATTCAAGCACGGGAAAGTCATCTACGCGAGTTACAAGCGCAATAAGTACAAGGCATGGGTAAGGACAAACGGTGGGATAAAGTTCAAAGGCCAGATGTATGATACGCCGACGGGGGCCGCGATGGCCGTGATAGATAAAGGGGCCGTCAACGGCTGGGACTTCTGGAAGTATAAGGACAAGAATGGGGAGTTGTTGCGGTTGGGGGCGTTGAGGAAATGAGGGTGGACAAAGGAAATGCCCCCGACCACAGGCCCGGCAAAAGGATGACGGGTAAACAATGGGACCCGCCTGCGGCGCGCAAGCGGGGATGAAGGATGGACAAACCCGCCGAATAAATCGGCGGGCTAAGTATGTGTGGAGACAGTTCTTTTGTTATGCCATATAGGGGTAGCGGAAGTCCCTTGCGGGCAGGAAGGTCTCCTTAATGGCGCGAGGGGAAACCCATCTTTCGAGATTGAGCCAGCTTCCGGCCTTGTCGTTCGTACCGGAGGCCCTTGTGCCGCCGAAGGGCTGCTGGCCGACGACGGCGCCGGTGGGCTTGTCGTTGACGTAGAAGTTTCCGGCTGCGTGGCGCAGGACGTCCATCGCCTTTACAATGGCGCCGCGGTCGAGGGCGAAAATCGAGCCGGTCAGGGCGTATGGCGAGGTCTGGTCGCATACGTGCAGCGTCTGGTCATATTCATTTTCCGGCGAATCTGGCAGATAGTCTTTGACGCGACAAGCTGACGTGCGTGCCGGAACTTTGTGGCGTTCACCCGCGGGAGAATCGCTTGGCCAGGCAGACGACGAACAGTGCCATCAGGCATCCGCCAGCGACGGCCTCCGCCATCG
>DATLBB010000326.1:0-7105 GCA_035527155.1 Sedimentisphaerales bacterium
GAACGTTATAGGCGAACCGTTCGTGTAGCCCTCTTCATTGTCATCCGGCAGACCCATGTATCGCTCCTGGTAAATCGTGTCGTAAAATCGCTGGTTACTTATAAACGCGACTGCCATAGCCGTATGATACAGGTCGGGATACCTGAAGATTGCATTAAGACTCATAGAGCCGCCGCCGCTCCAGCCCCATATTCCGATTCTGTTTGGATCGACATACGAACGGCCCTCGATGATGGCCCGCGTCGCGGCAGCCTGGTCCGCAGAGGCGAGAATGCCAATCCGGCGGTAGACGCATTTACGCCACGCTCGACCGCGGGGTGCCGGAGTGCCCCGGTTGTCCACGCTCATCACCAGATATCCCTGCTGAGCAAGCATGAGATACCACACGTATCTTTTCCCTCCCCATGTATCCCGGACTGTCTGACCGGCAGGCTCACCATAGACATAGAAGAACAACGGATATTGCTTTTCCGGGTCGAAATCAGGCGGTTTCATACACCAGCCGTCAAGCTGCACGCCATCGCCGATATCTATGCGGAAGAATTCTGACTGCGACTTTTCAAGTTTGCTCAACTTCGACCGTAGTTCCATGTTGTCTTCCAGCACCTTTTTAGTCTTATGCTCCGGTAAACTGACCAGTTCAATTATAGGTGATGCAGCGAAAGATGAGTATGTGTGAAAGGCCCATTTTGAATCCTTCGATATCTGATATTTATGTGTTCCCTCCTGTCCAATATGAGTCACTCGCTCGACCTTGTCGCTGCCGTCAAGCGGCGTCCGATACAAATAACGCTGAGTTGGATTGTCCGGTGAAGCGATATAGTAAACCCAGCCGCCTTCTTCATCGATGCTCTGAATACTTATTACGTCGAACTGGCCCGGTGTCAGAAGTTTTATCTCCCTGCCGGTCCGTGAAACCAAATATAAATGCCGCCAGCCGTCACGCTCGCTCACCCAGGTAAAGCTCTCGCCGTCGTCCAGCCATTTCAGGTCGTCGTGAACGTCAAGCCATGCTTCGTCAGACTCCGTTAGAACAGTTCGGACTCGTCCTGTGCGTATATTACCCAGCATGACTTTATTGGTGTTCTGCAGGCGATTTAGCTGCTGTAAGACTATTTCCTGTGAGTTCTCCGCCCAATCCATCTTCGGAATGTAGTGGTTGCGTGGGTCGCCCGGCACCTTGAGCCATCGAGTTTTCCCTCCACCGGATTTTATCACTCCAACACGACAGGCGGAATTCATCTCTCCGACTTTTGGATACTGGAATGTGGTGATCTTTGGGTAGAGAGAATCCGTATAATTTATGAGATGGAACTGGCGTACCCCCTCCGTATCGAACCGCCAGTAGGCGATTAATTTGCTATCGGGGCTCCAGCGGAATCCGTCCCGTAATCCGAATTCTTCTTCGTAAACCCAGTCGGACGTACCATTGATGATGGTGTCTGAACCGTCCTTCGTCAATTGTTTGATTCGAAGGTTCTTAAGAGTCTGGACGTACAGGTTTTTTTCACAGACATATGCGACGCGCCGGCCATCCGGTGAGAACTTCGCAAACATCAGCGTTGAAGGTTTGGCATTTCCGCCCAGCTTTTGCAGTTTCCAGTTTGTCAGATCGAGAACCCAATAATCTCCTCGGGTATTTATCCGCCATACGCGTTTAGTATTCGTGAAAATCAGCAGCTTTTTTCCATCCTTCGACCAGGAGTAATTTTTGATCTTGAGCGGCTCTGATTCACCCGGCGGTATCAGTCGAGTGGAGGGTACCATTATTTCACGGCTGCCGGTCTCCGGAACGTATCGAACTATATCCTTTGGTTTCTCATCGTCCGACTCACTGCAAGATGAAGGTTTCTTACATCCTTCCTGAGCTTCCGCGTCTTCCAAAGTTGTGTACCCGGAACCATCTTCCAACCAACGTGCCGGTCCGAATTTCTCAGGTTCAAAGTCATTAGAGTCAAAAATCCTCTCGATAGTAAGAAGCGAGGGGTCCGTTGTCTCTTCTGCCTGAACAGGCCCGATAAGGACAATGAAAAGGAAAGTAGCGATACCAAATCTAATGAAATAAGCTCTAATTCCGGTTTTCATGAAATAAGTCATCTCCGTTTTTTCAAGTGTAAGCTCTTTTGTGGTTGTTACGCAAGAAACTCGGCGCCATTAAACATTTCGGTCTGTTTTGCAGGATTTCGTACTAATCTTCACAGTCCCATCAGGTTCGATGGTAAGGTGGTCGTCTTCTTTAATTGAATAAAAATCTTTCTCGGCCAGCACCACGATAGGCACAGCTTTATGGTACAATTCGTCCGAGACTATACTGCCCAATGCTAAAATCGGGTCCACCTTAAGGTTGACAATGGCAGCCGGGGCAACACCGGTTTTGATGCTTTCCATCAAGGTGGCACTGGATGTGCTGGAGCCTTTGCCCCGCGGAAATACGAATACCCGGCCCGTCACCACCTCTCCTGAGCGTTCATGTCGCCGGTCGATAATCTCTCCGGTACTCAGGTCTAAACCGCCCCAGAAGCTCAAAGGCTCTTTGGAAACGAGAGCTGTTCCTTCGGCTGAGCCCGCAACTACCGGTCTTCCAATCAGAATCCTCTCCGTCATACTAACGCTTCCTTCCGGGATACATGTCCCTTGACGGCAGAGGCAACACATTCTGCCATACTGCCAAAGGCAACTTGTACGCCCAGCTCACCCGGTGCATAGTAAGCGCACTTTCCTGAATTGGTCATAATAACTTTTGTATCCGGAGAGACCATCGGCGTATGAAAAACACAGGTGTCAAGGGTAACCTCGACACCAAAGTCAGTTAGCACATCGAGAAAGTCGCTTCTTTGCAGCAGGGCATAAGATGTCTGACAGGAAATAACAACGACCTTAACGTTCGGATGAAGTTTTTTGCCTTTTTCAGTTTGGGCTCGGATAAGCCCGGTGAGTTCACGAAACTCATCAAAAGAAAAATGAGGGCAGCCTAACACAACCAAATCAAGCTTGTCTGCTTCTTTGGCCGTGGACAAATCGGACATCGATTTCTGTAAATCAGAAAGACAGATGTCGATGACTCGTTCCGGTTTGCCGCCCTGAAAGGCTTCCTCCAGAGTGTTCGCTTCGGGCGTTAAGCCGATAGCGTGAAAAAGAGCCACCTCACCGGAAGAAGCTGCTGCCGCACAAAAAGCCTTCAGCTGGTCACTGGATGCTTCATTAGGGAGCCCTTCGAGAACCGGAATCTTGTCCTCAGCCAGTGAGCCTGCGAGATGGCCCAATATTGCAAAAAAAGCATTGTTTTGCATAATGGCAGGGTCGATGTCTATCAGCCGCAAAAGAATCTGCCCTCTGCGGTTTTGTTTTAGATGGAGGCCGCACTTAGGGACCCTGCCGGTTATGGCAGCACAGATGTCTATAAAATCTCCATATCTATTGGTTCTGGCCCCAAGGACAGAATTGGCGTAGCAGATAGCATTGGATTCGCCCCAGGCGATTTGCCGGCCGAACCTGGGCGTTAAGTAACTTTGATAAGGTGCACACGTCCACGTAGGGATACACCCCATATCTGTATAAGCCTTCGCCTGCCTGATGGCTTTAGCGGCGAAATCTTCATTTACACCAAATCGTTTCCAGTTCTGAAGGTCAAGCGGCCCCATATTCAAGGTTGTAGGGATGGAAACTTTTCCTGCTTTTGCCGCCAGGGTCTCGGCAAATTTCAAACCTGTTTCGCTCAGCAGGCCACATCCATCAATATGGGCCTGGCAGACATCCATCATTTCTGGCGCGCCCTGCACCTCGGCCATTCTTACGAGAATGCGCATTGCCATTTGGGCGGCTTCGCCGTGCTGGCCATCCAGAAGTTGTTCATCTCGTATGCTCAACTTCACTGACATTGTATTTCCTACGCCAGGCTACGGTAATCAGGGCTTGTGGTCTAACGGTTTCAAGCCTTTTTTATGCCCGCCGAAACCAATGGGATTGGGATTATACTCGCCAACTAAATCGACCTTGCTCCTGGCCGGTATCTTATCTTCCATACCCATCGCCCAGTAGCAGGTGTTCACAAGAAGACGACGGAAACCCTCACTCTTCAGGTCGCCACCATGCCCCATCGTTGTGGTAAAAACGCGAGAGGTTTTCCCTTTTGTACCTGTGTAAGTCTTTGTCCAGGCCACAGGTACCAGCTTCTTCGTTGGGTGGGGTTCATCTTTGTGGTCCATACCCGCGAGCACCTGTCCCATTATCAGTGGTTTGCAGTCACCGTGTAGTGTGGTTATGCCATACACATCCGACGGCCCCCAGATGTCTTCACAGCCCTTTACAATGGGATGGTTTTCCATACCTTTTGCGATGAGTCCGCGAGTGCTTTCTCTCTGGTGTTGTCCGTAGTGGTTAATCCAGGTCTCACCAAAAACCTGACGTCCATAGCCACCTTTGAACTCCCTGTCTTGAAAGCTGTATTTGGCATAGGGACTGTCTTTGCGCTTGCGGTAATTGAACGCATGTGTCGACGTTCTCAATCCCATTATAGGCTTACCAGAGTTGGTATAATCGATAATGAGTTTCATTTGCTCATCAGGCAGCTCACGGAAACGCAGGAAAAGCACCATCAGGTCCGCCTTTTTGAGAGCTTCGAGGCCGGGGATGTTGTCGACTGTCTGTGGGTCGATTTCGCCGGTCTCTTTATTGATGGCAAACAGCACCGTGCACTTGAAGCCGTGGTGTACAGACAAGATCCTGGCAAGCTGGGGCATTCCATCTTCCGAGCGGTATTCCTCATCGCCGGTAACAAAAACAATGTGCTTGCCCTTGCCCGGGCCCTTATCGCCCTCGAAAACGACCCATTGGTCATCAGCCTTCGCCGCACTGGCCAACGTGTAGACTAATCCCACGAATACCAATGCCAAGAGCCCAATTGCGTGTTTAGTTTTGTTCATATCCGCCTCCTTTCATCTTAATTAATGGTTACGGTTGATTGTCTACTATGCGTGTTAATATAACAAACCTTGCTTGGTTTCGCAACCATGCTCTTCCTGAATAATTGGCCCAGGGTTATGTATTTGTCCAGGCTTGCCTGAGCGTGTTGGTTTTGGTACTATCGCTGCCGGAAGAAATATGACTTGAGCAGTCGGGCGCATAACCGGCATGATGCTAATTACATCACCTTCCACCGAATCAGTAGGGGCGGTTCGCGAACCGCCCCTCCCATGGCCGACTCAGTGTTACAAACACAGCCGACCGAATAGGCGTGGTTTTGCCAGAATTAATTGTATTCCCAGGGAAGACTTGCTATTATGGCAAAGCTGAAGTTTAGCAGCGTAGCTAAACCAGGATTAAATAGGAAATATCGGTTCGGGAACCCCGCTTCGCGGGAATAGAATAAGGAGTAGGAACATTGCTTAAAATAGGAATTGTGGGTTTAGGATTTATGGGGCAAATGCACTATCGGTGCTGGAAGGAACGGAAAGATGCGCAGATTGCGGCCCTTTGTGATTCAAATAAGCATATCATTGAAGATTCGAGAAAGGTCGTGGGGAACATCGAAGGGGCCCAAAATGCTATTGATTTCACCCAAAGCAATATCTATCACGACTTCAAAAAAATGCTTGCAGAAGAAAAACTGGATGCAATCTCGCTTGCCCTGCCGACGTACCTGCATGCCGCGTGCACGGCGGAGGCGCTGGAGTCCGGGGTAAACGTTTTGTGCGAAAAACCGATGGGGCTGAATTTAGCTGAGTGCGACAGTATGATTGCCGCCGCGAAGTCCAGCGGTAAGGTACTGCAAATCGGACACTGTGTGCGTTTTTGGCCGGAGTATGCCAAGACGAAGGAGATTGTATCGGACGGTGAGTACGGCAGGGTGTTAGCGGCAACCTTTCAAAGGTTGAGTGAGGTGCCGACCTGGAGCTGCGATAACTGGATAATGAACGAGCAGCGCAGCGGCGGGATAGTACTGGACCTGCATATTCACGATACCGATTTTGTGCATTACATGTTCGGTATGCCGCGGGCCGTATGCAGTTTCGCCGGCAAGGACAGTGCAGGAAGACTGGCTCACGTTGTCACGCAATATCTCTACGATAACAATAGTGTGATTACCGCCGAGGGGGGGTGGGCAATGACGCCGGCATTCGGTTTCGAGATGAGTTTTAATATCGTACAGGAAAAAGCTACGATTGTTTACGACTGCACCCGCCAGCCGGCTTTTAAGGTCTGTCCCGCCAAAGGTGATGCATTCACACCGGAGATGCAGCCGGGCGACGGATATATATTGGAAATCGACCATTTTGTGCGGGCGATAAAAGGAGAAAAAATAACACCCGTTACGACCCTGGAGGATTCCCGCAACTCAGTAAAGATTGTGGAGGCGGAAAAGCAGTCAATAAAAACTGGCCAAATCGTTCCTATTGGGTAAAAGGAACGGGAAATGTAAGAACCAATCATGAGTTATGGAGATAATGATTATGCGCACATGTAACAATTGGCCGGTATCGGTTTGTAGCTGGTCACTAAAGCAGGATGTACACGAATTGGCCGGGTCCATGCAAAAGCTGGATATTGGATATGTAAATCTGGCGGTGAGGCCGGCGCTGCAGGAAGGTGGAGAAAAATTCCTCCAGGCGGTGCGCGAGCAGGATTGGACAATAAGCAGCGCCATGATAGACTTTCCCTGCGAGGATTATTCGACGCTGGAGAGTATCAAAAAGACCGGCGGAATTGGCCCGGACGAGCATTGGGATGAGAATCGCGAGCTGGCGTTGGGAGCTATCAACGTGACCGCACAGCTCGGCGCCAAGTACGTACTGATGCACGCCGGTTTTATCGACCATTCGCAGCCGGAATACGCTAAGAAATTTTATGACCGCATCAGACTTTTGGCCGATGCTGCAACAGAAAAGAACGTAAAGTTTCTAATGGAGACGGGGCAGGAGACGGCGGACGAGCTAAAGCATTTCCTGCAAGAGTTGGACCACCCGGCACTGAGAGTGAACTTCGACCCGGCGAATATGATTCTCTATGACAAGGGTAATCCGCTCGAAGCTGTGAAAGTGTTGGCGCCCTGGATTCGGCACATCCATATCAAGGATGCGCTGAGGACCAAGACGCCGGGCACATGGGG
>DATLBB010000327.1:0-3462 GCA_035527155.1 Sedimentisphaerales bacterium
GTTATGCCTACAAAAAAGAGCCTGCGTTCCTCTTCAAGCTCTTGCTGGTCTTCGTTAGTTGTACTCCTTTCATGGGGCAATAATCCATTCTCGAGGCCGACAATAAATACGTTTTCAAACTCAAGGCCCTTTGCGGCGTGCAAGGTCATCAGAGCGACCCGGCCGGCGGTGGCGTCATAGGCATCAGCATCACTGAAGAGCGCTATTTGCTGGAGGTAATCGAGCAGTGAGGGCTCCTCCGTGAACTGGTCGTACTGAGAGGCGGCATTTATCAGCTCGTTGATATTTTCGAGAGCGGCTTCGCCCTGGTCACCTTCGCCCCGGAGGGAATTCTCCAAACCGGATTCGATCAGGACACGCTGAGCGAGCGGTGCGACTTCACCGGCGATATCCTTCTTGAATTGCTCAAGCATACTGACAAATACGGCCAGCTTTGCTTGTGCAGCTTTAGAGAGAGAATCAACATGTTCGGCTTTGCTTAGGGCCTCGAAGAAAGAAACGTTATTTTGGGCGGCAAAGGCGCGAACTCTGTCAATTGTGGTTTTTCCTATGCCGCGGGCAGGTGTATTGATTATGCGCAATAGTGCAATTGCATCATCCGGATTGACGAGGATTTTCAAATAGGCGAGCAGGTCGCGGATTTCCTTTCTGTTGTAGAACTCCACGCCACGAACAATCTGGTATGGTATTTTATTTTTGAAAAATGCCTCTTCAAGCACGCGACTCTGGGCATTAACACGATAGAATACGGCTATGTCATTTAGAGAAGTGCCATGGTCGGTCATCTCTTTGACTTGATGTGCGAGACCTTCGGCTTCCTCATTTTCATCCTCGAAAACAGTGACGGCAATATCTTTGCCGTGAGGTTTTGTGGGGATAAGCGTTTTTTCTTTTCGACTTTTGTTGAGTGAAATCAATTTATCAGCCCGCTCAAGAATATTGGGGGTGCTTCGGAAATTTTCCTCGAGTTTGACAACGGTGGCATCCGGCCAATCCTTTTCAAAGGCCAGTATGTTGCGGATGTCGGCACCTCGCCAGCGGTAAATAGACTGGTCAGGGTCGCCGGTCGCGCAAATATTGCTGTGCTCAGAAACAAGGGCTCTGGAGATTTTATACTGGGCGTGATTTGTGTCCTGATACTCGTCGATGAGCAGAAACTTGAAACGATTTGAAAGCTCGGAGCAGACATCGGGACAGTCCCGGAGCAGGAAAGCGGTTTTGGCCAGCAAGTCATCAAAATCAAGGGCGTTGTGCTCAGTCAGGATGTGCTGGTAGCGGGCGTATATTTTTGCCAATGATTTAGTAAAAAAATCGTCGGCCTGTGCTTTGAAGGTGTCAACATCTACCAGATTATTTTTTAGGCGGGAAGAAATTGCATCAAGCATTCTGGCAGGTGGAAAATTTGTTGTATCAAGCTCGCAATCTTTGACGGCCTGCTTGATACATCTTGCCTGGTCGGAATCGTTATAGATACTAAAGTTGGCTTTTATGCCGGCCTTGTCTGCATACCGGCGGAGGATTCTGACGCACAGAGAGTGGAAGGTGCTGATATGCGGGCCGGGTGGAGTGCCCAGAGCAATCGCCCTTTGGCGCATCTCGTCGGCAGCCTTATTGGTAAAAGTGATTGCGCAAATATTGTGCGCCGCTTTTCCCGAATCAATCAGCGCTGCAATTCGACATGTGATAACGGCGGTTTTCCCGCTGCCGGGGCCGGCGATGACAAGTAACGGACCTTCAACGTGAAAAACGGCTTTCCTCTGGGAAGGGGTTAGTCTCTCGTATCTCGTATCTCGCATCTCGTATTCCGTGTTGTATGCGTCATTGCGGTTGTTGCGATTGTTTGAGTAATTTTGCTTCCTGCTGCATCAATTTCTCGAAGAGGTCGGGCCTTTCAATATTTATACGTCCCAGCAGGTTGCGTCTCAAGTTAGGCGGGTACTGCCAGTCGGCCAGGAAGTCGCGCAGGGCCAGGTATCTTAACACCGGCATCTCAGGCAGGTCAATCCTGGGCAAATCGCCGAATTCGGCCATATAATGTTGATAAACTTCTTCCGCCATTTTTTCTCTGCCGAACGCCTCATTGTCGTCATGGACTGCATATCTAAAGTAGCTTTCCTGCAGGAGCATCTGAATAATTTCCCGTGCATTATTTATGCCGAGACTTTTGAGCTCTTCGATTAGCCTGTTTCTGGCATAGATGACAAGCGGTACTTGAAATTCTTTCAGAGGATAAAGCTCTCTTAACCGGTCATAGATTTTCTGTGCCTGGGCGGTATGGCCTGCCTGATAGAATGAAAATACGGCGTTTTTCAGCATATTTCGGTGGCCGTTTTGCAGAGAGACATAAGCGCCTTCTTTGAGGTCTTTGTATTTTTCGAGGACAGCGAGTACAGCTTCGTTATATGGCTCAAACATTCTCAAATCAGGCCGTAGAAATATCTCGCGGGCCATTGCCGGCGGCTCGCTGCTCGTAGCTTGCTGTGCATTTTCGGTACTGCGTGGAAGCGGTACATCATAGATGAATATTTTTCCAGAGCGGAAGAGGTTCTGTAAGCTATGGACAACAATACGGTCGGTGTTGGTTTCATCTGCGGAATATTCTCCCCTGCCGGCTGTTTGCAGGCCTTTGACGGCCCAGTAGATTGCGTGGCTGTCGGCGTGTCGCCACTCAAGAGGCAGATGTTTGTTGGGGTCAAGCCAGTCGGTTGGGCCATAGATTTTGCTCAGCTCGTTCATTAAAACAGGGTCAAGTTTCCAGGTATTACGCAACTGGCAGGCCTTTGCGAAAATATCAAACCTTTGGAGGGCTTTTGTGCCTCTGAAATTATCTATTGTCCGGAAGGCGGCTGGATTGAACCTGTCGGGGTTTTGCCTCAAGGATAAATAGTTGCTGACAAACTTATCTTCATCGGCAAAGGCGTTGTCGGCAGATTTGAGGGCCGTAATTAGCGGCAGCACATTTGCATCTTTTATCATTTCCCGCCAATCGGCCGGCGCTCCGGCAAGAGCTTCGTAGTAGCGGTTATCCGCGGGGCCGATTAGTGGTTCCATTGCCGCAGCGAGCTGGAGCTTGTAATATCTGTGTGCGTCGTCCGTGGTGCCGCCTATTTTGTGCTGGAATATTCTGGCAAGCTCGCGATAGAGCAAAATGCTTTTTGGGTTTTTTTCAATGCCCTGGTCACGAAGCAGCTCATAGCCGTTTTTGACCCATTGCCATCTTTGGTCAGGCCTGGTTTCAGGTATTGTAACAGAGATATTGTAAGCCATATTCCATGCCTGGAACTCCCAAACTGCTGCAAAACGAGGCTGTAAAATGGTTATCCATTCAGCTAATTGTCTTGCATCGAAGAATTGCCCCTGCTCTTTCAGCCTGTCGGCGCGGATCCACAAGGCATCGACTACCAGGCCGCGAAAGGCCCCCGTTGCAATGGTTGCGAATGCCAGTGAAGGAGGAACATTTTC
>DATLBB010000328.1:0-6384 GCA_035527155.1 Sedimentisphaerales bacterium
CCGACGTTACGCTTGGCGAACAAAAAGGAGGGCTTCAGGCCCCGCACGTTATCAACATGGGCAACGTCTATTATATGTTCTATGGTGACTGGGCTCGTATCTGTCTTGCAAAAAGTAATGATGGCAAGTCTTTTACACGCGTATTAAATGAAAGAGGACAGACCGACCTGTTCTCAGGGCCTTACAATAACACACGTGATGCTATGGTCCTGGTCGCAGATAAAAAATACTACTGTTACTACACTGGCCATCTTGCCGAGCAAAACTTTGGTGCAGACTTTTGCCGAACGTCGCAGGATTTACGCACGTGGAGCAAGCCGATAATGGTGGCCGCCGGCGGACGGGCTTCAGGCACGAAGTATTCGGCTGAGTGTCCACACGTGGTCTACGTAGAAGATACGGGCTTGTATTACCTGTTCCGCACGCAGAGGTATGGCAAAAATAATGTAACCTCCATATACGCTTCTCCTGACCCGCTGAATTTTGGTGTTAATGATGACCGGTATTTTGTTGGCACCTTGCCCGTAGCGGCACCTGAGATTGTCAAATACAACGGTCGGTACTACATAGCATCTCTTTTACCGAGCCTTAAAGGCATCAGGCTCGCAAAGCTGAAATGGGTCCCTATGGAAGCAGAAGACAAAACTTCTCGTATTTTAAGATGATGATAAGAGGAACCTTGTTCTGCGGTACGGAGTATATTCCGCTTTCGGTAAAAGTGGACTGAGGTCGGAAAGGACGAAGAAGCGTAAACAATTCTGACCAGAGGTCTTTAAAGTCCATCACACTTTCAACCGATAAAAAAATGGGCTGAGGTCAAGAAGGAGGAAAGAGGAGAGAGGAATTAATAGGCCCCGGCCCTTTATATTTATAGTTCTTACACCGTCATCGAGCAAAAATCCAGCATGTAAACATAACCGGGCTTACCTTTGTGTTTATGGCAGGGCCTTTACAGAACTTGCCATTTCTTCAGATTTTGTTTTAATTTCTGGCCAAAACCAGCCATAATTGGTCATGGAAATTCAGTTCGGCAGGCGTTCATATTAGCGACTGTGTTAAAACTGTTAATGTAGTCGAGTTTTGCCCGAACAGGTAAATGTAAAAAGTTCAATGAAAGGACGGAAAAATGAAGAACACAATTTATGCAATGCTGGCGGTTCTGGTTGTATCCGTTGGACTGATGGCTGGCTGTGGGAGCAGAGAGCCTGCAGAGGAGCCTGCAGAGGAACCTTCAAAGGAGCCTTCAAAGGAAGTCGAGCCCGCAGTGGCCAGAAAGGCGCCGGGCTTTACACTAAGCAGCTTCGACGGCAAAACTATAAGCCTTTCTGACTACAGGGGCAAGATTGTCGTGCTGGAGTGGTTCAATTACGAATGTCCCTTTGTCCTGCGCCATTACGGGCTGCCGAATACGATGGTCGAGCTTGCGAAAAAGTACAAGGACAAGAATGTCGTCTGGCTTGCGATAAACAGTACAAACCGCACACCCCCGGAGCTCAACATTGAGTTTGCGGAAAAGCGCAAGCTCCCCTATCCAATACTCGATGACAGGTCGGGCACGGTCGGCCGGGCTTATGGGGCGAAGACTACCCCGCATATGTACATTATAGACGAAAAAGGCAGTATCGCCTACCAGGGCGCAATCGATAATGACCCAAGGGGAAGAAAGAAACAGGGCCTAATCAACTATGTTGAAAAGGCCTTGGTGGAGCTGACTAACGGAAAAGAGGTAAGCACCACGGACACTATGTCGTATGGTAGTACTGTCAAGTACGCTAAATAGGCCGGAGCTCATTAATATTGTTCAGCCGTCGAAGCTGCAAGTTTTATTTGTCGTAACCTGATTTTGCCCATAAAACAATCTGAAGTGTTTTTGCCCGCTTTCCTCGCGAGATGGTCAAGACCTATCGGCGGGCGTGGTATGGATGCCTTAATGAAAGGAATGTGATATGCTTTCTTGTAAACGTAGAAGCTTTTTATGTTTGTTCGCTGTTGTTATGGTAACTTTCATGTTGTACTCATCGGCTTATGCCGAATTCCCCAGGTTTGAATATCACCTAATCGACAAAATCGGCAAACAGATGGGACAAACCTCCTTGGCGGATGTTGATAAGGACGGCGACCTGGACTGGATTGCCGGATGCAATGGCGCAGATATTTGGTGGTTCGAGTATAAAGGCCCGGACAACTGGGTCAGGCACCTGCTCGGCCAAAAAGTCCCCACAGAGGTTGGCGGAACAGCTTTTGACGTGGATGGCGACGGCTGGATAGACCAGGTCTCCGGCGCCGCCTGGTACAGAAACACAGGCAAACCACGAGAGCAGGAATTTATAAAGTACCCCAATGCAGTTATTGAAAAGTCCCATGATATTGTCTCTGCGGACATCGACGGAGACGGGAAACGCGATATATTGGCTATGAGCGACAGAAGCGGCCTGTTCTGGTATAAAATTCCAATCGTTCCAACCAAAGCCTGGATTGAACATAGAATAGGTGAGGCAGTACACGGGGGAATCGACCCAAAAGGTGCAGCCGACATCGATGGCGACGGCGACATCGATGTGGTTCGCTCAAATGTTTGGTTCGAGAATCTCGATGGGAAAGGAACACAATGGGCAGAACACAAAAACATTGACTTCGGACAACCAAAGGCCAGATTTCCTCTGATGACAAAAACATGGGTGGTTGACCTTGATAAAGACGGCGATAATGATGTCGTTCAGGCCGAAGGAGATTGTCTGAGCGGACGCGTGGCCTGGCACGAGAACAAGGATGGTAAAGGCCTAACATGGACCCGGCACTTAATTGCAGACAAGGCCGGCCAGGACTACCATTCAATCGCTGTGGCCGATTTCGATAATGATGCCGACCTTGACGTCTTTTCAGGCGGAGGCCCATTGACAAAGAGCCCCCCACATAAATGGTTTATCTGGGAAAATCTCGACGGAAAAGGCCAAACGTGGAAACAGCATTTGATTCTAAGCGGCAAACGCTGCCACGAAACCAAGGCGGCGGACGTTGACGGCGATGGCGACATTGATATCTGTTCCAAGCCCTGGAATGGCAATGAGCACGTCTACCTTCGGAATATGCTCAAAGAGCAAACTGGCAGGTAACAGCCGTTCGAACCTCTGATTTTAGCTTGTGTTGTTCTATAACCATTGTTTTGTCACGCTCCAAAAAGCCAAAATCAAAACCGTTATTGACGAAACAGCCTTTGAAGACTATTCTAATTATCTGAATAACTTGTCAGTCGCAATGCGAGCGACGAGTCACGAACCACAAATTTTAGAGAGATTGTTGCGATGCTCAAAAGAACACATACTTGCGGACAACTTCGGCTAAGCGATGCCGGCAAAAAGGTAACACTGGCAGGATGGGCACATTCCTATCGTGACCACGGCAACCTGGTTTTTATCGACCTGCGTGATAAAGAAGGCCTGACCCAATTAGTCTTTAATCCTGTGACCCAGCCGGATGTCCACAAGCTGGCGAAGACAGTCCGCTGCGAGTGGGTGATAGCCGCCAAGGGACTGATTCAGCCGCGAAGCGAGGGCATGGAAAATCCAAAGCTGCCGACAGGCCAAATCGAAGTCTCTGTGCAGCAATTGGAAATTCTAAATCCCTCCAAAACTCCCCCGTTTGAAATCGACAGCGCCGAGAAAACAAGCGAGGAACTGCGTCTCACCGCCCGCTATATTGACCTGCGTCGGCCGAAGATGTACCAGAAGCTCAGGGTACGCCATCGCGTCGCCAAAATTGTGCGGGACTATTTTGACAGGTTGGGTTTCCTGGAGATTGAGACGCCGTTTTTAGCCAAGAGCACGCCGGAGGGAGCGAGGGATTTTCTCGTGCCCAGCAGGTTGCACGAAAACTGCTTCTACGCACTGCCGCAATCGCCGCAGCTTTTCAAGCAGATTCTGATGGTCGGCGGCGTCGATAAATACTTCCAGATAGTCCGGTGCTTCCGCGATGAGGACCCGCGGGCTGACAGGCAGGCGGAATTTACTCAGATTGATGTCGAGATGAGCTTCGTCGATAGTAATGATGTCATCGGCGTACACGAAAATCTTATTGCAAAGATATGGAAGCAGATACTGGGCGTAGATGTGAAGGCGCCGATGCGGCGGCTCTCTTACAAGGATGCAATGGCTGATTACGGCACCGACCGGCCGGATTTACGCTTCGAGATGAAGCTAAAGGACATATCCGATATCGCCGGACAAAGCACGTTCAACGTATTTACATCGGCCGTTGAAAAAGGTGGGGTCGTAAAAGGTCTTTGTCCACCCGGCGAAAAATATTCCAGAAGCGATATCGAAAAGACGCTCACCGGCTTCGTCGCCGACTACGGAGCAAAGGGACTGGCCTGGACAAAGGTCAAAAAGCAGGATGGGAAACTTTCGCTTGCCGGCGGTACTGCCAAGTTCTTCAGCCCCGACTTGCAGCAGAAGATAATTGAACGCTTCGAAGCAAAGGATGGGGACATGATTTTACTTGTCGCCGATAAAGAAAAAAACGCTAACAAGGCATTGGCGCCGCTGAGATGCAAATTGGCTAAAGACCTCAAGCTCTATGATAAAAACAGCTTTGAGTTTGTCTGGGTGGTAGACTTTCCGTTGTTTGAGGCCAATGAGGACGAAAAGCGCTACGATTCACTGCATCATCCGTTTACCGCTCCTGCACAAGAGGACCAGGAAAAGCTCGAAACCGACCCGGCTGGCGTCTGCTCGCAGGCTTACGATATCGTCGTCAATGGTTCTGAGATTGGCGGCGGCAGTATTCGTATCCACAACCCAAAAGTGCAGCAGAAGGTCTTTGACCTGCTCAACATATCGAAGAAGCAGGCACAGCAGCAGTTCGGTTTCTTTCTAAAGGCCCTCGAATACGGCGCTCCGCCGCACGGTGGAATAGCACTCGGCCTGGACAGACTCATTATGCTGCTTACCGGCACTGATAATATCAGGGATGTTATTGCGTTCCCAAAGACCCAGCGGGGCCAGTGCCTGTTGACGGATGCGCCCAGCGAGGTGGACGCCAAACAGCTCGAGGAGCTGAACCTGCGAACGCAGAAGCACCTGCATGCAATAGAGCAAGAGAAAGATAACCAAAAGAAATAACCGTGCTAAAAGCTGAGGGAACACACATTGCCGCGCAGCACATTTTATCCGTATATGATTCATTTGTATCAAATGTTCATAGATGATTCGACGTCAGTGCAGTTCTCTTCCTTGAGGAGTATGTCTCTTGATTCTGCTTCTTCCATATAAAGTTGACGTTCAGAGCAGTAGAAAGCCGTTTGCAAACTACCTGGTTATGATTGGTATAGTGGCGGCGTTTGCTTTACAGCCTTCTTCAAGTCAGCCAATAGAACGATTTGTTTTGGATGGATGGTCTGTCGCGGGGCTGTTTGGGCATATGTGGCAGCACACGGGTTACTTTCATATTATAGGCAACTTGATTTTCCTCTGGGTTTTCGGAAATGCTGTATGTGCAAAGGTGGGAAATGTCTTCTATCTGCCTGTATACATAGGAACCGGTTTAGTGGCTGCGGTTGTTCATCTTATTTTTGACGCGCGTATGTCCATTGGCGCCAGCGGCGCGATATTCGGTATTATTGGGACATATTTTCTGTTGTATCCGTTTAATTCCATAAAATGCCTTTTTTGGTTTTTTGTCTATGTGCGCCGCATCAGGATAGCGGGTATTTGGATAATTCTGTTGTGGATCGCACTGAATGTTTTGGGCGCTGTCAGTGGATACACAGGAGGAGCGGCTTATTTTGGACACATCGGCGGTTTCGTTGGCGGCGCCATATTGGCAATAATCCTGCTGAAGACAAAATTGGTTGCCAGAGACAGTATGGATGATGCCATTGTCAGGTCGCTGAAGATATAACAAGAACGCAAATTATTGGCTTGAATTTTCCACTCATATTGCGGATAACAGTATTACTTGGGTTCTTGCGCCCGGATAGAAGACTTTGTTCTGTTAGAGAGCGATTATTATGTTAGCGATTTTAGAGAACTGGCGGGAATTTGCTGTTCCTGTCGGGATTTTGCTTTCCGCCGTTATTGCGGCGTTGATAGTCCATTATGTGTTGCTTAAGATTCTGCCGCGGATCAGCCGCGCCGTTACCGTCATCTCGGAAGGTGCTCTCACCAAACATTTCTGCAAGCCTTCACGCTGGTTACTGCTTTTTGTCGCCATTCGGTTTGCGCTGCCGTTTCAACCGCTTCCCATACAATTGGCCGACGTCCTGGGCCACTTTATCGGCTTGGTTTTGATAGGATTGGTCAGTTGGCTGTTGATTGCAATCGTTTATCTGCTCGAAGATTGTGTTTTCGCCGGCTTCGATGTCGAAGAAAAAGACAACCTCAGGGCTCG
>DATLBB010000329.1:0-4116 GCA_035527155.1 Sedimentisphaerales bacterium
TTCGGGTTTGTGATTTTCGGCTGATAGTATGATTGGCGATTCAGTGTTGGCGCGATAGGCTCGGTCACTTCAGATTTTTTCTAATAACGGCTGCAGATGAAACCGTCTGCTGGACATCGCCGCTTGCAACCGTCATAGAGATGTGAACACTTATGACGTAGGTTTCCGCATCCTCGGTGCGTGTGGCCTTACTGAAAGTCATAGCAGCAACATTGTCACAAAGCACGTAATCATTATCAGAGGCATCATCATTTGTAATCAGATAAAGTTTGTTTTCGGCGGCGGTATATCGATAAGTTATATCGTTTCCGTCGGCGGTAATAAATGTGCATTCGTTACCCGGCGCATTCGGGTCAGCAGCGGTCGCGGTCCGTAGTTGAGTTGTTATTCGGAACAATGCCTGGCGGGCGCTGTTGATAGCTTTGAAGATATCTTCGTTCCGGCGATAATTTATCATCGAGGCGTTAAAAGCGACGGCCACGGCGGCAAGTAGTATGCTCGTTATCGCCAGAGCAAGCAGCAGTTCCACAATGGTAAAACCATTCTTGTATCTCGCGTTTTTCATTTCACATCTCGTGTTTTGTTGCAGGCTTCCCATTTTGCGGGTACGTCGCAAAACAGGGTGGTCCCTTCATACTCGATAGGATATTCTTTACCCCGTTAGAAATCTTCCTTCCTAACGATTTCCCTGCACCTGTACAATTTCTAACGGGGTTTACGGTTCCTGGGACCAGGCTCGAATCCAGCCTGCTGAGCTGATTTCCCTGGTGTTAAAAAAAACCTTTACAGTTACCCTAACAAAAAAGCTGCTATGGTCACCGACAACCTGCTCAAAATCCCCTGCGCTGATATTTTCAACTGTAATTTGCTGAGTGAAGGCGGCAAAGTCGTTCAAAGTCGCCCTGTCGGCACTAATCGGCGGAGAAAAGGCGGCACCATCAAAGTCATCCAAATCGTCATAGTCAGCCAGAGATGTCTCATCCGCTTCCGGTCCGAATGTCGAAATCTCAGTGTTCGGGTCGACCACCGGCATCAGAACGGTAAGCTCTCTTATCTGCTCAATGAGAAACTCAGCGGTTGACAAATCGGTTCCGGCAGCGTTGGCCTTTGTGAACGAGCTGTTGGCTGCAATCAGAGACGCAATTGCAAGACCCACCAATATTATTGCGATTAAGACCTCAACAAATGAAAAGCCATTCTCGTACCTGTTACCTTGCATCTCGTTTCCCCCCTCACCGCTTTTTTACCTGCCCATGACAACACTGGACATCTTGAATATCGGCAGAATGATACTCATCGCGATAAAGCCAACGACAAGACCCATCAGGACTATCATTATAGGCTCTATCATCGAAGTAACTGTTTTGATGACGGTTCTGAGCTCTCTTGCGTAATATTCGCTAATGTCTCTGAGGACGTCACTCATCATGCCTGAATCCTCACCACTCCTTATCATTTGCACGACATTTGTCGGCATCAGGTCGTAGCGTCTGTTTTTTCTTTTTGCCGTGCGCTGCAAACTGTCGGCTATTTTTTTGCCCTGCCGAACATCTTCATAGACTTCAAGCCACATATTCTTGTAAAAAATATTTCCGGATATGTGGGCTGTTATTGAAATGATATTTAGAATAGGGACTCCCGCTCTGGTGAGCACACCCATTGTGTGCAGGCTTCTTGTTATATACAGACATCGACAGAGAGTTTTTATAAGCGGCAAAACCAATTTCATCTTGTCCCACCATAGCCGGCCGACGCTTGTACCAATAAAACGCCAAAAGCCACAAAGCGCCCCACCAACAGCCGGTATAATAAAAAGCCAGTAAGCCCGCAGAAACATACTGGTGGCCATCAAAATCTTTGTGGGGATCGGCAGCAGATGCTCTTTGCCGGCAAAGACAGCGGTAAACCTCGGCAACACAAACACAAGCAGGAAATTTGTCACTAAAACCGCCATAACTGCTATGATAATCGGATAAACACAAGCTGATTTAACCTGTGCGCCGGTCTCGGATTCCCTGTCCAGATACTCCGCTAATTTTTGTAACATTTCACTAAGTGAGCCTGACACTTCTGCTGCTGCCACCATATTTATATAAAGATTGCTGAATACCTGCGGATGCTCGGCAAGTGCCTGTGAAAAACTTTGTCCGGCTTCGATTTGATTTTTCAAATCGATAATGACGGCCTTGAATTTTTCGTTGTCATTTTGTTGTGCTATGGACTCAAGGACTTCCGGAATACTTATACCGGCCCTGACCATAACCGCAAGCTGATTTGTAAAGTTGAGGATATCCTTCCTGCTCGGCCCAAACTCAACTCTGAAATTCTGAATTTTTCTCAGGATGTTTTCTTTCCTGCCGGTTTGGGGCCTGTCCTGTTCGATACCGGTGGTCCGGGTGCGCCAGGGTCCTGCGTCCTCAGCTTGAATTTGCTGCTGTTTTTCCGCAAGCGATACAACACTTTTAGAGGATTCTTCGAACATATTTAACCGGCTTATTTTTGTACCTTTAGCTCTTCAGGAGGCTGTACAACTTCAAACTGCTCTAAAGGTGTAAGTAACTTTTCCATCTTGCCGGGATTGCTCGACCGGTTAATACCATCTTCCCTGTCTATGTAACCCTTGAAATACATCTCGGCAATGCTGTGGTCGAGATTCTGCATACCGATCCTTCGCGAGGTCTCAACAATATTTGGTATCTCGTAGATTCTGTTCTCACGAATGCAGTTTCTGACGGCAGAAGTGCAGAGTAAAATCTCGGTACAGGGTACCATACCCGGCTCATCTATCCTTCTAAATAGTGTCTGTGTGATAACGGCCTGGAGTGTATTGGCGAGCATCGTTCGAATCTGATTCTGCTGATTTGCGGGATAAATATCTATAATCCGCTCAACTGTTTGCGGTGCATTAATGGTGTGTAGTGTGCTGAAGACGAGGTGTCCTGTTTCAGCGGCGGTCATTGTGAAACTGCAGGTTTCCAGGTCTCTCATTTCACCTACCATGATGATATCGGGGTCCTGTCGCAATATGTGCTTCAGGCCGAATGCAAAATCAGGACAGTCAGCACCTATTTCGCGTTGTTCAATCATACAGTTGTCATTCTCTAAGCCGTATTCGATGGGGTCCTCCAGGGTTATTATCCGCTTCCTGTACTTTGAGTTTATCAGTCCCATGATTGAGGCAAGGGTCGTGCTTTTACCGGAACCCGTATGGCCGGTCACCAGCACTAAACCTCTCGGCAGGTCGGCGAGCTCCTTAACTATCGGCGGCAGGTTCAACTGGTCTATCAAAGGAATCTGATTCGGAATCACTCTAAAAGAAATGGCAATGGTTTCACGCTGATAATGAGCATTAACACGGAACCGGTGGCCATCTTTTATCGTCGTCGAGAAATCAAGGTCTCTGTTTTGTGTAAATATTTTGAATCTGTCCGGCCCAACCATAGAAATGACCATTTCTTTTGCAGTTTCGTTGTTGACGGGAGGAAGATTCATATCGAGCAGCTCCGTATTCTTTCGCAAGATCGGCGGCATGCCGACGTTGATATGTACATCGCTGGCTTTGTTTTCTATGGCCTTTGTTAATATATTCTCTATACCTGCTGCCATATCACAATCCCTTAAGTAAGAGCCCAAGTGCTCGAACCTGGCCGTCCCGCGAGTACAGGTGCATAAGGTAAAGCTGCTTTGTGCTCTTTCTTATCCGGCATTTTCAACAAAAACTTCCTCCTCGTTTTTGCCGTACACTTCCGTGACGCGCATCACTTCTTCTATGGTCGTCAGACCCTGCCGGACCTTTATCATCCCGTCATCAAACAAACTTGGCTGACCGCTCTGATGAAATACGCGGCGCATATTACTGACCGAAGAGTCTCTGTTAATCATGTCCCTGAATCCGTCGTCAATAACCAACAGTTCGTAAATACCCATTCTGCCTGCGTAGCCCGAGCCCCTGCAATCATCACAGCCCTTGCCTGTGAAAAGATGTTCCGGCTTGACACCTGAGTCGTCTACGTATTTGCGGATTTTTTTCGGCACCTTGTATTTGGCTTTGCACTTCGGGCAAATCTTCCTGACCAATCGCTGGGCAAGCGCCGCATTCAATGAGGCCGCTATCAA
>DATLBB010000330.1:0-12578 GCA_035527155.1 Sedimentisphaerales bacterium
ACAGGCGGCGGCCGGATTCGAACCGGCGAATAACGGTTTTGCAAACCGTCGCCTTAGGCCTCTTGGCTACGCCGCCAACCCCGTTTGAACTCTGCCGGCAGCTCCGGTACTACCCGAATCCGACTTACTTCTAACACCGCCAACTTGAGAATTCCCACCAATTTTACAGGTAATTGGCCCGTTTTGCAATAGATTAAACGTCATTTTTATCAGGCCTTGAGTGCTTTTTGGCAATATTTTTACAGGCCAAAGCGTCCAATCTTACATTAGCGATGTGAATTGTTTGAGAGTATTCGCATATAAATTGATGAATATGCGGATTTTATTGGAACCTCTTGCGTGAAACCTGCGGCCAATATCGAAAATTGGCAGCAGTGCGAGGCTCTGTGCCAGTTTACTCTTTTCTTTTATAAGCTTTTATAGTACAATAAAATATCTGCCGATGAACTTGGTGTTATGTAAGTGGGGATTCTGTGTCGGAGAAGGGCTTTATGTTTTGTAAGTTTCGACCAATAACGTTTTTATACGGGGGGCTGGGTATTGCTGTAATCTTTTGTATTGCCGGTGGCTGCAGCCCCGAGCACTACAAGGCTGAAGCCGACAAAGAGGTATATAAAATCATCGATGGCAAATGGCAGGATGGCTTTGGCCAAAAGGTCAATTACACAGTCAGCGACGTGCCGCCATCGGCAAATGACGTACAAATCAAGAAAACCGTACCGTCATCAAACGTTATAAGTCTTGCCCATGCGGTCGCTATGGCTACCGCACACAATCGGGATTATCAACTTGAAAAGGAATCTTTATATCTTTCAGCACTTGGTTTAACAGGTACGAGGCATCAGTATGCACGACAATGGTTTGGAACCATTGACTATAGATACACAAGAGAAGAAGGCGAGGAAAATGTACGCGTGGGTGGAAAACCGGGTGAAGGGAGTGAAAAGCTGGTGGGCTTTGGCCACACGCAACTGTTAGGTGATGGACTGTTAGTCACGACCAATCTGGCAATCAATTGGGCACGCTATCTTGCCGGAGACCCCCGGACTTCACTGGGTTCGGTTCTGATCGCCACTGTGACTGCTCCTATACTTGGCGCCGGTGCGGGTAAAGAAGCGCGGGAGCTACTGACTTTAGCCGAGCGTAAAGTTTTGTATGACATACGCACATTCAACCGCTATCGCAAAACGTTTGTGGTTGGAATTGTGACTGCCTACTACAATGTTTTGCAGCTAAGGGATGTTGTAACCAATGCCGAGAATAATTATAAGAGGTCGGTTGAATCGAAAGAGCGTTTGGAGATGGAATCTGAGGCGGGGCGTAAAAGCCGCATAGATGTTGATGAGGCGGAACAAAATGTTTTGGCGGCTGAAAGCAGGGTTGTGGCGGCTCAGGAAAGATATGAGCAAAGTCTCGATGCCTTCAAAATGAGTTTATCTCTACCAACCGACGCCAATGTCGTACTGGACCAGAACGAGTTGAAGGCATTGGAAGAAATGGGTATAAGTGAGATAGACTTTACATTGGATGAAGCGATTGAAACAGCATTGCTGCAGCGCCTGGATTTGTATAACAGCGCAGATTCGATTGACGACGCTTTGCGTAATGTTCTTCTGGCAGCGGAAGGCCTTGGGCCTCAACTGAACCTGACCGGCAGCGCCGGGGTAGAATCACCAGAAGGGACCAACTTTGACAGATTGCAGTTTCACAGGGGGAACTACGATCTGGGTTTCGAAGCTGATTTACCATTCGACAGAAAAACGCAGCGAAATAATTATCGTATGGCACTGATAGCATTAGAGCAGCAGCAGCGGAAATATGAGGAAGATATGGACAGTATTAAGTTGGCTGTGCGTGGGGCTTACCGGCGGCTCAAGGAGACGGCAGACCGCTACAAAATCGAGAAAAACAGCCTTAAACTGGCAGAAGAACGTGTTGAAATGAATAAAGTATTGCTTGATGCAGGACGAGTAACGACGCGAATCCTGCTGCTATCACAGGATTCTTTATTAGCGGCTCAAAATAATGTGACGGGAGCCTTAATAGATCACTTAAATGCCAAGTTGAGTTTTTACCGGGATGTTGGTATTATGCAGGTCAGGCCTGATGGAATGTGGGAGTAAAAATGAAATGTCTGACAATAACGGAAAAAGTAATCAAGATAAATCAGGACCTCGCCGCCGAGGCGTGCTGAGGCTAATTGGTAGCAAAGGTCTGTGGATAGCCTTGATCTTCGCTGTAATTGCCTTGGTTGCGGTATGGTTCAAGGTGGTCCGTGGTGGTGAGGATCCGACGAGCGGCCTTGCGACTTTCGTTGCGAAACGAGGGCCATTGACAATTAGTATTCCCGAGTCGGGTACGATAAAGGCCAAAGAAAAAATCATCATCAAGAACGAGATCGAAGGAAGGACCTCCATCGTTTCGCTCATCCCCGATGGGACGCATGTTAAGAAAGGAGACCTTCTGATCGAATTGGACGCCAGTGTGCTGGAGGACAGCAAAATCGACCAGGAAATTGCCGTCCAAAAGGGCTATGCGGCCTTTATCGATGCAAACGAGACCCTCGCCGTGGTGCAAAATCAGTCTATAAGTGATGTGAATGTTGCCCAGTTGACTCTTGAATTCGCCATACAGGACCTGGATCAATATATAAAGGGCAAGTATCCCAACGAAGAGACGACTGCTGACAACGATATAACCTTGAGACAAGAGGAGCTTAAACGAGCCGAGGAGACTCTGGCGTGGTCAGATAAGCTGTACGAAAAGAAATATATCTCCCAGACTGAACTTATGGCCGACAGGTTGGCGGTGACCCGCAGTCAAAACAACCTGGAGCTGGCAGAGAATAACCTCAGTCTGCTGGCGGACTTTACGTACCATCGCAATATAGCGCAGCTCACAAGTGACGTTACACAGGCAGAGATGGCGCTGGAGCGAACGGTGCGTAAGTCCAGGGCTCTTGTTATACAGGCGGATGCGGATTTGAAAGCTAAAGACCTTGAATATAAGCGTCAAAAGGACAAGTTCGTTAAGATTGAGGACCAGCTCAAGAAAGCCAAGATATACTCCCCGGCTGACGCAATGGTGATTTACGCAACGACTGCCTCAAGGGGTGGTTTCCGCGACCGTCGCGAGCCGATGGATATAGGCGGTGAACTCACCGAACGGCAGGAGCTTTTCCACCTTCCCACGGCGGAATCAGCGATGGTTGAGGTGGATATCCATGAGGCGAGCCTTCAAAAGGTTCGATTGGGTCTTCCGGTAGTTGTAACAGTTGATGCGCTGCCGGGTCAAAAATTCTTAGGCTCTGTCCAGCGCATAGCTCCATTACCCGATCCACAGAGTATGTGGATGAATCCCGATTTGAAGGTGTACAACTCGGATGTATACCTGGAAGGTAATATACCATCGTTGCGAACCGGTATGAGCTGTAAGGTTGAAATCATCGTTGAGCAATATGATGATGTGGTATATGTGCCGCTTCAGACGGTGTTGCGGGTCGGAGGAGAATCTACCGTCTTTGTTGTCAAGGACGGCTCTATCGAGGAACGGAAGGTCAAGGTTGGCCTGGATAACAGAAGGATGATTAGAATAATTAGCGGTCTTGATGAGGGTGAAGTCGTTTCGATGACGCCTCCGCTGGAATCCGGTACCGTTGAGCACGGCTTAGAGATGGCGGGCACCGGATTGTCCGGTTCCGGCGATACTTTGAAGCAGAGGATAAGTGAGAGGCTGGGAGAGACCAATGGAACCGAAGTCCGCAGGCCGCCCGTTATGCCTTCGGAAGGTATTGCAGGGCCACAGCAGGGAAGTGGTCCCGGAGGCGTAGGTCCGGGGCAGGGATCTCCTGGCAGAGAGGGCATCGAGAGTTTAACACCTGAGCAAAGGGAGCAGATGCGCAAGCGTTTTGAGAACATGTCGCCGGAGGAACGAGAAAAGATGCGGCAGCGTTCTCAGGGCACGGGCCGGAGGCAAGGAAGGGGACAAGGTTCAAGACAGGGTGGAGGCCCGAGAACTCAGGGATCGGGAAGGGATTAGTAGATGATAGAACGGGCCTGCTCACAAGAAGGAAAGGAAATAGTCAAGCTTGAAGACGCCCAGAAGATTTATCAGATGGGAACGCAGGAAGTTAAGGCGCTGGCCGGTGTAACTGTTTCGTTTAAGAGAGGCAGCTTCTGGGCCATTATGGGGCCCAGCGGTTCGGGGAAAAGTACGATGATGAACATCCTCGGATGTTTGGACCGGTTATCATCGGGCCGATATTACCTCGAAGGCCGGGATGTGAGTACTCTTGATGATGATTCTCTCAGCGAACTCCGGCTCAAGCACCTTGGATTCATATTCCAAAGCTTCAACCTGATTCCTCAATTGACGGTCCAGAGAAATATAGAATTGCCTTTATATTACCTTGGATGGGATTCAATCCGAAGCGCTCAGCGTGCAAAGGAGATAGCGGAAGAAGTCGGACTTGGAGACAGATTGGGCCACCGACCCACGGAACTCTCCGGCGGACAAATGCAAAGGGTCGCAATCGGCAGGGCACTGGCGAACGACCCGCAGATACTTTTTGCGGATGAACCTACGGGCAATCTGGATTCGGCGACGGGTGAACAAATCCTGGAACTGCTGGTCAAGTTGAACGAACAGGGCAAAACCATCATTATTGTGACCCACGAATATACAATAGCTGACCATGCCCGGCATAAGTTGCACATGTTGGACGGCATGATCGACAGAATTGAGGGGAATTCCAATGAGGCAAACTAGGTTCGCTCGAAATATATGGCTCGGCATCGAGAACCTGCTGCTTCACAAGCTGCGCTCATTCCTAACCATGTTGGGTGTGGTCTTTGGTGTTGGCAGCGTGGTGGCCATGCTGTCTGTGGGAGAAGGCGCGAGCAAGGAAGCCCTCGAACAGATTCGAAAACTCGGCAGCAATAATATTATTGTTTCGTCTGTCAAGTCCGCGGAAGAAGAGGCCATGAGTACGACTCATTCACACATGAGCATCTATGGCCTGCTTTATGAAGACCATAGAAGAATTGCTGAGAGTTTCAGTAATGTAAAGCAGACAGCGCCGGCGAAAATTATGCGCAAGGACTCGCGTCTTGGCGAAAAAGAGATGGAGCTTCGCGTTGTGGGGACAACACCGCAGTGGTTCGAGCTTGTGCCCCGTGAGATTCTTGCCGGACGGGAGCTTCTGGCATCCGATATTGCCCAAAAAACACCTGTGGCCATATTGACCGAATATGGTGCTCGTAAAATCCTGGCCACCGAGAGCACGATAGGCCAGACCATCCGTATCGGGGGCGACCAGTTCGAGGTCATCGGCATTGTCAAGAGCGAAAGCGGCCAGGCCCAGGCCGGCAATATTCAAATTCAAATTCCTGACCAGGAAGTCGATGTTTACATTCCCATTGAGGTGGCGCGCCAATACTTCGGTGACATCTTTACAAAACGTACTTCGGGTGGAGACGAACGAGAAAAAGTGGAACTGCACCAGATTATTGTTGAAGTGGATGAGGGGGAGAAAGTTGAGGCCATAGCGGCGGGCATCGAGAGGATGCTGACACAGTTTCATAAGAAAAAGGATTATGCAGTAAGCGTTCCTCTGGCGCTGCGGAAGCAGGCCGAAGCTACGAAGAGAAGATTCAATATTGTACTTGGGTCCATCGCCGGTATTAGCCTGTTAGTCGGCGGAATCGGAATTATGAATATTATGCTGGCTTCTGTAACAGAGCGTACGCGTGAGATAGGCATTCGGCGGGCCATCGGGGCCAAGCGCAGACAAATTGTCTATCAGTTCCTTATTGAGACTACAGTTCTTTCTACTACCGGGGGCATCATTGGGTTGGGTATGGGTGCCCTTATTCCGTTTTTAATAACATACTTTTCCGGGATGATCACAGTATTGACCTGGAGAGGAATTCTACTACCACTCTCAATCAGCGTGACTATCGGGATTCTATTCGGATTATATCCCGCTGTACATGCCGCAAAAGTAGACCCCATCGTGGCTTTAAGGCATGAATAGAGTATCATTTCAGCACTGCATTCATATTTTGCACTGATTGCAAAATCTTTTCGTGATTGCAAAAACTTCCTTGACCGATTAAACGGTAACAGATAAAACTACCACGCAATTATAAATCTTTCGCTTTTCAAAGGCCCAGTAAGGAATCAATATGCTCCAGAGTATGATTTTCGGCACAGTGGGGGGATTGGGGCTATTTTTGTACGGCATGATCCAGATGTCCGAGGGGCTGAAAAAGGCCGCGGGCAAAAGGCTCAAAAACATTCTCGAATCAATGACAAGAAACCGCGTAATTGGATGTTTAGTTGGCGCGGGCATTACAGCTTTAATCCAGTCAAGCTCTGCTTCAACCGTTATGGTCGTCGGCTTCGTCAATGCAGGGCTGCTCACGCTCAAACAGGCGATATCGGTGATTATCGGCACGAATATCGGCACAACAGCCACGGCGTGGCTGGTTTCAATATCAGGCTTTGAATTCAAGATCACAACGTATGCGCTGCCTGCAATAGCTGTCGGCTTTGGGCTGCAGATATTCGGCAGAACACGGACGATGAAAAATATAGGAGAAATCATCCTGGGTTTCGGCATCCTGTTCATCGGGATAGATTTTATGAAGGGGGGCTTTGACGGACTGGAAGACAGTCCCGGGACGCAGGCGTTTTTTGTGAAGATAGCGGGTAATCCGGCTCTGGCAATCCTGGCCGGGATGGTCGTGACAATGCTCATTCAAAGCAGTTCGGCCGCTGTCGCCAGTATTCAGTTACTGGCAATGACTGGAGCACTCGGAACCGACTGGGCTATAGTGCTTAATTTGGCGATACCGTTCACCCTGGGCAGCAATATCGGTACAACCATAACGGCTCAGCTTGCAGCACTGCGGACAAATCTGAACGCACGCCGGGCTGCCTGGGCACATACGGTGTTCAATGTTTTCGGGACATTTATCTGGTTCTGGTTTATTGGTTGGGTGTGCAAACTGGTTTGTACAATCGCCCCCTGGGAACTCGGTCCAACAACCATCGCGGCCTCCATCGCCGCTGCTCATACAATATTGAAAGTACTTAACGCAGGACTCTTTTTGCCGCTGACGGGGGTGCTGGAAAAAATGGTAGTTAAGCTGGTGCCGGAGAAACCCGGTGACATGGTGGTCCGGCCGACCGTATTGGAGAAACACTTGTTGGCAACGCCGGAGCTTGCTATGGACCAGGCCCGGCGTGAGATAGTGCGGATGGCACAGGTAGCTAAAAGGGCGGTTATTCAGGCCATCGAGGGTCTCCTTGGAAATGACAGGAGAAAGCTTGAGATGGCGCGGACAACGGAAGATGTAACAGATACTCTCCAGTATGAAATCACGTCGTACCTTGCAGCTTTATCAACGAAGGAGCTTTCAGATGAGATGTCGGTGCAATTGCCGGTGTTGTTGCATACTATTAATGACCTCGAGCGTGTCGGCGACCACGCAGTCAACATTGTCGAAATCGCTGAGCGAAAAATCGAGCAAAAGCTTTCCTTCAGTGACTCCGCACATGATGAAGCCGACCAACTGAGACAAGAGGCAGAGCAGATGTGTGATTATATCATAACAGCCCTGGAAGATAATAATATTGAGGCGGCGAAATCGGCCCTGGTTAATGAAGATAACCTTAACAAAATGCAGATAGATTTTCGTCGCAGCCATGTTCAGCGTATGAGCGAGGGCGTCTGCTCCGCTGATACAGGCCTGATATTTATCGACTTGGTTGACAACGTCGAAAAAGTTGGCGACCACCTTACCAATATCGCACAAGGCGTAATAGGCGGCCTGCAGTGGGATGGATATGAGCAGAAAACCTCTGCCGGTCCCAAATCCGAAGATTAGAATCACATTTTGGGATAATCAGAGAAAACTCGCTTGACCGGTGAAACTAAAGCAGGTAAAAACGCCACGAAGGATCAACTTATTTTGAACTTACAGCATCTAAGATAGAAGTAACGATATTGAATAGAGGTCGCGTTGTTATAAGAACGAGCTGATTGGGCTTGATACAGATTTCTGGAAGGGATAACACGGTGATAAAACACCATAAAGGTAAGGTTATTTTAGTAGCACTGTCGCTGCTTGCCATTGTTATGTTCTGTGCGGCAACTGACGGAAGTGAAAGCCAAACTCCTGCCTCCTCGAACACTGCCGTCGAAGGAGAAACTGGGGGAGGTCTGACGGAAGAGCAAATCAACAGTGAGATGAACTGGCTTGAGGAGAGTAACTCCAGAAAGGCGAAAGAGTTAAAAGAGTTGCGTGAGAAAGAGCCCGAAAAGTTTGAAGCCGAATTGAAAAAAGCCGTCTTTCGTGAAAAAGTTAAGCAGGCCGTTTTTAGTACGGCATTTCTTACGATAGGGGGGTTGGGTTTATTCCTGTTTGGTATGGGGCTGATGTCGGACGGCCTAAAGAAAGTTGCAGGCCGAAAGCTCAGGAAAATTGTCGAATCAATGACCAAAAGACCCTTTGTTGCCTTTCTTGTTGGCGCAGGCGTTACTGCTTTGGTTCAATCCAGCTCCGCAACAACAGTAATGATTATTGGTTTCGTTAACGCCGGACTGCTTACGCTCAAACAGGCGATATGCGTAATTATTGGGACAAATGTAGGCACCACAGTAACAGCGTGGCTGGTGTCCATATCGGGGATTGGCGCCCTTAAGATCACACTTTACGCCCTGCCGGCAGTGGGGCTTGGATTCTTCATGCGGACATTGGGCAAAACGCGAAAAACCAAAAGCACCGGGCAAATATTTTTGGGCTTTGGAATATTGTTTGTAGGCATTGCTTTTATGAAGGAGGGCTTCGAGCCGTTAGAAAGGAGCGAAAAAGTAAAAGCACTTTTCATCGCATTGAGTGAATGGCCTTTATTGGCTATCTTGGCAGGGACCGTGCTGACAACGCTTCTTCAAAGCAGCTCGGCGGCCATCGCTATTGTACAGCTGCTGGCAATGGAAGGGGCGTTTGGAGATAATTGGGAAGCCGTTCTCAATGTTGCGATACCGTTTGTTCTGGGCAGCAATATCGGGACAACGATTACTGCTCAACTTGCAGCACTTCAGGCAAATTTAAATGCAAAACGCGCAGCCTGGGCGCATACAATATTTAATATCCTTGGTGTTATCATCTTTTATCCATTTGTCCGTTTGGGATGGTTCAGTGCTTTAGTTGGTATCATTTCTCCCTGGGAACTCGGGACCGGTACGATTGCAGCTCATATCGCCGTTGCCCATACTATCTTTAACGTTGGTAATTCGGCTATATTTTTACCTATATCAGGTCTGCTGGCCAAATTGGTGGTTAAATTGGTGCCGGAGAGGGCCGGTGATGTACAAGCCAAGCCCGTTATTCTTGAGGAGCACCTTCTTGATACGCCGGTAATCGCACTTGAACAGGCAAAACGTGAAATTATTCGTATGTCAAAAACAGCAAAAACAGCTCTTGAAAATTCTATCGATGGAATTGTCAACGATGACAGAAAAAAACTTGAGTCAACACGGCAGATAGAAGATTACTTGGATGAATTCCAGTATGAAATTACATCCTACCTTTCGGCATTATCGCGCAGAGAGGTATCTGATGAAGTATCTGTTGAATTGCCTGTGCTTTTGCATACGGTTAACGACCTCGAGCGTATCGGCGACCACGCCGTTAATATCGTCGAGATTGCTGAGCGAAAAATAGAGCAAAAGCTTGCCTTTAGTGACTACGCACTGGACGAAGCTGACCAGTTGAGAAAAGAGGCAGAGCAGATGCTTGATAATGTCATAGCAGCACTTGAAACAAATAACGTTGAGGCGGCCAGAGCAGCTCTGGTCAACGAGGGCAACATTAACAAAATGCAGATGGATTTTCGCCAAAGCCATGTTCGGCGTATGAGCGAGAGCGTCTGTTCTCCCGAGTCTGGCCTGATATTTATCGACCTGGTTGACAATGTCGAAAAAATCGGCGACCACCTCACTAATATTGCACAAGCGGTGATAGGCGGCCTGCAGTGGGATGGAGTTGAGCTGGAAGAGCCTCCCACTTTCTGACCCGGTATCGCCAAACTTGATCTATTGCGTATCTGAATGGCTGACTTTAGTTGTTCCTGGTAACTAACGTCATGGGGTGGTGCAAGTACCAATGATGCCGTCCGGCCAGCGTTCGAGGGTCAGCGGGTCGTGGGCCGGTAGCACAATGTCCGCCAGCGAGCGGATACGGGTCATTGCCTCCCGACAGATTCGCTCATCCGGACTGCGGCTCGGCCGACCTTTCTCTATATTCTCGTACTTGTACACAACATCACCGGTGATGACGACAGGCCCCATTTGTGTGCGTACAAGCACCCCTTGGCTGCCTGGTGAGTGACAACCAAGCGACAAAACCCACACGCCGGGAACAACCTCCTCGTCATCCACGAGCTGCAGAGCATCAGGTCTGTTGTCCAATGCTTTTCGCACATCGGCAGCCAAGCGGTCTCTGCCGCCACGATGCCGGCCGGTGGTCTCTTCGTACTCGCGCCGATTAACGACAAAGCGAGCGTTGGGGAAGGCATCGAAGTAATCGTAATGGTCCGGGTGGAGGTGTGTTACTATCACATGGCTAACATCAACGACCTCGATGCCGTGTCGCTTCAACGCCTCGACCGTGCGCTCCTCGGGCCGTTGCCTGATTCCACCGGGGATATACCTCGCAGTCGACTTGCTGAATTCCTCAGGGTACTTGGAACCAGTGTCAACTACTATGGGCTTGGGACCACCCTCGATGACCCACACGTACAGAAAAAACGTGCTGGTCCGCTCGCTGTCGGTGTCCTGGAAAGTTATGTAGTCACGGACTTCGCATTGGCCGACTTTGATCGCTCGGATGGTGTATTTGATAGCGTTTTTGGGAGTAGGGGGCCAGCTATTCGGTATGCCGGCATCGTGGCTGGGCAGCACAATGTCTGCCTTTTTGCGAATCTTTTTTATTGCCGCAATGCACTGGTCCAGGTTGTCGAACACACCCGGCGGGATGTTTCGCTCGTAGTTGGCCAACAGTGATATCGTGTCACCGGTGAGGACAGCTTTGCCGTGCGCCATGTTAACACGGTAAGCCATTGACCCGGGTGTGTGCCCGCCAATCCAGAACGATTCAATGCCCGGCAGGACTTTCTGGTCCTCTACTAATACAAGTCGCCGCCGGCAGGCAGGATTATTGCTGAACTCATGCATAATCCGTCCATGGCCCCAGGTGGGAGCTGCCGATGTTGCCCCCTCCCATTCCTTTTTGCCAATGTAGACTTTAGCGTTTTTATAGTTGAGCAGGTCGTCCACGTGGTCGAAATGCAGGTGCGTGATAAGCACGTGGCCGATGTCGTCCGGCGTCAGGCCGAACTTGCGGAGCTGGGCTGCGCTGCTCTCGTTCTTATTCTGGGTGATCGGCTCACGCAGAACGTGGGCGGCCCCGCGGTTCATCTCCTCAACGTTACTGAGCCCGGCGTCAACCAGTATAGGCTTATCACCACCTAAGATGAGCCAGACATAAAGAGCAAAATCGTATGTTTCGGCGTTGTCGCCTCCGTGAAGGGCATGATTACCCGCAATCTTGCATATGCCGTTTCGCAGCGGATATATGCGGTATGTCGGCTGCTTATTCTTCGCGGCAGCACTACCTGCAAGCGTGGTTGTCGGTTCAGCCGCAACCGTTAGACTCATCATCAGGCAAATTACCACGCATGCTAAACCTAATCGTGGGGATTTACTTGTAATGGTGTAAAATGAGCGTGTTTTTTTTCTAATTGTCATCTTTTGTACCCTTCCAGCGGTTCATCGACTCTATCTGAAATATTGGACTTTCGATTGTCCAACAAATGCTCAGATATTCGCAATTATAACAGCCGGGAAGGCGAACTACTACAGAAAAAAAACCATAAATCCTGACCTGATGTTAGCAGCATAAGCTCTTTATTGACTTGGACTTAATACCCAATTATACCTGGGCATATCGCACCAGACAATGCCAATGAATCTCGCGCCTTGATAAGATGCCTTTGAATCCCTTATAATAGTGACTATCATTAGGTTGACTTAACTGTCCCTCGACGGGGACTAATTTTGAAGCTTAGATTATTATTCGTAAAGTGAGGAGTTCATTATGAAAAGACGAACATTTCTGAAAGCTGTGGGAGGTATTGCTACTGGCGGCGCTCTTGGTGTTCAGTCGGTCCTGGGGGCCAAGGGGCCGACTTCGACGGGCAGGGTTGAGAAAGTCGCCGGATTGCCCCGGCGGGTGCTTGGGCGGACGGGTGAGAAGGTTTCGATTGTAGGATTTCCGGGACTGGCACTTATCCATTATGACCAGAACCGCTGTAACGAAGGGCTCCACAATGCCTTCGAGCGAGGCGTGAATTACTTCGATGTGGCCCCCGCGTACGGTAACGGCGAGGCAGAGATAAAAATGGGAATCGGACTTCAGGGTATTGACCGCAGTCGCATTTTCTTAGCCTGCAAGACTAATATGCGTGATAAGGAAGGGGCTCGCAAGGAATTGGAGCGGTCCCTTAAGCGG
>DATLBB010000331.1:0-17825 GCA_035527155.1 Sedimentisphaerales bacterium
GGCCGACGAAGAGGAGATTCTTCACTTCGCTGCGCTCCGTTCAGAATGACAGGGGTCCGGCGGTGCACAGCCGGTCTTGGGCGGAATGGCTTCGACGCCGGACAAATGGTGCGGGATTAGAAACCCTCGCTGTTTGCAGGATAGACGTTCTGGGCTTCCTGCAGCTAAGCGGGGATTGACTGGAGATTATAGATGCTCAAGAGCAGGGCCCTTTCAGTTTTCTTAGCCATTATCTTGTGCTGCATACCGGCCCGGGCCCAAGGTACGCTGGATTCAGAGCAACTGTCTTCATCATCTGTCGGCAAAGTATTCTATGAGATAGCTTATGAATTAGCAAATTCGGCCGACATTACCGCCGACCAGGCTGAACAGGCGATTATATTGTTAACCGCTACGATGAATCTCGACAGAAGCGCTAAATACGTCAGCCCCGTACTCATCAAAGTCGCCTGCCAACATTCACAGCGTGACCATTCGGAGTTAGTTTATTCCCTGCTGACCAACTACGTGGGTGAATCCACCGACCTTGAGCCGGCCCGGATAGCGATTCGGTATCTCCTTGGCGAGTTGGACTCTCGTGAGCAGCGTGAGAAACTGCTCCAGGACATGCTGAAAAATCTGGGCGGTAGAAATGCTGTTCTCGATTCCGAATTGGCTACCTCGCTTGCCCTGTTGATGGCTGAAAAGGCTGAGCTGCAATCTGCGCAATCCTACCTGATACAGGCCTATAACGATAACAAGTACAATAGGCCGGCATTCGCAAAGTTAACTGAACTTATGCCCGGACAGCTTAGCATAGCAGCGTATCTTGAACATCTAAGATTAGCGCTCGTCGAAAATCCAGCCGACCTGGAAGCTGCACTAATCTTTGCACAATATGTTGAACAACTGCAACTTTACGAGACGGCCGCAGGTGCCTATGAATATTGCGCCGACTTGTTCAGGTATCTGCACCCTTCCCAACCTCTGCCGGCCCGCGTTTATATTCCCTGGGCGATTAGCAACTACAATACCCTGCGAAATCCACACAAATGCCTGCAAATTGCCGAGCAGGTGCGACAGGACGGTCAGTTCGACTTACTCCTGGAAGCCATTGCCGGCAAAGCAGCGATGAAAACCGGCAATGCTGAGCTTGCAGCGCGAATATTCCAGGCTGCTGAAGAGAAAGTATATTCGTATCTCGTGAATCGTGAACTCAATGAGAAGACACAAGCGGCAAGGTACAAACAATTAGCCTGGTTTTATTGTTTTGCCCTGCCGGTCCCCAACAACGCGCTTAACTGGGCGAATAAGGCTTACTCTATCGACCCCAACTCACCCACAACAGCAGCTCTTCTGGCTTATTCACTCATGATGAATGAGCAGACAGAATGGGCCAAACTGCTTACGGGTAATTACCAGCGGAACCAAATCGCAGATTTAGCGCTGGCACAGATTCAGCTCTCGCAGGGAGAAAAAGATTCAGCAATCAAGTCTCTAAAGTCTGCCATCACCAGAGACCCGGGTTCATTAGCGGCAGAACGAGCTAAGGAGATTCTGGCCCAGCAGGGCGGCGAGTATATTCCGCCCGTCGATATTGGTACCACCTTAGCTGTGGTGAAAAACAGTTTCGGACAAGCGCTCGTTCCGACATTTCTCAGTCCGGAGAAGATGATTTCTGTCCGGCTTAATCTTCGCGGCAGCAAGTTTTCTTACGGCAGTGAACTCGACGGCACCGTTGCAATAAAAAATAATTCTTCGCAGCCGCTTGTTGTCTCCGATGACGGCTTATTTAAGGGTAATATCAGAATTGATGCAGCCGTTAGTGGCGCTCTTAATAGAAAGATACCAAACCTCGTATCCGTCGGGATTGGACCTCCTTCACCCATCAAGCCCGGTCACAGCATCGTTGTCCCCGTACATCTGCTTACCGGCGAACTCAGGCAGATACTGTTTACCTATCCGCAGGCATCTCTGGACATAGAGTTTACGGTTTATCTCGATTCTGCCGGGCACGGGTGGGCTGCCGAGGACAAGCCAACCAACAGACTCGGCCGTATAAAACCAGCTAAGGTGTTGGTAAAGCGTGCGGGCATCGAACTTACCGGCAAATACCTGCGTAATCGTATTAGCTCGCTAACAAAGGGACGAATAGGACAAAAAATCAAAACCGCCCAGCTTTTAACCGGCCTGCTAATGGAGCAGCACGCGATCGCCGATGGTCAGCCGCCTTATAAACTGATGTCCGCCGACTGGATGCCGGCCCTGTTAAGGTCCTCACTGATACATAATCTAACCCGTGACAACTGGGTCGCCAAGGTGCATACTATGGCGGGGATGCTCTCTCTGCCGTTAGATTACGAGCTAACAAGTGTGGTGGCACAAAACTTGAACGACACTCACTGGCCGGCTCGTATGATGGCTATCTATCTGCTGGCAAAATCTCCGGACGGCAATTTCGACAAGGTCCTGGACTGGACAGCCAAATATGACTCAAGCAAACTCGTTCGTGATATGGCAATCGCATTAGGTGCCGCCAAAGCAAAACCTGAAGAACCAGCAAATCCACCGGCAGCCGGCGAACTGAAGAGCCTGTTGCAAATTGGCAACGAACAGTAAAGCTCACGCCGATAGTTTTTACTTTGCTCCAGGTTTCACAAAAATTTATATTGTAATATCTACGTAATTTTGTAACATTCCGTCTCTTGCTGGTAAGTTATAGAGTTTTTTGAAAGGATTGTGTCAATGGCGGCTATAGTGGATGTGGAAAAATGCAACGGCTGTGAATCATGCGAAGATGAGTGTCCGAGCGAGGCCATCGCGATGGCTGACGAGAAGGCGAAGATTAACGTCGAGACCTGTGTCGACTGCGGTGCTTGTGTTGACGCCTGTCCTTCCGAAGCAATTAGTATGGAGTAAGTTTCTGGTTGGCCCCATCGTCTAGGTAGGTCCAGGACACCGGGTTTTCAACCCGGCAACAGGGGTTCGAATCCCCTTGGGGCTATTCAATTGATTATTGATTATCGAAAAAACAGAATGCGAGGTCCCGGAGCGAACATCAACAATCACCCTTCCCTGATTAAATGTTCAAACCCGATATGACCGTTTCAAATACCATAGTACCGTCAACAACGCCCTGGATGCCGCAGGTGTATTTTCTCCGTTTGAATTTCATAATATGGCCGAGCAAGTGCAATCTTTGCCCCGGCTCAACCACGGAACGAAACTTCGTTGACTCTATGCCGGCAAAGCCGATAAAGCCCTTCAGCTCATAAATCAACTGTACGAAAAAGCTCGAGAGCTGAGCTGCCGCCTCAACCATTATTACACCGGGCATCAACGGACGCCCCGGAATGTGCCCGCGAACCCAGAACTCGTTTTCAGTTACGTCCTTATAGGCAAGAATCAGCCTTTTTTCCTTATCGCACCAGAGGACGCCATCGAGCTGCTGCATCTCAAATCGTTGGGGATTTACTCTGCAAATCGCTTCTTTGTCAAAGAGAGGCTCTGCCGTCAGGTCTATTTGCGATAAATCAAACAATAATGGCGGCGGCATTGAGTGCCCTCGATAAAGAAACATTCCGCGCGATGATTATGCGTCCCCGCCTGCACAGCGGTAACAAAGCTAACCCTGCGCCGGCTGCGGCATCACGCACAACGAAAACAGCGTTCAGGAATTACTGTGGTAATTTATTCGGCTGATCTGATTTCAAGGATGCGGCTGCGAACAACTTGAGCAGATTGCTTTACTTTCTGCATCTGCTTGCGAACTCGCGTCCCGGCTGCCTTATTTCCACCTTCGGCTTTGTTGATGTCGGACTCAATTTCAACGACCAATACTTTCAAATCTTCATACTCTTGCATTAAAGTAAACCTCCACTTTGCAGGTTAATATTATTAAAAGTGGCTTAAATCGCTAAAAACTTAACGGCCTGCGAAAGCTTTGTCAAAGAAAAACGCCTTTTTTGCAAAAAAAACCGATATTTTTTTATTTTCTGCCACAAAGGAAAAAACCAAAGCACAAGAGCGTTTTTGACTTATATCCTTACGGCTTATACACTTACGCACTCTATCGCGTTGGTTCTTTCTTTGTGACTTCGTTTCTTTGCGGCCACCTCATTTTTTACACTTAGGCCAACAGTTTTTTGGTTAGTTCCGCGATTCTTCTGCCTCTGCGCTGACACTGCTGCCTGACCCTGTCATCGGGCTTGCCGATGGAAACCGGCCCATAGTGGTCGCCCTGCGGGTCGCCCTGGACAATTAAACCGGCGATGAGCATTGCTTCTATGATGCCCATAATTGTCGTTTCGTTACCGCCGCCGATATTTGCCGCACTGGAAAATGCCGCTCCTATTTTCCCGTCGAGCTTACCATGAAACGACACTGTCTCATCGAACAATTCTTTGATAGGCCCAGCCATGTGGCCGTAATACGTCGGCGAGCCGACAACTATCGCATCGTAGCCTAACAAATCATCGGCTTTTACCTTGTCGACCGATTTGCAATCCGTCGGCAAACCCGCATCATTCATCGCCGCCCCTATAATCTCGGCCATCTCTTTCGTATTCCCACTTCTCGAATAATAAACAACTATTCCCTTTGCCATTTTTATTCCTTTCTACTTCTTTTTTTATCATTGCGAAGTGAAGCAATCTATCTTTTTCAACGATTCAATCATCTCCTATTTACCCCGGTCCGCCGTAAAACCATACGACGTCCCGGCTCATCAAATTTCAGCACTTGATATAACCCGCCAGGCAACTCAAGCGATGAGTATAATGGGCGGTCATCGTCGGTCTGGTGACTGCCGTCGATTTTACCGTCCAAATCCCAATCCAACAATATCACATCATCGTCATCGTTGAATATTGCGTTGCCGCTATTATCGATGACAAGAATCTGGATTCGTTTCCGGTCCGCCTCAAGAATTCCGTAACGACCCGCATGACTTTGGTAGGCTACTGCTATATGTTCCAAGCCTGAATACGAATAAAGATGGAGTGCATAATTCTCTGTCGTTCCATCTTTATAAGAAGCGCAAATTCCCTCGACGTGTTTTCTGTTTTCAATAAAATCTTCGGCCAAGTCACCGTCACGGTCTCTATCCAAGTACAAGTCAAAGGGAAAGCGGTTCATGCTCGGTTTCCTAAAATCCATCACGCCGATGATTTGATTCTCCTCGGCGTCGCCAAGCCTTAGAATCAAATACCTCTGCATTTCATGTTTGAATTTGGGAAGAGTATTTATGGAATCCGGCTTTTCCGCAGAGATTGTGTCTACTTTGTGCGGCCGATACCAATTGACACCAAACTGCCTGCGGATATCGCCCGTTGGTTTTAGTTCGACTATATATTCATCCTTCCAACCTGCATCTCCATTCGGATTATTAACATCAATGAAAACTCGGCCGGGTAGATCTCTGACGGAACCACTTATCTTGCAAGATTGACTCTGTTGATTTGTTTGTCCTTTTTTGATTACGCCAGCCCCGACCCATCTCGCATCAATCTTATAGGAAATGGTATGTACATCTTTACGACTTGCCACGTCCTGCATATTGATACGGATTTCATCAACTACGGCAGGCCCATCAAAAAAGAACGAGCCTTCTGCAACACCACTTTCTCTAACAGCCTTTTTATAGACGGAAGAACCATGTGCTCTGTAACCACGAGTTCTGCGTCCACTGGTATAGGGTCTTGCCCAGATTTGCACTGCTTCACATGGACCCAACCGGTAACGAAACTTTACATGCAATTTTTCTCCGGGATTTAATACTGCCGGAGAAGGAGGTTCGACGGATATCACCTCTAACGAACTACGGGACGACATTCTCTCGTTCTCCTTCTCCATGGCGGCTATCTTTTCAGCCATTTTCCGGGTGCCGGTTTGCATCTCTATAATCATACCGTGCAATTTAATTTGGTTCATCTCAATCGCAGATAGCCTTAGACAACACCACCCCAAAGCGAAGCTTATCCCCAGTATTACTATAGCTAAAGCTGCTCCGAAGAAAGCCAAAACTACTGCTAAAACGACTTTCGTCAGCTCTGGTTCTTTACCTTGGTTTTTCATTTTCCTTCCCGCGTAATAGTAATGTCCGGAATATATTAAGTGACCATTTTAATTTTTCTTTTTCTGCTTCCCTGTGCCTTTTGCGGCTAATTCTTCCCTCTTTCCGTTTTCTTCAGCGGGATTATTTCTTTGTCGAAGCCTCTTGGGGTCTTAAAATCAAAGATGCTCTTATCCATTCTTTTATTGACCCTCGGCTCGAGCAGTTTTATTTGATAACTATCCTTTTCGATAGAAGGTACGTCTGCTGGTTCTGTAGAGACGGCGATTATCTTCGCCGGAAGGTGCAATTTCTTATCAATCCAGAAATCGATGGAGACATATTTATCTTTATAAACTGAATCCGGCCTTACTTTCAGATGCAAATGAATAAATTCTTCCTGTTCGTCCCCTTGCCGCTCAACCAGCTTTATTTCAAACTGTTTTTTCAAATCTTCTATTTTAGCAAAGCCAACAATCGGCAGATTCCTGCTGGCCAGCTCAAAAGCGTCCACCGGCTTGTTCGGCTCGGCCAATTGATGCATCCTGACTTGTTTTGTTTGATAGTTAATGTGCGTCAGCCAGACGCCGTCGAAGATAAACTCCTCGCGGAATTTTTGGTCTTTCTCATCATCTTGTTTCAGGGTCCCAAAATTTATCCGCAGCTTCGATTTTTTGCCGGCCTTTGCGTAGTATAAAGTACCATTTCTGAGCGTCTGTGATTCAAAAAGCGGCTGGTTGAATCGATATCCAACCTGGCACTGGTAGGATTTAAGCTGTTTGGTCTTCAAGCTTAATTGTTTTAAGACCACCTCAACCGCATCAGCTTGCTTATCCCCCGATATAGCGCCTGCATTGTTTGTACAGCATCCCGCCCAACAGGTCCCGAGTAATGCTAATAAGATAAAGGCAGCTCTCGTTACTATTCTTTCATCCATTGTTGAATTTTTCCTTTCATTTATTGACATAGAGTTCGCAGAAAATTCAGAGAATATGATTTATATCTTCTTTTATCTCTGTGCACCTCTGTGTTCTCTGTGGCTATCTTTTTTATCTTCTATAATATGAAGTATCTGGTCGATTTTTTCAATCGTAAAATCGGCGTGCTCGGCAAAATCGCCGGCTCTATCGTGATTGGCCAGCAGCACCGCAACGGCACCCGCCGCCTTTGCGCAGAGCAAATCGAAAAGATAATCGCCCACAAGCAAGGTTTCCTGCGGCTTTACGCCGAATTGCTTGCATAGCCGCAGCACGCCGAAGGCATCGGGTTTGACCGGCCCGTCTTCCCTGTCAACAATAGCATCAAATTTCAAGCCGTGCTTGCGGGCAATAGCGAGGGCATTACTTCGCTTATTACGCGTCAAAACCCCGATATGAATACCGGCTTTACGAAGCGCCGAAAGTGTCCGTTTTGCACCGGCGTTAAGCCTGGATTCTGTTACCGCCCGGCTTTCGTGAATATGTAGAATTTGCTCCACACGTCGGCGCTGCTCTGGCGTCATCTTCCGCATCGACTCGAGCACCGGGCCGGAATTTCTCTCCAACCCCATCTCTTCACGGATAGCGTCAAAGTCAAAGTAAGGCTGGGTTATTGTGCCATCCAGGTCAAATATTACAGCTTTAATTGACATATGTTGTTAAATCCGAAATCCGAATATCGAAATCCGAAACAATATCAAAATTCAAATACCAAATGTTCAAAACCTCATTCGCTCTTTCGCAAAATAGACCCAAAGATACTCGTGAGCTCAGTAGCTTCTTGTATCAGTTCGTGTCTTTCACGTTCCAGTTCAGGGTCGTTCTCAGAGTCGATAAGCTTCAGCCAGTATGCGCTCTCTTTGGCCTCCTTTCGGCATATCTTAATACGCATAAAAAAGTCTTTCTTACTAAGAGCTTCGTTGGCCTCAATATAATTTGCTCCAACAGAACCTGATGCTTTTACCAGTTGTCTTCCATCTTCGATATTAGCTATGGTTTTCTTCAGTTTTTTAACAAAAGCCCTGACCCGCTTTGCAAACTTAAGTGTCCTTTCTTCCAGGTCATATTTTTTTTGAATTTTGTATTTTTGTCATTTGAATATGTTTCGTGCTTCGGATTTTTCTTTTCACTTCACGTTTTTTTGCGGAGCAGCTCGATACAGTATCGGCCGGCCTTGCCAAAAATTTTACCTTTGCGAACGATTATCCCCGTTGGCCTGACAAAAGTCTCATTCGAAAAGTCAACTGCCTTTATTGTGCCGCTGCTAACTTCCTGCAGTATTGCCGTCCGCGGCAATATGCTTATCCCCGAGTTTATCTCCACCGCTCGTTTGATAGTCTCTACGTTATCGAATTCCATCGCCGGGCGGACGACTATATTGTAACGCTGGAAAATATTGTCTATCCATATCCGCGTAGGGGTGTCTTTCTCAAAGCCGATGAATCTCTCAAATTGCACCTTGTGGATATCAATCTCCGGTTCGCGCGATAAGGGATGTTTTGGGCTGCAGGCCAGAACCAGCGGCTCATCCTCAAATTCGTATACATCGAGTCTTTTATCTTTTTTCGGAACCGCCACAAGCCCAATATCAACTTCACCAGATAAGACCAACTCGTAGATTCTGGGGTCGCTGAAGTATTCAATATGGACATTAACATCCGGATAGCTGACCATAAACTTCTTAACATAGTCCGGCAGACTATGCATTCCGATACTGTATATCGCAGCTACATTTATCCTACCGGCCTCGGCCGATTTCAGGGCATTTAGTTCGCTGGTCAACTGCTCATATCTTTCAAGCACGTCTTTGGAAGCCTTATAAAACAATTGGCCTTCTTTTGTAGGTTCAATGGGTCTTTTCTTCCGGTTGATTAGCTGGCACTTGTGGGCGAGTTCCAGTTGTGCAAGCTGCTGGGAGACCGCTGATTGACTTAGAAGATGTTTTTCCGCGGCCTTTAAGAAACTTCGCAACTCCACCAAATCACAAAACACCTTTAGTGTTTCTATATGCATTATTAGCCATCCTTATAGCTTGTATTACTATTTAATCCCTTGTGTAACGTTATCAAAATAGTATACTAAATGGTTTCTGGGTTGTATCAACTGATAATATCATATTGTTATTAGTATAACTTACTATAATAGTCACTAAAAACAAGAATTAAAAATTCTCAATAGAGGTCGTTCAAGTGGACGCAAATACTATTATCCAAGCCGTTTATGAGCAGGTTCTGGCACGTAACGCTGGAGAAGTGGAGTTTCATCAGGCGGTAAAAGAAGTATTGGATTGTCTTGGACCGGTACTCGAGAATCATCCGGAATACATCGAGGCCAAGATTCTTGACAGGATTGTCGAGCCGGAAAGACAGATTATGTTCCGCGTACCATGGCAGGATGATAAGAATAATATTCATGTCAACCGTGGATTTCGATTTGAGTTCAACAGCGCACTTGGTCCATACAAGGGTGGCCTGAGATTCCATCCTACCGTCAACGCAAGTATCCTGAAATTCCTGGGTTTCGAGCAGGTCTTCAAAAATGCTCTTACCACTCTGCCAATGGGCGGAGGTAAGGGTGGCTCAGACTTTGACCCCAAAGGCAAAAGCGACAACGAAGTTATGTGGTTCTGCCAGAGCTTTATGACCGAGCTGTTCCGTCATATCGGCCCTGAAACGGACGTGCCTGCGGGTGATATCGGTGTCGGCGGGCGTGAAATCGGCTTTTTGTTTGGCCAGTACAAACGTCTCCGCAACGAGTTTACAGGCGTTCTCACAGGTAAAGCACTTAACTGGGGCGGTTCACTCATTCGTCCGGAAGCAACCGGATACGGGTGTGTGTACTTCGCAGAAGAAATGCTGAAGACCCGTAGCGAGAACTTCGAGGGCAAGGTTTGTACCATATCCGGTTCAGGAAACGTATCGCAGTATACCGTAGAAAAACTCAATCAGCTCGGCGCAAAGGCTGTCAGCCTCTCTGACTCCAACGGTACAATCTATGACCCAGACGGGATTAACGCTGAAAAGCTCGCCTTTGTCCTGGAGCTAAAGAACGTACGACGCGGGCGCATCAAGGAATATGCCGAGAAATTCGGCGTTGAGTATCTCGATGGCAAAAGGCCCTGGGGCATTAAATGCGACTGTGCCTTCCCGAGCGCGACCCAGAATGAGATTGCCAGGGACGATGCAAAAACACTGCTGAAGAACGGCTGTAATCTCGTTGCTGAAGGTGCCAATATGCCGAGCACCCCGGAGGCTATTGAACATTACCTTGCCAATAAGGTACTCTACGGCCCAGCTAAGGCTGCTAACGCCGGTGGTGTTGCTACATCCGGCCTGGAGATGTCGCAAAACTCGCTGCGCCTGTCCTGGACACGTGAAGAAGTGGATGAGCGGCTTCACAACATTATGACTGCAATCCACAATCAATGCTACGAGGCCGCTGAAGAATATGGTCAGCCGGGCAACCTCATGATGGGTGCGAACATCGCAGGCTTCGTCAAGGTCGCCGATTCAATGCTCGACCAGGGCCTGGTGTAATCTCAGCTAAAACAAATGCACATTGCATCCACACGGCAAGACCTTCAAGGATGCAATGTGCTCTGTTCTATATTTACTTCGCTACTAATTTATCAAGCTGAATTCCTTATGCGCTTTTGGTGAAGGGTGCATAGAGGGCAATCCCCAAAAAAGCGTTTGTTAGAAGCAGACGCCTTTTTTATTGCGTAACTCTAAAGCTGACGGTACAATTTAACACGATTGAGAATATCTGAGAATGCCAAAAAAAGAGAAGCTGAAAAATGAAAAGACATCCCAATTTATGGAGTTTAATCTTTGCATCTGTTCTTATTTTTTCTTTGGTTTATAGAACAGCTCCTGCACTGATAATAACCCGGTCAGCAGCTCAAGAACAGACAAATAAAGTATTATCAGAAGAAGCCTTTTTACCTCCCATTAACGCCTTTGGCGACACTACGCAATACGTGGCAGCCATAAGTGATGACTTACTGTGTGGTGTTAGTCAGAGCCGCTTGAAGATATTCTCTAAAGATAACGTTGAAAACGTAATCTCCTCTTACTGGACACCATATCGTCTACCGCGTGTCTTCGAATACTACAAAGGCTATATTTATCTTGTACAGCCGTATGGGGGGATCCAGATCTTCGATGTCAGAAAGCCTGAGAAAATCACTCTTGTCAATAAGATAGGAATCCGTGTTGCCACGCTTGCCGAGATCGAGGTCAGAGAAGACAAACTGTTTATGGTAGATGAGCGGACGAAGGAGCTTGTTGTTTTGTCGCTTGCCGATCCTGAGGACCCGCAAGAGATATCTCGTTATCCTCTTGATGGCAGCATGTTTGAGAATTCCATTTCATGTATTGAGGTTGCTGATGATACCGTTTACGTTTTAGGCGCTAAAGGCTTGACAGTACTTGACGTCCACGACTTAAAATCACCAAAACTTTTGGGGTCAGTTGGCATTGACACCAAAAACAGACTTCGGGGGTTAGTTGTCAAAGACTCATACGCATACACGTATGCGACGGATGAATTGATAGTATTGGATATTTCCAATCCCCAGGCAATTGAGCAGAAATCAGCAATCCGTGCGGATTGGTGCTATCATGCGGTCTTGAGAGACAACTACTTCATGGGCTTCGGCGGAAATGGAGTTTTTATCTACGACCTGAGTGATCCCTCAAAACCCAAGCTGGTCAGAAAGTATCACAACAATATTCCCGGCAGCTTTCTTATTGGCAAAGAACAAGACTACCTGGTCGATGACACAGGAAAGGCAAAGCCTGTAACCGGGCTGCCATACTTTCGCCAGGTTCAAAGCAGGTTCGGTTTCAGAGCGGACAATATTGTTGTTCGAGACAAATTCGCCTATGCATTTGGCTCAGGCCGACTGTGTATACTTGATATATCCACGCCCCGGGCTCCCAAACAAATTTCGGGCTTACGTATTTCCACAGGCGGCAGGGACACAGTATTGCTCGAAGACAGATACCTGTATACGCCCCGTCAAATTATCGATATCTCAGACCCGGCCAAGCCCACCATAGTAAAAAGCCTGAAAGGCGGCAGCGGCGTCACGCTGGAGAACAAACGCCTATTTATCGCAAATAGAAGCAAACTTGATATTTTGGATGTTAACGACCCGGCGGAAGCAACGATAGTCAAGAGCATATCTTTCGACGAGCGGCTCAACAAGGTTTTCGTTCACAAAGGCATTCTCTACCTGGGTTTTTACAGAGGCAAGCTGCGGTCTTGCCGATTGGAGGATGACCTGACGCTAAGAAAGCTGGACGAGATTGAATTGGCCAAAGGCGCCCACGGAATTATTATGGATTTTTGCCAGGAGGATGACTTTCTATATGCCGCACTTAACGAAGACGGGATTTGCTCCGTAGACATTCAGGACCCAAACAACTTAAAACTTCACGCCCGCTTCAAGACCTCTCAGTTCTCCGAACAGATTGAGGTTGTTGATGCCTACGCTTATGTGGCGGACGGTTCCGGGGGAACCCTTATTATCGATATGGGTGAAAAAGGCTACGAGAAGATAATTGCTTCTTATCCGACCACCGACTGGACGCGCGCGATTGCGGTCTCGGATAACTACGTCTATTCGTGCGATGGCGACAGCGGAATTATGATATTCGGCTCCAATTTGCCGGAGTTAGATTTGGAACAAGCCGTAGCGTACACGGATGGCAAAAGCGAGGCCGAACAGGCAAAAGAGGATAAAGATAGGCGAGAGCACCAACCCGACCTGTATAGCGAGTCTTTGAGCCCTGCCACAATCACGCAGAGTAAGTTGGCGCTTGAACGATATGCAAAAACTCTAATCGCAGAAGGTGCTCTTTTGGAGCCTATAAACGCGATTGGCGACAATTGCCAGTACGTCTGTGCTATAAATGATAGCCTAATGTGCGGTGTGAGTCGCCTGCGACTAAAGATCTTCCAAAGAGATAACGTGGCGAACGTGCTCTCTTCATACTGGACAAAGGCACGTTTTCCGCGCATCTTTGAATACTACAGGGGATATATCTACCTTCCGCAGCCTTACAAGGGGATATGGTTTTTTGATGCACGCGATCCCGCCGAGCTCCGGCTAATCAGACAACTGGATATCCCCTTTGGATACCATACAAATATTGCCGTCAGGGATGATAAGCTGCTGTACGTAGACCCGAATGAGGGCGCACTGGTCGTCCTTTCGCTCGCCGACCCAGCCGTGCCGTTGGAAATATCGCGTTGTGCTCTCGGTAAAAACCTGCGCGACAAGTATAAAGCCAACATACAAATTGTTGGTGACAGAATCTATGTTCTCGGCCAGCGATGCCTGGTGGTAATTGACGGCCAGGATTTGTACTCGCCAAGGCTGTTAGGAAGAATTGACATCGAATCAGGCGGCAGTAGTGGTGCTCTTGCAGTCAGCGGCCCATACGCGTATATCTATGATGGCGAAGACCGACAAATCCACATCTTTGATGTTTCTAATCCCGAGGCTATTGAGCATAAGGCGGCGACTAACGCAGTCAGGGCCGGACAGTGGGGACGTCGCGCGGTCGTAAGGGACACCCACATCATCACCTTCGGCGAGGGTGTCTACATCTATGACATCACTGACCCGTTGAAGCCCGAGCTGGTCAGGCAACATTATAATTTCATACCGGGGAACTTTTTGATAGGCAAAGACCAGGATTATGTCGTGGACGACGACGGAAAAGCAGAACCGTTGACCGGACTACCTTACCTTGTGCAGGGCTACGGAGGCAGGTTCGGCTTCTCAGTGAACAAGATTGCCATTCGAAACAAATTTGCCTATGTATTCGGCGAGCAGCTCAGAGTATTTGATATATCCAGGCCCTGGAGCCCCAAACAGGTGGCCAGTCTCGCCGGGTGTTCTGTCGGCCTTGCATCCTTACCCATCGACGACAACTACATCTATACGCCCAGACAAATAATCGATATCTCGGAACCAGCCAGGCCAACCATAATAAAGACGCTCAGCACCGGCCACGCGGTGGCAAGGACGGCTAAACATCTGATTATCGTAACAGAAGATAGTCTGCACATTTGGGATGTTCAAATACCGGCCGAGGCAAAATCTGTAAAGAGCATATCTCTCGGAGCAAGAGCGAACGCGCTGTGTTTTCACCAGGGAATCCTTTATATAGGCTTTCATAAACCCAAGTTATGGTCCTGCGTACTTGAAGATGACCTGACACTGACCGTGCTCGATGAGATCGACCTGGCCAAATCCGACAATGGCATAATAATGGATTTGTGCAAGGAAGGTGACTTTTTGTATGTAGCTCTTGGCTGTGATGGTGTCGCTTCAGTGGATATACGTGACCCTCAGAATTTAACCGAATACGCCCGCTTCGATACTACCCATGCCCAAGACATTGAAGTTGTAAATGCGTACGTTTATGTGGCGGGCGGCCGCGGCGGCGCTATTATCGTCGATTTGGCCCAGAAAGGAAACGGGCGGGAAATTGCTTCATACCCTCCTGCCCATTGGACACGTGCGGTCGCTGTCTCAGGCAATTATGTCTATTCAGGCGACGAAGAATACGGCGTCACAGTATACGTCTCCAACCTTTCAGATGCGAGGTAGGTGTTAATTTATTCCCTTTTCTTGTTGCCTGATTTTAAGGATGCTGCTACAGTTTGATGAAATGAAAAAAGGCCAGGATATAAACAAAGTCATTCGCCAGCACGTTGAGATGGATGAGTTTTTCACCGGTGGGTTTGCAATAAAGGGGCAGAAAGTCATGCGAGACCGGGCAAATCAGGAGGATAACGCGGCTGTCGCCGACGCGGCAAAGGGACTTGAAAGAATCGCTGATGAAGTTTGCCGATGCCGCGAATGTGGCCTGGGCTCGACGCGAACTAATGCGGTGCCCGGCGAAGGCAATCCGAACGCACGAATAATGTTTATCGGCGAAGCACCCGGGGCAGACGAAGATGCACAGGGCCGACCTTTTGTCGGAAGAGCCGGGAAACTATTAGATAAAATAATCGTTGCCTGCGGACTCAAACGAAGCGATGTGTTCATCGGTAATATCTTGAAGTGCCGCCCACCGGATAACCGCGATCCTGCCGCTGAGGAGATAATAAGCTGTCTGCCGTATCTACAAAGACAGATTGAGATAATCGATCCAGAGATTATTGTAGCCCTTGGCGCCCATGCAGCCAGGACTCTGCTGAATACCAACAAATCGATTGGCCAATTGCGGGGGCAATTCCACGAATACTACGCCGGACTCGGCAGAGCGCCTATAAAGCTTATGCCGACATACCATACAGCCTACCTTTTGCGAAATTACTCACAGGAAAACCGCCAGCGGGTCTGGGAGGATATGAAAAAGGTCCTGGCTGAACTCGGCCTGCTAATCCCGGAACGAGGGGAAAAATAATACCGCCTCAATGCAAAAATACACTTTTCAGGCTGAATCTGGCTGCTCGACGAAATCACAAACCAAGCCAATAATTGTTTTTTTGCTCCAAAAATGCACCTTTTGAGGGAAATTAGCTGCTTTAGCAAAAAAAGTGAAAATTTTTAGATTTTTTTCCATTTTTTTATTGACTTTATTACAGTGTAGGGAGTAAAATGATAACACGTGAAGTTCTAAAATAACGGTTTAACAGTTTCTCTCGCGTGAGAGGACCCGTTCATAGTGTATGGAGAGTGTATGGAAACAAAGGAGGGGAACGTGAAAACGCACGTGACTCTAACAACTGCTGTATGTGTTTTAACCCTTATTCTGTCAACCGTAGCTCAGGGTGTGGTCATTCCGCTTAGTACTCACACCTCTGACGTAAGCGTTCCGGCAAGTTGGCTGGACGCCAGTATGGAGCTTTCTGTTTACCAGAACGGTGCAGATTGGGAGCTAACGCTTGCCGTAACAAACCTGACCTCGGAGAGCGAAGGAGACATTGCTTTTAAGATTAGCGAGCTCTACTTCAATACCAGTGCGCCCATATCGGGTCTGTCGCTTGAGGAGGTCATAGGTGGTGACATTGATAATTGGATACTGTCGCTCGATAATATTCAACCTATCGGTCCGTTCGGCCTTTTCGATATTAGTCTTAAAAGCGTCGGGCAAAACGTTGAATGGATCGATCCGGGAGCAACTGTTTCGTTCAAGATGACGATTGAGGGGGAGGCTCCACCATTTACAGATACCGATTTCTATGACCTGAGTGCTTGGCATACGACTTGTAAAAATCTTGCATACGGCGCCGCTAAGTTCTTCGGTGGCGGGGATTATGATTTAAGCGCCAAGGGTGCCTACGTACCAGAGCCGGCTACGATATTTCTCTTGGGTTTAGGTGCGTTAGCTTTGGTGAGAATGCGCAAACCGTAGTTTTCCTGCTCTTAAATTTTATGAAACTCAAAAGGCTGTGAGTTTTCTCACAGCCTTTTTCATTTGTGTCCCTGAGGCGGCTGGTCCCACTTCACTCTCTCCAGGAGCGGTTTGGCGGTCAGCTCGAAAGCCAATTGCAGCGCCCCTACACCTGCAGGAATCATAGACTCGACGTAGAATTGGAACTTGCCGTGCGGAGAATAGACGTCTATATAACCTTTGGCAATTACCGCCAGTCCGTTTTCCGGCTCGAATTTAATCCTATCGAGTTTGCTTCTCCAGCAAACACAGGGCAGCAGGGCGTTTTCATCCTTGAGGTCGAAATATGCGTGTCCGCTGCGAGCAATACTCCAGTTTGTTATCTTACCGGTAACGGCCAAACGCGAAGGCAGGTTGTTTTCAAGAATCTGCTTGATGAGGGCGTTGACCTGGCTGACCGTATATATTTTCATTCTGTTGTGCATATCAGAGGCAATTATAAGCGCAAAATCCCCCATCATCAATTTGCAATTTGTGCTATGCCGGTGCAAAAGCAAAAGCTGTGAGCGATAAAAACCGCTCACAGCTTTTCAAATACTGTTTTTATCAGTCCTGCTCCAGCAATTATAGACAAATAAAACAGAGGCAAGCCGGAAAGGCTTGCCTCTTTGCTTAACTAATTTGTTTTCCTGAGCTGCTCACAATTACCCGTATAGGCAAAAGAGCAAGTCAGCAAACTACCATTACGGCACATCCAGGCAGTCCGCCGGAACAGCCGGGTCGTCTCCCAGGGCTGGAGCGTCTTTCTTCCAGTACGTAATCAAGACGTTCAGGTCACCTTCCTGAACTCGGAAGTAACCCAACTTAGGATCACCATCCTCAGAATGGTTAAAGTCAGCAGCAATCCAGGCTTGACCGGGAACATAATCACCGAGAGCAGGACCATCCTTCTTCCAACCGGTGATAAGAGCGTTCAAGTCGCCTTCCTGAACCCAGTAGTAACCCAACTTCGGGTCACCATCTTCCGTACCGGTGGCGTCGCCGTGGCACTGACGCGGATAGCACCAGCTAAGAGGCTTACCGACAGAAAGCCACTCGAAGTAATCCGAGTGTGCGCATGGGAAACATCCAGGCTCAGTGAACAGGATAAACGACATATCCTCGCTGTTTCCGAGCTGGTCATAAAGCTCATTCCAGGACCACACGCCTACCGCCGGGTCAAGATAGCCGGCAACGGCATCATCGTTGAACACATGTTTATGGTTTGTCCAGCCCCAATCGTATAAAGGATCGGTGCCAGATTCGTACACCGCCACTACGCTGAACCAGTAGATGTCGTTAACATCCTTTTGTAAGAACCAGTCATCTTTGGGCAGCCGTACTGAATAGCGGAAGACAGGTTCTCTTCGTCGGCTGACAGTAGGCCCAGAACCGGCTACCCAACTGAGTGCGTTGGCC
>DATLBB010000332.1:0-5947 GCA_035527155.1 Sedimentisphaerales bacterium
CAAAGCCCGATGCCTGCGTTGTCGGCCAAAAACGTTCTCAACGTGGAGAAAACCACGCCTCCGAGCATTTTTGGCCTGCCGCCTTGGCCTCGAACTTTTCGCTCGTCCTCATAACGACCCGGTTATTCGGATAAGCTCTTAATAGGCACCTTTCGATTCTGCAAATTTCAAATTCGATTTGGCGTAAGTATATTTGATTATGAGCAGGAAAAGGCGTATAGTGTGAGGTATGAAGACCAGGGTGGATATAGTTTATAAGCCGGATCGGTCGACAAAACGCCGGCAGCCAATATTTACGGCGAGGGTGCCGGCAGGGTTTCCATCTCCGGCGGCTGATTACGAAGAAGGCAAGCTCGATTTGAATAAGCATCTTATCAGGAACCCGGCGGCGACATTTTTCGTCAGAGTTACAGGGGATTCGATGGTCAAAGCGGGCATTCACGATGGGGACATGCTGGTTGTTGACCGAAGTATTGAGCCCAGGGATAAAAATGTTGTTATAGCTGCTATCAATGGGGAGCTTACGGTTAAAAGAATCCGGATACGTAAGAATAAATTGACGCTTGAAGCTGAGAATGAGAACTACCGGAGCCAGGAAATCGATGAGGAGATGGAATTCGAGGTGTGGGGGGTTGTGACAAACGTTATACACGCGTTATGAATTATGAAGAGTATATTTGCCCTTGTTGATTGCAATAATTTCTACGCCTCCTGCGAGCGGGTTTTCAATCCTCGTTTAGGTGGGAAAGCTGTTGTGGTGCTTTCCAACAACGATGGTTGTGTGGTAGCGAGGTCGGAAGAGGCGAAGCAGCTCGGTATCAGGATGGGGGTGGCTTTCTTTAAAGTCAAAGAGAAAATAGAAAAAAACAAAGTAGAGGTATTTTCTTCCAACTACGCCCTTTATGAGGACATGTCACGCAGGGTGATGGAAACGCTTTACAAGTTTACGCCTGAGATTGAGGTTTATTCAATTGACGAGGCGTTTTTGAATCTTGCGGGCTTGAGCGACAATCTGACAGATTACGGTCGAAGAATCGCAGAAACCGTGAAACAGTGGATCGGCATGCCGGTTTCAATCGGTATCGCGGAGACAAAGACACTGGCAAAGATGGCCCAAAGGATTGCCAGGAGGTCGTGCAGGGCGGCCGGTGTGCTTGAGCTTGCAGGCCGCGATTGTATTGACAAGGCGCTGGCGCAGACCAATGTAGAAAATGTCTGGGGTGTGGGAATAAAGACCGCCATTAAATTAAAAAGGGCAGGGATTAATACCGCACTTGCGCTTCGGGATGTAGATATAAACTGGATGAGGCAGTGCTTCGGGGTTAACGGTGTCAGGACGGTTTATGAACTGCGGGGCGTCAGTTGCTATGAATTAGAACAACAGCCGCCGACGAAGAAGGGTATCACTGTATCGCGAATGTTCGGCAAAAAAGTGGAAACAGTTGAAGAGCTTAGAGAGGCGGTAGCAAGCTACGCCTGTCGGGCAGGTGAGAAACTTCGAAAGCAGGGTCTGGTTGCCGGCGCAATGACCGTCTTTGTGATGACAAGCCGTTTTGTTGATAAGCGGAGCAGATACTTCAATTCGCATACGGTTAGTTTTCCGACTGCTACGAGCTATACGCCTGAGTTGATTGACGGGGCGATGAGGGGCGTGGAGCGGTTGTATCGTGAAGGGTTTTTATTTAATAAAGCCGGCGTTATTCTCAGCGACCTTGTGCCGGAAAACAATGTGCAGCGTAATCTGTTTGATGAAAGTGACAGGCAAAAATCGAGAAGATTGATGGGGGCGGTCGACGCTGTCAATACGAGGTCATCATACAGAGCATTAACGTGGGCGGCGGAGGGAATAAACCAGCCATGGCGGACGAAGTTTGTTAGACGTTCGAAAAGATATACCACTCGGTGGGATGAATTGGCCGAAGTGAGGTAGCCCAAATTTGAGTTTTGAGTCGGCATTGGGATTGCTGTGGAGAACTTCGCGATGGTCGTACTAATGGAGCGGAAGTGGACCGGACTGGATACAGGATTGTCTTAATGGGAGTCTATTATGCCTTATATATTAGCTGTAACTATACCTTATACGGCCATAACTATAATTTTTATTGTCTTGGCTACGGTTGTGGCCGCCTTCATCAGAAGAATAAGCAGGGATAAGTGTCTGAAGGATTTTGCGCGGAACATGGTAACCCTGGAAGAAACATCCGGCAAGACAATCTGGGGTAAATTGAGGGTGGAAAACACCGGCCTGGAATTTGTTTACCCCACAAGGCACGAAGATGAACAGGGCCATGATGAAACGAGTTATATTCTGTATAAGCATGAATATCCTAATATGGCGACCTTGATTTGCTACCACGATGAGTTAAGCGAACGCAATAAAAAAGAAAGGGAGAAAAAACTAAAAAGGACCTATCATCCAACACTGCTTCGAAGACTTAAAAGAAAAATCGCAAATGCCTTCAAAACGGTAAGAGATTCGGTAATGGAGGTGGTGAATCTGTTGATGAGTCAGGCCAAGAAGGCCACTCCAGCCGGCGCCGTGCTGAGTTCTCAGGATAAATATGTTTCACAGATGAAGCAGGAATTGATGGGTTCGATGGGGACTTCTTACGAGCCTTTATTGGAAAGATATATCGGTAACAGGGTTGTGCTTGAGCTGATCAAGGGGGATAAAATATTTGAATATAGCGGTGTGCTAAAGGAGTATACTGCGGAATTTATTGAAGTTATGGACGTTGATTACAAGGTTAAAGAAGACCAACCTCCCAGAAAGGCGGACTTGGTTGTACTCCGGAAATACGGCGTCATCCGCCATCTCGGAGAATAGTATTCATATTGCGTCGCTGTGCCAGCGATAACTAAACAACCCACCAACAAATTTGGGAGCCGAATATTTTGGGTCCCCACTTTCGCAGGGATGACAAATGACCGGTCAGGTTTACGTAGGAATAGCGGGCTGGTCCTATCCGGACTGGAAGCCGATTGTATATACAGAGCCGGGAGTCGACCAGCTTGAATACGTAAGCAGGTTCGTCGATTGTATCGAAATTAACGGCACCTTTTACCGCCCGCCGTCTGAGAAAACCACAAAGTCGTGGCTGCAAAAAACCTCAAAAAAAGCAGGGTTCTTTTTTACAGCAAAGCTCCATCGCGAATTTACCCACCAGGGCAAAATCGATGCTGAAATGGTAAAGCAGTTTCACACGGGTTTTGGGCCTCTGCTCGAAACAAGTAAGTTAAAACATCTGCTGGTTCAATTCAGATACGACTTTGCTGATTGCAAAGATAGCCGACAGCATTTGTCACAGATTGTAGACAGCTTCTCTGACGCCTTCACTCTGGCGGTGGAGGTAAGGCATAAATCATGGCAGGAAAAAGATGCACTGAGGTTCCTGGAAGAGCTTGGCGTTTCGGTCTGCAACCTTGATTATCCAACTACTTACAATTCATTCGATATGCAGCATTGCACTGTTGGCAAAAACGGCTATTTTAGGATGCACGGCAGAAATGAAGAAAAATGGTTCAGCAAAGCTTCAAGAGATGAAACTTACGATTACTATTACAATGGCAATGAGCTTGCTGGTATAAAGAAAAGAATCGATAGACTGGCTAAGGCCTTTGAGACACTTACAATTATTGCTAACAACCATTATCGAGGTGCTGAGCTTGCCAATGCCATCGAGTTGAAGGCTTTACTTAGCGGCGAAAAGCAGCTTGTTCCGGAAGGTCTTTTGAAGACTTATCCGAATCTGGCAAAGATTGCCTTGAAATCAGACAATCCCCAAATAAAATTTTGGGATTAAATATGAGATTGCTTTCCGCCGGAGGCCGACCGTAGGGCGGGATTCCGTAGTAGGCGCAAGTGTGGTGGTGTAGATATGGATGTCTATAATCTCGTTAGTTTTGCAGGAGCTTCAATTCTATTCGGAGACTGATTATGTTATTAACACGCTTGAAGGATTGCAAAGAACTTGTCGCTGGAGATGGTTCAATTTTACGTGAGCTTTTGCATCCTGAAAAAGCGGATTTACAAATTCGCTACAGCCTGGCTCATGCAAAGGTTACGGCTGGTCAGGCAACTAAACCACATAGACTCAAAGCTTCTGAAGTTTACTACATTATGGCCGGACATGGTTTGATGCACATAGATAAAGAATCTTTCGAAGTTAATTCCGATTGTGCTGTTTACATTCCACCGAACTCGACGCAATATATCGAAAATACGTCAGGTTCTGATTTGAAATTTTTATGCATCGTGGACCCCGCGTGGCGAAAAGAGGACGAGGAAGTCTTCGATAGTTGATAGTATTTGGTTCATAGAGGTTCTGTCGTTCTATGTCGACCCCGACGTTGGTTACATTTATTGTTTATTTTGTGCTGCTGCTGGGTATTGGCTTTTATTTTTATCGAAAGTCGGTGAGCATAGAGGACTATCTGCTGGGTGGTCGCGGTATGGGGGCGTGGGTGACGGCACTTTCCGCGCAGGCAAGTGATATGAGCGGCTGGCTGCTGATGGCTCTACCGGGAGCGATTTACGCGTATGGGATGGGAAAGGTCTGGATACCGATAGGGTTGTTTCTGGGAACGGTTCTGAACTGGAAGCTGGTGTCAAGGAGGCTGAGAGTTTATACGCAAAAGACCGATTCGATAACGCTGCCTTGTTTTTTTGAGCAGCGTTTCGGTGACCCGACAGGCCTTTTGCGGGTGGTTTCGGCGATTATCATTTTGATATTCTTCACTATATACGCCTCAAGCGGACTTATGGCCACGGGCAAACTCTTTGAATCTACTTTTGGCATTCAGTACAGGACAGCCGTAATCGTCGGCGGCGGGATAATAATCGCCTACACTTTTTTAGGCGGATTCTTGGCGGTGTGCTGGACCGATTTGTTCCAGGGTGCGCTTATGGTTCTGGCTTTGATAATTGTCCCGGCAGTTGCCTATGTGAGAGTAGGAGGAACCGAGGCCATAAGCCAGGCAATGAAATTAAAAGAGATATCGACTTGTCTGCTGCCGGCAAAAGGGACAGTCGGGCTGTTGGCGATTATTTCTGCGATGGCGTGGGGACTGGGCTATTTCGGACAGCCGCACATACTGGCCCGGTTTATGAGTGTCAAATCGGTGAGTAAATTGCCCGAATCGATGACGATAGCCATCATTTGGGTATTTCTGTCATTAACCGGGGCGGTCATTGTCGGTTTTGTTGGGATTGGCATGTTTGAAAATTTGGCTGTCGACGAAGGCGAGCATGAGAAGGTCTTTATTTATATGATTAGGCAGGTGTGCCACCCGTGGCTGGGAGGAATAATGTTGGCCGCCATTTTATCCGCTATTATGTCAACCATCGATTCGCAGCTTCTTGTGTCCTCGTCGGCATTGACCGAAGACTTCTACCAGAAGGCGATAAAGAAAAACGCAACGGAGAAAGAAATCATCTTGGTGGGAAGAATCTGCGTAATCATAATTTCAGTGATAGCGTTGATTCTGGCGTTAAGGCCCAGTGACACAATCTTAGGCATAGTGGCTTACGCATGGGGCGGGTTCGGGGCGGCTTTTGGGCCTTTGGTACTCTTTGGGTTGTTCTCCAGCAGGACAGGCTGGAAGTCGGCCCTGGCCGGGATGGTGACAGGGACGGTCGTGTTGGTAGTATGGAAGCAGGTCGGGTTGGGCGAATATATGTATGAAATCGTTCCCGGTTTTATCGCAAATTGCTTGACGATTTTTTTGGTGAATATTGTCGCCGGACAGAAAAACCGGAAGGTATTACGGCAATATGAGGAAGTTGTTGGAGAAATTACTGCCGGAAAATGATTTTAATATGGGATGAAGTATTTTGAGGCCGGAGAAAAAGTATGAGCAAAAAAGCCGTTGATGTTGTATTACTGCCGGACGAGGCGATGACCGATAGGGCGATTGAACTAAACTCCGAATTAGTGAAAAAATTCGG
>DATLBB010000333.1:0-8697 GCA_035527155.1 Sedimentisphaerales bacterium
CCGATTCCAATTGCCAACAAAATAAAAAACCATCGCCGTGAATTTATAGCGGCTTCTGAGCGGCTTTGCGTATTTCTGCTCCCCAGCCGGGTGCCCAACACCTCCATGCCGGTCACAACATAGAAAATCAGAAACACAACCAGCGGCAAACAATGTCTCCTGCTTATGTATTCATAGCCGCTATATAGTAGAATCATGATAATAACATTGAGTATTATAAAAACAGGCATAAAAAACCTCTCTATGTCTGTTGCACTGGATTGTTTGCGGAAACGGCAATAAATGCCAATCAGCAGTGCCGGCAAAAAAAAGTACATTAAATTTTCACTAATTCGTTCGATGAGCCTGCCAATCGCTTTTGTAATTTTTCCGAGTGAGCTCACAATAGTATATATACCGTTGTGACTATCAACGTTTACTTCTTTTTCCGATTGTGCCTGGAAAAAAGAAGTAATATGTTCTTTAGGAAAATCGATAAGTTCTCCCAATTTTGGTGGGATAATTCTTCCTGCTTCTATTACATAGGGGGCTATAGGAAGAGCAAATCCAATTAGAAGAATGAATAACGCGCAGAGTAGTTTGGGTCTGCTCATGTTGCATTTTGGCCTCAGCAATCCAACCAATAGCCACAAAATACTATATACCACTAATTGAATACATTCAGGCCGAATTGTAAATCCAAGTCCTGCAGCCAAACCAACTATTCCAAAAAACCACCATTTGCCTCGCTCTGCACCCCAAAGCAAAAACAGAAAACCCGTAGCCAAAAAAAGAACTAATGGCCAATCTCTTAATACATCACTGCCAAATCGAGCAGGATAAGGCAGTATCAGCAGGATAAGAATTGACCAGAAACTTTTCTTGCCGCCTATCAAAAACTTCCCTATAAAATACAAAGGGATTAACGCAAACAATCTACATAACAACGTTACGCTTTGGGCCGAATATATCCAGCTAAACACTGATGAGCTGTTACTGAACAACATAGTAAATTTATGGGCCATATAAATGAGATATGGATAGCCCGGAGGGTGTGACTTCATAACACCGCTTGGGTCAGTTGAAAGCTTTTGTGCCCGTTCAATATAATAAATCCCGTCATCGGCGATAAGAACGGTTGTGGCAATTAAGTAAACCCCGAGCGCAGCCGCGATAAGGATGAGGAAAGTCAAGTTGATGATATCGTCTTTATGTTCTTTGTATTTAGCTTCTAATGTTGCCGCCATAATATTCATCTGCATACACTTTATGTACTCGCGGTTCACCGATGTCAAATACAAATTCCCGCCGACCAAATTATTTTATCGTTTGCTCATGGCACTTTTCATATCTTACAATATCCTCTGACCTGGTAGTGAAATTACAGCATTTCAGCAGCGGCAGATGACGAAACCAGTAAATGGTAACTGGTAAATGGTAACCAATCACCAATCAATAATTACCAATTACCAATATCCAACAGAGACTGCTCACAGAGCCAAAAAAATAACTTGACCCATTCAGAGATTTTGTGGTAATGTGTGTGAGCAGGGAGGCAACTTTTTTGCAAGAAAATGCGTATCGGATGGAAGTTTGAGAATTTTTTACTAAAAAAGGCAGGAAAGTGAAAGTAAGACTTTGGGCAATATTGCCTGGATTAGCCCTGGTCGGCTTGTCGGCGGTTTTCGCATCGTACGGCGACGTCGAGAGACAAAGCAAAAAGATAGTATTTCTGTGGAGCAAGGGCCATCATCCCAACAAAGCAAGCTGCGAGCTGTTCAAGTACTGCCTTGAAAACTCCTCCAACGTAAAGGGCATCAAATGCCGGGTATACGAAAACTGGCCCAAAGACCAAAGTGTGCTGGCCGATGCGGCAGCGATTGTTATTTATTCCGAGGGCATCAATGAAGAAATGAAAAAGCAGGGCAAGTCACATCCTGTTTTTAATTCGGCCAAGAGACTCAAATACCTCGATACGCTAATGAAAAAAGGTGCCGGCATAGTGTGCATCCACTACACGCTCTATGCCACACGACAATTGGAGGCGCCGAAGCTGCTTGACTGGATCGGGGCCTACTACGATTTCGAGGGCTACGGCTCAACTCACTGGGTAACGCAGAAACCGCAGACCCTAACACCGGTTACATCATACCATCCGGTTTCCCGTGGGTGGACGACTTTTACACTGAACGAAAACGAGCTTTACCACAATCTGTGCTTCGCGCAAGATTACTGCCCGGTCCCTGTTTTGAGAACAAGTTCTCTCGATAAAAAGACAAAGGCATTGAAGGAGCACATCGTTGCCTGGGCACTCGAACGCAAAGACGGAGGACGCGGATTCGGCTTCGGAGGCGGGCACTTCTACAAAATGTGGTTAAAAAAAGACTGTCGCAAGATGATTCTGAATGCAATTCTCTGGACTGCGAAAATCGACGTGCCGAAGGAGGGGGTACAGTCGTCCGTACCAAAGCATTTAAAAACTGAGAATAGCGGACAACATTAACTTGTCCGTTCGCAGATACCCTGAAAGGATATTAGAAACCAATCAAGAAAGGGGATTAACGATGGATAATAAAGAGAATAAACAAGTGACTCGGCGGCAGTTTATGCGCGATAGCACGCTGGCCGCTGCGGTGCTGAGCTCCGCTTTTGCTTCCGCTGAGGCAGTGTCCGGCCAAAATGCTGAAAAAAAGCCCCAGCAGCCCAAATTGCCACAAGTGCCGAGACGAAAGTTAGGCAAAACAGGAATTGAGGTTCCATGTCTGGCTCTCGGGACAATGTTCAATCTTGTTGATAGCCAAATCGTTTTAAGGAACACTATTAAGTGGGGTGTTAAATATTGGGATACAGCTTACAATTATGCAGGCGGAAACAGTGAGCTTGGTATCGGTAAATACCTTTTGAAGAATCCGGAAGTTAGAAAAGAGCTGTTCATCGCAACCAAGGCATCCGGAGCAAGAACCGTCGCAGATGTGGAAAAACGTCTTCAGTCCTCTCTGAAAAGACTGAATACCAAATACATTGATTTGTACTACGCTCCCCACGGTGCGTCTGATCCTGGCCAGTTGACAGATGAGCTAAAGCAATGGGCCGAAAGTGCCAAGAAACGCAAGCTCATACGCTACTTTGGTTTCACCACACATAAAAATATGGCCAACTGTCTCGCCGCCGCCGCCAGGCTCGACTGGATCGACGCCATTATGACAAGTTATAACTTCCGCTTGATGCAGGATTCTAAACTTCTGGACGCCATTGAGGCATGCCATAAAGCCGGTATCGCAATTATTGCAATGAAAACTACCGGCAGGACAACTATTAAAAGATTCAAGCTGGAAATTGAAACTGAAGCAGATAAAAAGCTCGTCAGAAACTTTATACAGCGAGACTTTAGCCCGGAGCAGGCAGCCATAAAACTTGTATTGCAGGACAAAAGGATAAGCGCTGCGCCCGTTCAGATGGAAAACGTCTCTATTATAACTAAAAACGTCGCCGCAGTGCTGGATAAGACCAAACTCACGCAAACAGATATAGAGGTATTCAACGAATACGCCCACGCAACTTGCGATGGCTATTGTGCCGGATGCGCCGATATCTGCGACTCAGCATTGCCGGACACTCCGTATGTCAGTGACATTATGCGATATCTGATGTACCATAACAGCTACGAGCATCACGATAGAGCGAGAGAACTTTTCGCTCAAATACCCGTCAAGGTAAGAAACAGACTGCTTAGTCTCGATTACAGGCTTGCAGAATCTCGCTGCCCGCAGCATTTGCCGATAGGCCGGCTCGTCGCCGAAGCGGTCAGCAAATTGGCTTCAGTGTAATTACTTACAGCCCGTTAGAAGTAAAATGTAAAAGGCATCTGTCGTGATTTTGAATCGACCAACTATTACTAACGGATAAAAACAAACTGTTTTTGGAGCTTCAGACAATGAAAGAAAAACACAATAAAATCAATAGAAGGAATTTTTTGAAGACTGTGGGGGCCACAGGCTTGGGTTCCGTTTTCGTCTCGTCTGATACCCTATCTGCTCTGGAGCAGACTGATGCCGCTGCAAAGGCAAAAAAGCCCAAATACCCACAGGTGCCCAAAAGAAAGTTAGGCAAGACAGGTGTCAAACTCCCCTGCCTGTGCCTGGGTGGAAATCAAGACCTTATCGCCAACCAGATAGTTTTAAGAAGAGCACCTCAATTGGGTGTTACATATTGGGATACCGCACATAATTATACGGGTGGAAACAGTGAGCTTGGCATAGGTAAAATCCTCTCGAAAAATCCGCAGGCACGAAAGAAATTATTCATTTCCAGCAAGGCTTCACGTGCCAGAAGCATAGCCCAGGTGGAAGAGCGCCTTCAGACCTCGCTGAAGAGAATGAACACAGATTACATTGATTTGTACTATGGCTATCACCAGTGTCCCAATCCTGCCTTTTTAACAAACGAGCTGAAGGAATGGGCCGAAAACGCGAAGAAACGCAAACTGATACGGCATTTTGGTATCAGCACCCACCAAAATATGGCCGATGTCCTCGCCGCCGCCGCCAGGCTTGACTGGATTGAAGTAGTAATGACCATCTACAATTTCCGATTGATGCAGGACAAGAAGCTGAACGCCGCCATTGAAGCCTGCCACAAAGCAGGCAAAGGTATTATGGCCATAAAGACCCTCGGAATGGGCCAGAAAATTACCACCGATGAGGACAAGAAACTCACCGCCCACTTTTTGCAGCGAGGTTTTACCAAAGAGCAGGCAAAGATAAAAGCCGTACTGCAGGACAAAAGATTCACCGCGGTGTGCGTGGGGATGCAGAATATGGCTCTTTTAACTTCAAACGTTGCAGCGGCACTCGATAAAACCAAACTTACTCAGGCCGATACGGACGCTTTAACAGAATACGCTCACGTGACCTGCGATGGTTATTGTGCCGGCTGTGCAAACATCTGCAACTCTATCCTGCCGGACGCTCCTCACATCAATGACATTATGCGATATTTGATGTATTACAATAACTACGGCGAGCACGATGAAGCAAGGCAGCTTTTCGCTCAAATCCCCGGAAAGGTAAGAAATAAACTATTGAGCATGGATTACCGCCAAGTGGAAGCTCGCTGTCCACAGCATCTGCCGGTAGCTAAACTGGTCGCTGAAGCGGTCCATAAGTTGGCCTGACGGACTTTAATATGTCCCATAAGAAGTAAAAGGGTATCCAGGTGAAATATCGGCTCACCGTTTTTGGAGTCTACGACGATGAGAGAAAAACGCAATGAAGTCAACAGAAGGAATTTTCTCAAGACACTGGGGGCCGCTGGCATGGCCTCTATTTTCGCTTCAACTGACAGCATAGCCGCCCAAAGTCAGGCTGGCACCATAGCAAAAGAACAAAAGCCAAAATACCCACAGGTGCCCAAACGAAAGCTGGGCAAAATTGGTATTAAGGTCTCGTCCCTGTCACTGGGCGGAGACTTTAGTTTTATCGATAAGCAAATCATTCTAAGAAAAGCCTTCGATTGGGGCGTGAACTATTGGGATACGGCTCACAACTATGGAGGTGGAAACGCCGAGCTTGGGATAGGTAAATTCCTTACGAAGAATCCGGAGGCCCGCGACAAATTGTTCATTGTAAGCAAGCCGGCGATTTTCTGGGGGCCAATAACCCCGGAGAAGGTCGAGGAACGTCTCCAGACCTCGCTGAAAAGAATGAACACCAAATACGTCGATTTGTACTACGCTTTTCACGGCTTGTCCAATACTGAACGCTTGACTGATGAAATGAAACAGTGGACCAAAAGTGCAAAGAAGCGCAAACTTATACGCTTTTTCGGTTTCAGCACCCACAAGAATATGGCCAAATGCCTTGCCGCAGCGGCCAGGCTTGACTGGATTGATGCCATAACGACACTTTACAACTTCCGCGTGATGCAGGACCCCGAAATGCAGGCTGCCATTGACGCCTGCCATAAAGCCGGCATAGGTCTTACCGCTATGAAGGCCTTCTCTCGCGGCGTCAGACGTCTCCAGCCCGTTGAAACCGAACAGGATAAAAAGCTCCTCGCTCACTTCCAGAAGCGAGGTTTCACTGAGGAACAGGCAAAAATAAAGGTCGTACTACAGGATAAACGGTTCAGCTCGGTTTGCGTTGGGATGCAGAATATAGCCCTGTTGACGACAAACGTCGATGCCGTGCTGAACGAATCCAAACTTACACAGGCAGATATTGAGGCCTTACAAAAATACGCCCGGGCGACCTGCAGCAGTTATTGCGCCGGCTGCGCAGATATTTGCGATTCAGCCCTGCCGGACACACCTTATATCAGTGACATCATGCGATACCTGATGTACTATAATAGCTACGGTCAGCACGATAGAGCAAAAAAACTCTTCGCTCAAATCCCCGCTAACGTAAGGAACAGACTGCTGACCACTGATTACAGTCCTGCCGAAGCTCGCTGCCTGCAGCACCTGCCGATAACCAAACTCATCGCCGAAGCCGTAACCAAGTTGGCCTAAATCGCATTGATTAGCCTTCAATATCCTTCAGGTGACCATACGTTAACGACCGATAATCATCTATCGCTGCAAACTTTCTATTCTACAGCGCACTTAGAAATCTTGCGTAGCCGGCGTGCGAAAAAAAATTTTCGTTTTCCGCTGTTGTAATGGCTTTGCTGAAAAGCACTTGCGTTTATCGAACACAATTTTCCTTGCTTTTAGGTACCAGCTTCGGTTATAATAGCGTTTAGTTAAAGAAACAGAACATTAAATTCTGGCTTCTCAGAAGGGCGATGACAAAATTTTATTATAAAATCTGGATTCCATTTACAATTACGAAAAGGCGGATTCTCTTTCTGGCAATCGTGAGTTATATCGCTTTATGCTAAGAAGCCGCCCGCCTTTTTAATACATCCATGACCGCTCAAACTGAGCGGTTTTTTTATGCGCGGCACCGCTAAACATTTGACACATCCAGGACCACAAATTAAGCTCACAAAAACAAACCGGTTAATTAACGGACGTAGCTGTTATTGTTCCTTGAAAGCAGGTACAAATGCCATTTACACCATATCATCTTGGACCGAGTGGTTTTATCGGCCTGACTCTTAGAAAGTGGATTGACATCCCCGTCTTTGTCCTGGCCAACGTAGTTGTCGATGTAGAAGTCCTGGTCATCAGACATTTCGGACTTGGTTACCCGCTACACAGATATACTCATACGCTCTTATTAGGAGCAGTAGCAGGCCTTATCTGGGCGGTCGCGGCCTATCCACTACGAAATTTCTTTAAGAAAATAATGCGAATTCTTCACATACCTTATCAGACCAGCTTTTGGAAAATGCTCGTCTCCGGCGTCCTTGGCGTATGGCTCCACGTCGTGATTGACGCCATCTACCACCCGGACGTACGCCTGTTCCGGCCGGCCAAGGCAATACCTTTATACGCCCTCTTAACAAGGCAGCAAATACAAACATTATGTCTTGTCTTCTTTATCGCAGCCGTTGTCTTATGGGCGCTCGCGGCGGTATCATATTCGAAGCGAAAAATCAAAGAATCTGCAAATAATGGAAAGGATTAAAAATTCCGGTGAAAGGATGAAAAAATGAAAAAGATAGTAAACTATTTCCTCAAGGGTCTTTTGGTTTTTGTGCCTATAGCAGTAACCATTTTTATAATTACCTGGGCATTTACCGGTCTGGATAAAATCTTTCGCGGCCTGCTGAGAATAGATTTCCCCGGCCTGGGTATCTTAGTAACAATTTCAGTGATATTCCTTATCGGCTTTTTCGCCTCGAACTTTGTGGGTAGAAAATTGTTTGGGCTCGTGGAAAAGGTCTTCACAAAGGTCCCATTGGTCAAGCTGCTGTATGGTTCTATCAAAGACATTGTGGAAGCCTTTGCCGGCGAGAAGAAAAAATTCGACAAGCCGGTTGTCGTATCGCTGGCCGGCAGCGATGGCCCGAAAGTCGCTGGCTTCATTACAAGCGAGTCTTTGGTAAACCTTGGTCTGGACGATTATGCGGCGGTGTATCTGCCGCAGTCATACAACTTCGCGGGCAATGTATTGCTTTTTAAGAAGGATTCGATTCAATCTCTGGATATTGACAGTTCAAAAGCGATGTCATTTATTGTCTCCGGCGGAGTATCAGGATAAAAGCCTTGTTAAGTCAACAGCCACCGGCATTTGGGCATTTCGGTGCAAGGTCGAGCGGATTCTTGCTTGTTTTCCCATTATGGTTTATCATGTTATTTTCTTTGAATCCTGATTTTATAGAGAAAGCCTATGGCTGAAGAAATCGCAAAACAAATTCAATTATTAAAACGTGGGACAGTCCAGATTTTCAGCGAAGCCGAGCTGGCGAAAAAGCTCACCGAAGCGGCCAAAACATCTCGGCAGTTGCGAATCAAGCTCGGCCTGGACCCCACCAGCGCTGATATACACCTCGGCCATACCGTCGTACTGCGAAAGATGCGGCAATTCCAGGACCTCGGCCACAAGGCCGTCCTCATAATAGGCGACTACACCGCCCGAATCGGAGACCCCTCCGGACAGGACACAACCAGGCCAATGCTCTCGCCGCAGCAAATCGAGGAAAACGCAAAAACTTACTTCGAGCAGGCAGGCAAAATTTTAGACACCTCAGAAAACAAACTCGAAATCAGATACAACAGCGAATGGCTCTCGGAACTAAAGTTAGCCGATTTGATAAAGTTGACAAGCA
>DATLBB010000334.1:0-8976 GCA_035527155.1 Sedimentisphaerales bacterium
ATTTTCTTTCAATCCTTGCCCCAACCCGTTCCTCATTCTATTACGATTACGATTTGTAACATGAAAAATTCATAGATTCAAGGTTACCCAAATAAACCTATCGTTTTAAGGGCTCCATGATTCTTTCAGCTACGTGCCATAGTCGATCGTACAGCCAAATTAGATTCTATTCAAGGTTTCGTTTGGTAGTCATAAGTTTTTCGGGTTTTGTAAAGTTCGCAATCATAGCAGCATGTTACACTTTGAAAATAACGCCGGGCATTACCTGAACCAGAAGTCGCCAGGCTTTTGGGATCAGAGTGAATATCCTTATTGGCCACTAATGTCTTTGCTCGTAGTCCGTCTTCCTAGTCTTTTTGAAGAAGTCGTTGTCTTGCTCATATTGGCTAATCACCCAATTAACATACTCTCGTGAGTACTGAGGAGAGGAATACTTCGGAAAATGGCAAAAGCTTTCCTTATTCCAGATTTCGTATATGCGATTGATACATTGTATATCGAACGAGTTAATTGTAGTTCTGCCTGCTAGGCCTCTATTGATTTCCGCAATCGCCTCCTTCTGGCGAAATGGATGGGTCAAATCATAATCAAGCTTGCGATATGCCGGAGCGTCGGGATCGTCTACAATCCTGATGGCCCTAGCATTTAACGATGCAGACTCCCGTACCTCAACACCCGATGGGAATGTGTAGATTTGGCTTCCAGGTGGGGCTTTAACTACTTTATGCACACCTTGCAGCCATGATTGCCTAATGGACTCAAGCTGTCTTTCAATGACCTGGCGGAGATCGTTGGTATTTCCTGGTTCGCTTTTCGCTCCATGCCGGAAGTACACGGTCCCCGCTGAAAACGCTGTTTTCTGCTTCCTTTCGCTGACCGCATATGTTCCAGGTTTGATAAACACGATCGGAATAGTGACACCTTCAATAAGAATCGCCGCAAGCCGATTACCCGCTTTAGTTTCTTCCGAAATGGTGAATGCGTCAAATTGCGCTCCAGTGTATTTTTGGATGTGGTCGGTCACTGTTGCTTCATCCAGATCTAAAACCTGAGAAGGGTCGAATCCTGTTGGTATACCTCTATTGTCAAGACCTATAATAAGAACTCCGCCCCCAGAGTTCGCCATAGCGACGATGTCTTTCACGATCTCGCACCATATGTGCGGCTCCGAAAAATTCACCTTACTTTTGAAGTCTATGTACTTCGACTCACGCTTCGCAACCAAAGCTCTTTGGATATGGTTTTTCATTTCTAAGGCCAACGCAGGCCTGACCAGCGGGCGCAGATTTTATCCCGTCTGCGTCTAGGCGCATGTTATAAATCCAATTCAAAGAGTGGATACCTGCTGTACCAATTCTCCTTTTGCAAGGTAGACCTTAATCCCCAAATGCTTGTTTATAGAAAGCGGCAAGTCCTGGCCTCACAGTGGTAAAGCCGCCATCAGGGAAGGCTCCCTCCACGTACTTACTGCCTACCAAATCGACTTTCACTACGACTCTCTTTCCATCCATCAGAGTCTTCAGAAAGTCCCTTGTGGTTCTATACTGCTGTGAATCAATGGTATAGTGACCTCTATACTCACTATATGTTTTTCTCTTATTGCAGGGTCCATATGACTCGAATGAATAGATCTGGTCATCTATCAGAAATTTGCAGAGGACCACGGGCGTGAGCCCGTGGGTGAATGCCTAAAAATAAGTAAGTGCCTTTAAAGTGCCACGGGCGTAAGCCCGTGGGTATCTACTTTGAAATGGAGAGATTTTCCTGCAGCAAAAACCGGATACTCCACATGTCCATAACTCATCACCTCAGCAATCATAACGACCTCATTGGAATCCATTCTCGATGTTCGATAAAATCCGAGCAAGATCTTACATCTAAGACTTCGTGAACAAGCAAACGCAGGTTCCATGCGGATCTCTGTGGCTTTATCAAACTCGGACACTGTCTTCATCGTCTGCCCAGGCAGCCCCATGGCACAACCAGAGACGACAAAAGCTACTAAGACCAATACAATCATTCTCATAAATCTCCTCCTCTCTGCGCTTCTCGGCCATTTCTTAGTCTTCATCATTACTCTTGAGCTTACAACCAGTTAATATATAGCTTCTATTTAAATTACAAAAAATAATATCCTTTACTCTAAAAATATGTCTCTTTTATGACTTTCTTGGCTGTATAACATTATAATTTAAATGATAAAAAGAAGGCTGCTTTTCTCCGAAGAATCTATTTAAAAATATTTGAGTTTTGATTACGTGCCATAGTGGAAAGCCACTATCAATCTGATTTTATTTCAGTATTGATACAGTAATCGAAAGTTTTTTGGCCTTCAAATTGTCCACGATGATAGTAACATGAATTTTCTGGCGATTTGCTGGAACCGCATATATGGATATGCTCAATTGGAACGACAGTAAAGTTAAAATCAATCGTTAGCTGGGATATGGTCAAGGATTTCAATAAGCAATATCTGCAAAAGAAATATAAAGCACCGGCGAATATGTCCCATATCTACCCCTTAGTCTCTTTGAGAAATGTGATCCCGTAGGTAAGAACTTGTAGGGAATGACTTGATATGTATCAAAATCTGAGTCAAGGATTAGTTTGAAACTTTCAATTTCTCATTATCCTGGCTTTCCCATTCGGGATTGGCTATAGACCATCTCCAGCTCTTGGTAGGCCATATCAAAGGTACGGCGACAGGTGAAGTTTATAAAACCCTTCTGGGCCACCACCCAGCCCACATCCATAGCGATTCCAACCGGTGAGCCCTTCTTTACCCACCGATAGACCTTGATTGGCCATTTCATCCAACGGTACACATCCCAGGCTTTTTTCGCAAAAGTTCGAACCTGCTTTGGCAGTAGACTATCGGAGAAGGATTTCACTTTGTAAAGAGATTCTATCCTTATCCTGTGAAATCTTTTTACCACCGGGATTTTTTCACTCTCGCACACCGTTTTGATCCAAATTTGGCTTCGTGTCAGAAGCGGCCCCAGGCAAGCCTCTTCCAGCGGGCGCTCAGCCTCGGGGAAATATTTTTTGGCAATGACCTTGGCTGTTTGCTCCACTGCCTTTTTCCAATCCTCCAGCCCCGGGGTATAAATAAGCATGGAGGTAAAACCCACCAAATGATTGCGAATCTCCTGGATCTGGGGATCGGTGACATTAGGTTCCGAAGGTTTCAGAGAGTCCAGATCTTTAAGGGTCTTTTCCAATTCATCTATCTCGGTCGAAAAAGTGTCCTCTTTCTCTTCTTCACCGTAAGCCTGAATGGCCAGCTTTCCCACAAAGAGATAGACATCCACCAGTAAGCATCTGGTAAGGGCCAGCACAGTCAAGCGATTGGACAAATAGGCTAGCCATGAAAAAGGATCGGGTAGGATTACTAGACGCAACTGAAAGATTCTCTTGATCACCTTCCGGTAGCGGCTGAAATATTTTACAATTCGATATTGGTTCACCCGGTCGTACCATTCATAGGACTGCCGGATATGGCGAATGCGAACTCGGCGCAGTCTCCGAAATCCTGGGCGGCGCAGAATCAGTTCCAGTCGATGGACAGATTCTTGGGCGGACTTGAGGAAACGTCCGGTGGTTATGCGCAATTCAGGCTTCTCCATCCCCGGATGGTAGCAGGTGGCAATGGAATGTATATAAGCAGAGAGATCTGTCAATTCCTTTAGTTCGGGAGAGGTAGCCCGCCATGCTCTCTGACAACGTTCCAGTACCACCTTGAGGGCCTGCTGCCGGATCTTACCAGTTGCTTCCGCCTCGTTATTCAGGCCTTTCAGCTCATTACGTAGGGAACGTTTCCAGCTTAAGATTCCGCGCTGCCGCCAAATGACTATAATACTGGCTCCCGCCAGCAAAATAGCTCCAAAGGCCAGTATGCCCTTTAGAATTTGCCAGGCTAACCACCAGTCCATTTTTTATACTCCTCGCCGATAACGCTCTCCATTGACGAAAGGTCTGGTTTGAAAAATTGCTGTTAGAGAAATTGATTTTATAATCATGGAGATTCATTTACAATCTTAGCCATCAATTTAATCCCAGTTGGAAATCTACAACATATTGTATTTGCTTTCCTCCATCCAAAATTACAGACTTCGTGCCATAGTTGATGATCGTGCAAAATTGAAAAATTTTCAAGGTTTCTTTTGGTAAACAAAAGTTTTTCGAGTTTTGTAAAGTTCGCAATCATAGCAGAAACATTGAATCGGAGGATTTTTCAGGTTTCATTCGTTATTGTGCATTCCTGATCCGCGTTGGGACCGAGGAATAAGAAAACCGAATAGGCTGTTGGGTTACGATTTGAATATCACAACATTTCTGATATTACCGGAATTACGGATAAATAGCAGATACATGCAATTCAGTGCCACGACATATCTGTTGGAGTAATCTGCAACTTTGAAACAGGTTCATTGAAGATTCAAATCACTAGTCAACTTGTCTAAATACAAAAAGGCAGATCCATCTTTGGGATCTGCCCTATCTTGCACAACATCAAGCATTTCGATAAAGTTTTGAGGCTATAATTAAAGTGATGGCATTCCGTGGCATCGGTCACACCGCACAAAGTCTCCTTTGGCGTAATTTACAGTTCTATCTTCCACACTGAAGCTTCTGGAGATTGGCATCTTGGCCAGCGGAGTTCCCTTCAAATCCTCGCCATGACAAGCCTTGCAGTTGTTCTTATTATTTTCGTAAAAACCCTCATGACCATCATTGTACCAGCGAGAGTCATTGACGTTGTGTATCCCATGGGGGCCGTTGATTGTGCGTGACAGGCTGCCCGATTCATGGCAGACGTTACATTCGATTATGGTGCCGATATACCCTTGCAGTGTCTTCGCCGCTTTATTGTCATTTGCGCTCACAGTAGCATTTGGCCATATGGCATGGGTGCTGCCGTGGCACCCTTCGCATGCAATTTCGCCATGCCCCTTGCTGAAACGGAAGAGTGTATTACTATCTTCTGCAAAGCGTTTATTTGACGCCAGCAAAGGAGATGCTGAATCATCTCCGGTTTGGTAGGCCTGTCGCAGCCGGAAAGGCCAATTCGGATCGGCCACCAGGGTTGGTCCTGATAAGTAGTTTAGTGCATCCCCGGTATGACATGACTGGCAACGGGGAAGATCCTTCCAGGGTCTGCGCGGATTTCCGTCGTTGTTTCCGTCAATGCTACCGCCTGGCAACAAGGGGAATTTACCTCCAACAGCCAGCATGTCACCGTGGCAATCATTGCAGTCCATCCCCCCTGTTTTCATTGCTCCCCGCTGACACTGAGTAATCTTGCCCGGATGGCACTGGTAACAGGTGTCATCCACCGGCGCATTCGGCGGAAATACCGGAACTCCGTTATCATCAAGTTCGCCGTGATATTCATGCATGACGTTTGAAAAGTTCGGCTTTCCCACCTGATCTCCTGCCGGTCCCGTGCCGGCTAAATCCAGCGCCGGCGAATAATGACATTGGGCACACAAAACGGGCTGCCCTACTTCTAAGTTGGAACCAAGGTCTGCATCGTGAAGTTTCAGTATGTTTATTTTGCTCTGGATTTCCAAATCAGGGTTCTGAGACCAAATAATACCTGGATCGTCGGCCGCTATTGCTCCTGTTTTGTGGCAGTTTTTGCAATCGGTTTCGGTGGCAACCGGCACAACAACATCAAGATGACCAAGCTCTTGCCCACTCTGTGCATCAAAAGCGGTGATTCGCATCAATGGATAGGGGTTGTTAAAAAGATTATCGTCAGTGGGGGTAATCGGAATGCCCTCTGCAGCAAACAGTTCTTTTTGAATATTAAATCCCATCGGCTGTGGGCCCCTGCCCTGAGGGTCATCACCAGGCATATATAGACCGGTTAAGCCTTCTCCCTCCTGAAGAATTACTCCGAAAAGAGTGTTTGCATACTGCCAAAACTCTGTTTTCCCTATGCTGCAACTATTCGTAGAGCCTAAAGCATCGGCTACTTCCTCATAAAAGACTTCCACCTCAACGTCATCTGCAAGAAACGGGCGTCCATTGCTATCGCGTTTCACGACTTGGACATTGACTACGTTGAAAGGAGGTAAAATAGAAAAAACAGAAAAATCTTTATCCATGCAGTGCATGCCCAGATCGTTTGCACCAAGCACGGTAGCTGTGTCAGTCGCGGGTGGTTGGGCACCATCGCCACCGCCGCCACCAGTAGCGACGATAGTCATTAAGCCGAGAGCGATGACACCTGCCAGGCAAAGGTACTTTAGATTTTTGGCAAGCCCATTTCTTACTTTCTTCATACATTTACCCTCCTTTTATTTGTAGCTACTAGTACAAAGTAGGCTATTATCGACCCAAGCGCGATAGCAGCCAGATCGAGGAAATCAAAGGTTCCTTGGAGAAAAAAGCCCTCAGTGTTTTCCAAAAGGGGAAGCCCTGCGAACCAGTCGGGGATCATTTTCGAAGACAATGCAGTAAATTTTTGACCCAACTCGAAGGCACTATCGACAAGAAGCCAACATAAGCAAATAATGAGATAACCTCGTTTTTGATAAGAAACAAGGCCTGCTGTTATCAATATGAATGATAATACATGAATGAATGCCGGCAAACTGTTGCCTATAAGACCAAATAGAATTGGGAAGGTGCTATACAGGCTTATCTTAACACCACTGCTGTAGACAAAATAGGTCTGATCTGGAGGTCGATCGACCAGGTAGACCAATGATCCAAAGAGTAATCCTATTACTCCAATTAGGATCTGAATTTTGTTTATTGGCCGCATCGTGTGAAAACTTTGGTTGGCTCTAAAGTTGACTTTGTTCACACGGCACACAAGTCCCCATTCTCGCACTAATGTGTCTCCGAGCTAAAGGGTGTGACAGTCGAAAATCTGGCTCTTTTGTAAGGGTTTGAACTGGCGGCTTGAAAAGGAGAATTCTCTGGTGAGGAATGGAAGTTTGATAAGAGACTAAACTATGGTTTCGTGTCAGCGGTTGAAAGGTCAAAACGGAAAACAAGAAACAGCAATCAGTAAAGGCTACTTTGCCGACAAGCCCCCCTTTGGCTAAGCTTAATCGTGCCTTTCAATACAAGAACCTCCAAGGATAAAAGGCAAACCCTTGGAAGGCTTCACATCGGCATCTTCAAGGTGCCCCTTATCATGACTATCACCTCACGGTTTGGGTTATAGTGACTTTGTTCCGTTACTCACGGGCTATCCTTAGTGAATGCCCTATATTTTATTTCATGACAGCTGCTTCTCCGTTGTCAAGCAAAATTTTTGCCCCCCAAAATTTTTGCCCCATGGAGAAGCACTATGCAGGGTGACGGGGTAATCATCGACAAAATCTTTTGCAATGCTCCCTCTGTTTAGAGGTTTTATAGGTTTCTTGCCACTGTCAATACTATGCCTCAATCGAGTTTTTATCAAGCTTTCGTTTTGTAATCGCAACCTCTTTTAGTGAGTCAATGAAGGGTTTATCTAGATCAGGAAAGGAGAAATAGTGGTTATGCTGCCCTGACATATCTTGCCAGTACCTTCAATTTCCATAATGTTGTGTTATTGGTAACGTATACAAAGCGAAATGCTCTATAAGATCAGTGGTGGATTCAATCTCAATTTATATCGTGAGTTGAATTCAGTATTCTTAATCAATCCTGTCGCTTTCAGCTCCCTGGCTTTTTGCTAGATTCTTGCCATAGTCAATGGTACAGCCAAATTACATTTTATTCAAGGTTTTGTTTGATAGTCATAAGTTTTTTTGCTTCCGATTTCTCAACAATCATAGCAGTATTGGCAAATCATCAATATTTTCATTTTAGGTCTAGTATTAGAAACTCAAATGAGTTCACCTGACTTTCAAATAGGATAATAGTCCTTGAACGCTCGCCTAAGGTGCGCCTGGAGCAACGCGGAAGGTGTCACCCTTGAGGCGCTTGTTATGTGTTTTTGGCTCCGATTCTGTGACCAGCAGACTGTAAGGGCCTAAAGAAAGGGCGGCGTTTCAGATTGTTGAAACGCCGCGCTCATATGTTGCTAACAGCCTCCGTGAGCGTTCAAAATATCCGTCAATTCGTGGCGGTTATCGCTTCCTGATCATCCGATTTGCAGTTCAGAATACGCTTCAGAAGCCCTCGAAGACGTTTATGCTACAATCAGGCGAGGTCGAAGCGGTCAAGGTTCATTACCTTGTTCCACGCCGCGACAAAGTCGTGCAGGAACTTCTCCTGGGAGTCCTCACATCCATAGACTTCCGCGACGGCCCGGAGCTGGGAGTTCGAACCGAAGATGAGGTCGACACGAGTGCCGGTCCACTTGAGTTCGCCCGTTGCACGATCACGACCCTCGAACACTTCTTCGTCTTCCGAGGTTGCCTTCCACTCCGTGCTCATGTCGAGCAGATTCACGAAGAAGTCATTGGTAAGCGTCTCTGGCCGCTTGGTGAAGACGCCGTGCTGGGACTGTCCGAAGTTGGCATTCAAGACGCGCATACCGCCAATGAGAACCGTCATCTCAGGAGCGGTCAGCGTCAGCAGTTGCGCACGATCAACCAGCAGTTCCTCAGCCGATACGGTGTACCTGGTTTTGAGGTAGTTGCGGAACCCGTCTGCAGCCGGTTCGAGCACGGCGAAAGAGCCCACATCAGTTTGCTCCTGCGACGCATCCGTGCGTCCCGGTGTGAAGGGAACGGTCACATCGTGACCGGCCTGCTTCGCAGCTTGCTCGACGCCGGCGCAACCGCCCAGAACGATTATGTCGGCGAGTGAAACCTTCTTCCCGCCGGACTGCGCGCTGTTGAACTTTTCCTGGATTTTCCCAAGGGTCTGCAATACCGTCGACAACCGGGCCGGCTGGTTCACTTCCCAATCCTTCTGCGGGGCGAGACGAATGCGTGCCCCGTTTGCCCCGCCGCGGTTGTCGGAGCCGCGGAATGTAGACGCTGACGCCCAAGCGGTCGAGACCAGTTCCGAGACCGACAGGCC
>DATLBB010000335.1:0-43506 GCA_035527155.1 Sedimentisphaerales bacterium
GGATTTATCTCCAGGTCCTAATAGCGGGGGCAGGATTCGAACCTGCGACCTCCGGGTTATGGGCCCGACGAGCTACCAGACTGCTCTACCCCGCGGTCAATTTTCATATCTTGTAATATAACAACAATAACATCAAAGACATTTTTTATCAAGTGTGCCGATACAAATTATAGATTTTTGCAAATTTTGGCAGCAATTTCGTCGATTTTCCCTTCCTGGTATTTATAAGCAGGCCAGCGGTCAAATACGCCATCGCCGGTATTGCGAGGGATTATATGAAAATGCAAATGCTCAACGAGCTGGCCTGCCGACCTGCCATTATTGCACAATACATTATAGCCGTCAGAATTCATTGCAGCCGCTACGGCTTTGGCGATTTTGCCCAGACACGAACCAACCCGGCCTAAAAGTTCAGCCGGACACTCGTGTAGCCTTTCAAAGTGCTGTTTGGTAATCACCAAAGTATGGCCATCACTCAGGGGACCGATATCCAAAAAACTAAGAACAACTTCATCTTCGTAAATCTTTGTAACCGGAATCTGTCCCGCCACCATCTTACAAAAAACACAATCATCCACATTCATCTGAGGGTAATCCTCTAAAGTGCAGGTTACTGCTGCCGGTCAGCTTCGTCTTGCCGGCTATTGCCTTCGGCAGTAGCTTCGGCTTCGACAGCCTCTTCGGCTTCAGCGGTTTCCTCGACTTCCACGGTTTCTTTGGCCTTTTTACGAGAGCGTTTTTTGGCGGCAGCCTTTGTTTCTTTTTTCGAGGTTTCCTCCGTGCCTACGAGCTGCATCAAGACGAGCCGGCCATTATCACCCAATCTTCTCAAGGACAAACGAATAATTCTCGTATAACCGCCCGGCCTGTCAAGGTATCGAGGGCCAATTTCGCTAAATAGTTTCCCAATTACCGTGCCTTTCCTGACCGCTTTGCGGTCTTCATAATCTATGATATCACGGTCGCCAAGCATGGCAATAGCCCTGCGTCTGGCTGACAAAGTGCCTTTCTTAGCTAATGTAATCAACTTTTCGGCGAAGGCTTTTACCTCTTTGGCCTTTTCGATTGTCGTTGAAATCGTTTCGTGCTCGAAGAGCGAAGCGACCAGGTTCCGTCGCATAGCTATACGATGCTGACTTGTTCGAGATAACCTTCGTCCTGCTACTCTATGACGCATAAGCTCAAATTCCTCTATCGACTATCTGCCATTTATACGTCTGTCATTCCCAAAGACAAACCTATATCGGCAAGCTTTCTTTTGATTTCCCGCAGAGAGGTTTTACCAAAACTGCGAATCTTCAGTAAATCGGCATCCGTCATTTTTACCAACTGGCCAACGGCGTCGACCTTTGCGGATTCAAGACAGTTACCGGCCCTAACCGACAGTTCCAGCTCCTGAATGGGGATTTTCAGCTTTTCGATCAATTCCTCATCAATGGTTTCTTCTTCCAACACTTCTTCGCTAATCTCAGCAGCAACGGTTTCTTCTCCAACCTCGAAATACTGTACGAACGGATTGATGTGCTTTCTCAATATCTTTGCGGCCTCCACCAGGGCCATTTCGGGCGTTGTTGTACCGTTTGTCCACACTTCGAGAATCAGCTTGTCATAATTGGTCCGCTGACCTACCCGTGTGTCCTCGGTTACGTAGCGAACTCTGGTAACCGGGGAATATACGGCATCAAGTAGTATTCTCCCGACTTCCTGGTCGAATCTGTCTGTGGCAGCGATTCGTTCGGAAGCCGGCATATAGCCACGGCCGTTTTCAACTACCATTTCCATTTCAAATTTCACGTCTTCAGTCAAAGTAGCTATGACCAAATCTTTGTTTACCACTTCTATGGCCGGGTCAGCAACTATATCGGCTGCAGTTACAACTCCGGCCTTCTTTGCCGAGACCGTCATTGTCCTGGGGCCGTCACTATGGAGGCGAACGACAAGACTCTTGACATTCAAAACAATATCAGTAGCATCCTCCATCACACCACCTATCGAGGTAAACTCATGGTCAACGTTTGCTATTTTAATGGACGTTACAGCACTACCTTCCAAAGAGGAGAGCAACACGCGTCTTAAGCTGTTGCCGATAGTAGTGCCGAAACCACGCTCGAAAGGCTCGATAAAGAATCGGCTATATTTATCGCTTGATACCGTCGTGTCTCGTTCAACACGAGTCGGCAATTCCAAACCACGCCATGTAACTCGCATATAATGCTCCTACATAAGTTTTGCGTTTTGGATTTTCAGTTTTGAGCTAACCAAAACTCAACGCTAAAACCTTAAGACTATTTTGTAGCTACCTCGAACAGAACTCTACAACCAACTGCTCCTCCACAGGGATCTGAATATCATCCCTGCTTGGCAATGCAACAATGGTAGCTTCGGGTTTATCATGATTCAATTGCAGCCAGGCTTGTGTGGTAAAACCGGGGTTGCTTTCCAGCTGCTGCTTTACTTTTTTGACACTTTTTTCAGAACCTTTTAGCGTCACCCTGTCACCGATTTTCGTAGTATAATCACTAATATCCACTTTGCGTCCGTTGACATGAATATGGCCGTGAGCAATCAGTTGTCTTGCGGCCTTGCGTGACGGCGCAAAATTCAACTTGTATATGACATTGTCCAGACGTCTTTCCAACAATTGGAGCAGGGTCTGTCCTGTATTTCCTTTAATCCGCTCGGCTTTGTGGAAATACCTCATAAACTGCTTCTCCAGAAGTCCGTAGTATCTCTTGACCTTTTGCTTTTCACGGAGGCGCACAGCATATTCGCTTGCTCTGCCCCTGCGCCAACCATGCATCCCGGGCGCCAAATTACGCTGTTTTTTCTCGACCGGACACTTAGCCGTCTCACATCTGATGCCCTTGAGCATGAGCTTCATTCCTTCACGACGGCAATATTTACAAGATGAACCCAGATAACGTCCCATGCTTTTTTATTTATCTCCAAACCAGTTTCGGCAATATACGAACACCATTTTGTGCTCCTGTGGTTTTACACTCGCCTTCGCTTTGGCGGTCTACAGCCATTATGCGGCAGCGGGGTAACATCTTCTATCGAGGCGATACGCAATCCGGCCTGCTGCAGGGCGGAGATGGCAGATTCGCGCCCTGAGCCGGGACCTTTAACCCTGATTTCGATTTCGCGCACACCATTACGCATGGCGGTATTGGCGCAACGTTGTGCGGCCTGTTGAGCGGCAAAAGGCGTACTTTTGCGCGAGCCTTTGAAGCCGACACAGCCTGCTGAACTCGAGCAAATTGTATCACCATCCAAATCCGTTATCGTAATCAACGTATTATTAAATGTTGCTTTTATGTGCGCAATTGCCCTGACGACATTTCTTCTAACTTTTCGCTTTGCACTTTTTGCCATTATTCTTCCCGTATTACAAATTGCCTGTTTCGATAATCAATTTTCTCTTCGCACATCACACAACTTATTGCAACCGAAGCAATTAAGCACTTAGCGTTTTTCCTTTACGCCCTTCTTGCCGGCGACTGTCTTTCTGGGCCCTTTGCGAGTGCGTGCGTTGCTTTGAGTGCACTGGCCCCGAACGGGCAGCCCCTTTCTGTGGCGAATGCCTTTATAACAGCCTATATCACGTAATCGAGCGATATTTTGAGCAACCTGCCGGCGAAGCTGCCCTCCCACGATGTAATTGCGGTCGATAATCTGTGTTATGCGGCTAAGCTCGTCTTCTGAGAGCTTTCCGGCCTTTGTAGTTTTTTCAATCCTGGCTTCTTTCAAAATTTGTTCCGCAGTATATTTACCTACACCGGTAACCGAGGTCAATGCAATCCATATTGATTTGTCATTGGGAATATCAACACCAACTACACGCGGCATATTAACTCCTTTTCGTATCTCGTGAAGCGTATCTCGTATCCCGGCTCACGCTTCACGATAAAATTACCCTTGTCGCTGTTTGTGTCGCGGGTTTGTACAAATGACGCGTACAACGCCTTTGCGACGCACAATCTTGCAATTCTCACATATACGTTTTACTGAACTTCTAACTTTCATTTGCTGCAACCTGCCAAGCACTACTGCCGGAGCACTATTCGGCCTCTATTCAAATCGTATGGAGACATTTCAACTACAACCGCATCGCCCGGCAAAATCCGAATAAAATTCATGCGCATCTTACCCGAAACATGCGCCAAAATCTTGTGGCCGTTTTCCAATTCCACTCTGAACACTGCATTCGGCAAAGCATCAGTCACCTTGGCCTGCAATCTTATTGTATCCTTCTTTGGCATTTGTTGTGTTTTGCGCCTTACTATTTGCCGGTCAGTACCTCACAACCATTTTCCACAATCACAATTGTATGCTCAAAATGAGCCGAGCATTTACCGTCTTTTGTTACTACTGTCCATCCATTTTTTAGAGTCCTTACGGCACTGGAGCCGGTATTAATCATCGGCTCAACTGCCAGAACCATTCCTTCGGTCAAAACAATATCATTGGCGAGCAAATCATCGCTGACGAAGTTGGGCAGTCTGGGCTCTTCGTGCATTTTTCTGCCGATGCCGTGCCCAACAAAGTCCTTTACGACCGAAAAGCCGGCCGATTCGGCGTAATCCTGCATTTTTGCAGCCACCTGGCTCCACTTAACAGCCGGCCCAGCCGTTGCTACCGCTATTTCGAGAACGTGCTTAGTAACATCCATAAGTCTTTGTTTACGCTCAGACACCTTACCAATAGCAATCGTAACAGCAGCATCTCCACAATAGCCGTTGAGCCTCGCGCCAAAATCAATGCTCAGGATATCACCGTCTTCAAGCTTTGTGCTCTCGGAAGGAATTCCGTGAACGACCTGCTCATTCACCGATGCGCAAATTGCACCAGGAAATGGAGTTCGAGCATGCGGGCTGCGAACACCCTTAAACAGGGCCTGCGCTCCGGCATCAGCAGTCATTTGCGAAGCTGCGCTGTCCAACCGGCTGGTAGTAACTCCCGGCTCGGCAATCTCTTGTAATTTTGAAAGAACATCAACTACAACGTTGCATGCCCGACGCATTAACTCAATTTCTCTTCGGCTGCGAAGCGTTATAGCCATTTAATTTCGTATTTCAAACCTCGTACTTTAGTCCAGATACAATTCACGCTTTGGCGAGGACTTCCAACTTCTCGAAAACAGAAGCGCTTACCTCGTCGGCGTCCTTGTTAGCATCAATGTCATAAACTGTGCTGCTGTTTTTTTTATAGTAATCGACCACGGGCTCGGTCTGCAGGTGATAGGTTTTAAGTCGATTCGCCACGACTTCGGCACTATCATCCGACCGTTGAACAAGCGTGGCACCATCGTTATCACATATTCCTTCGACCTTTGGCTTCAGGTTTTCAATATGGTAAATGGCACCACATTGAGGACAACTTCTCCTGCCGGCCATTCTCCGAACCACCAATTCGTCATCTATCTCTAAATTCAAGACAGCGTCCATTTTTTTGCCGCTGCAAGCCAACGATTTGTCAAGCTCGGCTGCCTGGTTAATGGTTCTCGGGAAACCATCCAATATGAAACCGGCGTCCGGAGCATTCGTTATCGCATCAGCCATCATCTCAACTATAATTTGGTCCGGTACAAGTGCGCCTGAATCCATATACTCTTGGGCTTTCTTTCCCAATTCTGTGTCTTCAGCTCTTTGTTGTCGCAGGATGTCACCGCTGGACAAATGCAGCAGACCATACCTGGCAACAACGCGCTTACACTGCGTTCCTTTGCCGGCGCCGGGCGCACCCAACAACACTATCCTCACGCATAAGCTCCTTTAATTCTTCCAGTCTCACTGAAACCTTCGTAGCTTCTCATCAAGAGGTTTGCTTCAATCTTCTGAACGAGGTCCAGCGAGACACTGACAACAATCAACAAGCCCGTTCCGCCCAAAAACGTTGCTACTATCCAGGGAATTCCTAATAAGATTGAAATGACGCTGGGCACAACAGCGATTATGGACAAGAATGCAGCTCCAAAATAAGTTATTCTGGTCATGACGGTTTCCAGATATTCAGCGGTTCTACGTCCCGGTCGAAGGCCCGGAATGAAAGCTCCTGAATCCCGCAGGTTTTTGGCCATTTCCCTCGGCTGAAACTGCACCGTCACCCAAAAGTAAGCGAATAAAAATATCAATAACATATAGAGGACATTGTAAGTAAAAGCATCGTGGCGCAAAGCACCTTGCAAAGTGGCAAGAAATCCTGAATTCCGGAATCTCTCTATTCTTGTAAACTGCTCAATTATTACCGGCGGGAACATCATAAAAGCCGACGCGAAGATTATGGGCATCACGCCGCCATGATTGACACGCAGGGGCAAATAGTGTCTTTGTCCGCCATACATTCGGCGTCCACGCATCATTTTTGCCTGTTGAATCGGTATCCGTCGCTGGCCTTGGGTTATCAATATGGCACCGGCAACGACAAATACAAACGCTGCCATCAAGAACAATAACTTTGCCGGGCCTATGCTGCCGGGCGGTGCACCCACTGTTAAGTCGACGTTCTCTATTAGCATTCCAACCGCCCAGGGCATTCGAGATATAATACCGGCCATAATTATCAAACTAATGCCGTTTCCTATGCCGTACTCATCTATCTGCTCACCGAGCCACATCAAGAAGATGGTGCCGGCTGTCATGCCGACAATGCCCATTATTACAGCCTGGGTCTCCATGCCCGGGTAGATAAACTGTCCCAACATCTTCATATACATAATCGCTTGAAAAACACATATCAGAACCGCCAGGTAGCGTGTATACTCCTGTATCTTTTTGTGTCCGGTTTGACCTTCCTGCCGGAGTTTTTTCAAAGCAGGAACAACCTCCCCCAGCAGCATAAGAATAATCGATGCAGTAATATATGGCATAATTCCGAGGCCGAACAGGCTGCTTTTGTCCAGTGTTCCGCCGGTAAATATCTGCATATATGTAGCGGCCCTGCCGAAGGGACTTTCCGTGTCCCTGTGCCCGGTGACTTCGGCAATCTTTTTCTGGTCAAAACAGGGATTAGGGATATGGAAACCAACCCTGTATATTACCAGCAGCGCCAACGTAAAAAGAACTTTGTTGCGCAGGTCCGGAATTCTGAATATGTTAAATACTGTCCCAAGCATTTTTTTGTTTCCCGTCAGTCTTTCAGTCTACAATAATTAAAGACACGTTATTTTGTCGACCACAAGCGGACCACAGAAGAGAATCCAATCAATTACGTAATTTGTTTTGCCGTACCGCCGCATCCTATAATCTTCTGCTCAGCGGTTTTGCTAAATTTATGAGCCGTTACTTCCAACTTCTTTGTTAGCTCCCCATCACCAAGAATCTTCACTTTACGTTTCAGATTATTAATCAGCCCGGCATCAGATAATTGTTCTATGCCAACGGCGGCTCCCTCGTCAAACCTTTCCAGTTGCGATATATTAACAATTTGGTAGCATGTTGCGAAGTTATAATTACTAAAGCCTCGTTTTGGCAGTCGCCGAAATAAAGGCATCTGTCCACCTTCATAAAGCGATGTGGAAGTCGAGCCGGCCCTGCTGCCGCTACCTTTGTGGCCTCGGCCGCAGGTTTTGCCACGGCCGGTGCCCGTGCCTCTTCCTACACGCCTGCGAGCCCTGTGCTTACCCGCAATAGAAGTTATTTCGTAGTTCAACATTTAATCCATCACCACCTTTTTATTGTTTCCACTTCTACGCCACGAAGGGACTGGAACATTTCTTTGCTTCGTAATTTCAACAGCCCATCCAATGTAGCCTTGACAACATTTTTAGCAGAGTTGCCTCCATACACTTTTGTAAGGACATCCTGCACACCGGCAAATTCAAGGACAGCTCGGGCGCTGGAGCCTGCGATAACGCCTGTACCAGGGCTGGCCGGGACCAACGTTATCTTTGTAGCTCTATATTTGCCTTCGACCTGGTATGGAATCGTTCTGCCGGCCAAAGCTATTTTGTGCAAAGATTTTTTGGCATCCTTTATACCTTTCTCAACGGCAAACGGGACTTCCTTTGCCTTACCATACCCAACGCCCACTGTCCCCGCACGGTCACCGAGCACAACTAATGCCGCGAAGCTGAACCGCCGACCGCCTTTGACGACTTTGGAACAGCGAAATACCTTTACGACCGTATCTTCCAGCGGCTGTTCTTCCACCGTAAGGTGTCCCCCAGCAGACTGAGCGGACAACTTAGCCCCGTTAGAAGTCCGCGCCAAAGGTGCGACACTTCTCTCCGAGGTCTTACTTTTAACGGGCTTAACCGGTTCTACTGCCAATGTTTGTTCTCCAATCGTATTTCCATGGCCGGCAAGTTCCTTCAAAAAACCAGGCCGGCCTTTCTTGCCGCCTCGGCAAGAGCCTTGACTCTGCCATGAAACTTATATCGCTTTCTATCAAAGCAAACGCATTTAATACCGACGCTAAGGGCCTGTTTTGCAACTGCTTCACCTATCGTTTCAGCAGCTTTTTTGTCGGCGGCAGCGGGCAATTTGTCCCGCAGGCCTTTTGCTCTTGTGCTTGCGGAAACAAGTGTCGCTCTGGCGACATCATCTATAATCTGGGCGTAGATATGCCTGTTCGAACGAAACACCGACAGCCGAGGTCTGCCCGGCGTTCCAAAGACCTTTTTTCGCACGTGATATTTACGCCTCAGTGTCGCTTTTTTTATCCTGTCGATTCTCATACTGTTCCCGAAGTAAATGCTTTGCCGACCTTGCGTCGTACGTATTCGTCTGCGTAACGGATACCCTTTCCTTTATATGGTTCGGGCGGCCTTATTCTCCGTATATCAGCAGCAAATTGTCCCAGCAGTCTCTTGTCTATCGCCGAAATCGTGAACCTGGCGGGAACATCATTGCCTCTGGTTGCGTTGACATCAATGTTTACCTTTATGCCCTTTGGTATCGGCCGCTCCACCAGATGGGAAAAGCCAACCTGAAAGACCAGCTTTTCACTCTGCTCTTTGACATTATAGCCGGTACCGTATAACTCCATCTTTTTTTCAAAACCTTTACTGACACCTGCCACCATATTAGCAATCAAGGCACGCGTGGTGCCATGCATCTGCCTGGCCTCATGGCTTTGTGGATGTTCATTTTCAACCAGTACCTTGCCTGCGGAACTGTCCACTTTCACTTTTATACGCAGGTGACAGTCCATCTGGAGCTGGCCAAGCGGACCTGAAACATTGATACACCGGCCATTCTTCTCGACCTTTACTCCCTGGGGAATAATAATTGCTTTTTTCCCGATACGACTCATCAGCTCACCGTACAAAGTATCTCGCCGCCGAAGTTATTCTGGCGGCAGCTTCTATCACTCATTATACCCCTACTTGTGGAAACGATTGCTATGCCCATACCAGCTAACACGTGTGGCAATTTGTCAACAGATGAGTAGATTCTACGGCCGGGCCCGCTCACCCTTGTTATTTCGTTAATGACCGACCGGCCCTCGTTGTCGTACTTTAGAGTAACTCTCAGTATTCCCTGCTTGCCGTCATCGATTCGGTCGAAATCTTCGATGTAACCTTCCTTTTTCAAAACAGCCGCTATACCTTCGCAAATATTCGATGCTTTAATATTGACCTGGCTTTTATTTATTCGCCCAGCGTTGCGAATTCTCGTCAACATATCAGCTATCGGGTCACTCAAACTCATAATCTCGTCTCCCGTGGCTTGTGTCCCGTGTCACGTTCGGGACACGGGGTCTGGGCACAAGTCACGATTTACCAACTGGCTTTTCTTACTCCCGGTATTTTTCCTTCGTTAGCCAGGGTCCTAAAGCAAATCCTGCAAATTTTGAACTTGCGATAAACTGCTCTGGCTCTTCCACAAAGCTGGCAGCGTGTATATTGTCTAACGCGAAATTTTTGTTTCTTTTCCGCCTTGTTTTCCAGGGCTTTAGTTGACATCTACGCGCTCCAAAATAATGTTTATCATTTCGCCGGCAATCCCTAAATATCACTCATCCGTTTCCGTGCTCTTGAACGGCATACCAAACAGCGAGAGCATTTTCCTCGCTTCTTCATCAGAATTTGCCGTCGTCACCAAGGTTACGTTCATACCCTGCTGAAACTCCATCTGTGCCGGGTTGATTTCGGGGAAGACACCCTGTTCAACCAGTCCCATCGAGTAATTGCCTCTGCCGTCAAAACTGTTTGGGTCAAGGCCTCGAAAGTCTCTTACCCGCGGGATTGCAAGATTAATAAGTCTATCCATAAATTCGTACATTCGTACACCACGGACAGTAACTTTCAAATTGGTTTCCTGCCCTTGACGAACTTTGAAACCGGCGACACTTTTTTTAGCCTTACAGACGACCGGTATTTGGCCCATAATCATCATCAGGTCCTTTTTAGCCGATTCCAGGAATTTTTTATCCTGTGTAGCCCTTCCTACGCCCATAGAGACAACGACCTTTTCCATCCGCGGCACCGCCATAGGATTCTTGTATCCAAATTCCTCAGTCAACCCCGGAACTACCTTGGACTTATATAAATCTTTTAAACGTGCCATCAAAAGTCTCTTAACGTTTAACTATTTACTGTTTGGCCTTTCTGGGCTTGTCTATCTCTGTGCCATCAGCACCAACTCGGCTTTTGCTGCCATCCTCGTTTATCTGATAATGCACCCTGCTTCCTCTTGAGCTTTTCGAGGTTACCGGCAAGACATTACTTATATGTATCGGCTGCTCAACGTTAATCCGGCCTCCCTGGGGATTTCTGCGTGAAGGCCGAACGTGCTTTTTTGCTATATTTTGACCCTGGACCACTATCTTTTCCTTCTCGGGTATAACGCGCAGCACTCTGCCGGTAGCACCTTTATGGTCACCAGCTATAATCTCAACCGTATCGCCTTTTTTTATATGCAGAGCCATTTTCAAATCAAATATAAACAATCAAATTCTATACTACCTCGCTTGCCAGCGAGATAATCTTCATATAGTTTTTTTCGCGAAGCTCACGAGCCACCGCGCCGAATATTCTCGTTCCTATCGGGTTACGTTCATTGTCAATCATCACCGCAGCATTGCTATCGAACCTTACGTAGCTGCCATCCGAGCGTTTCAGAGGACTTTTGGTTCGAATAATAACGCATTTATGCACTTTCTTGTCGTCCAACTGACAGGTCGGCAGCGATTTTTTTATAGCAACACAAATAATGTCTCCTACTGAGGCCACGGGTCGGGTCCTTCTACCACGGGAGCCGCCTTTTCCAAGAACCTTAATACACAATGCCGACTTGACACCTGAGTTGTCGGCTATGTCCAACATTGTTTCCTGCTGAATCATATTTCGTATCTCGTATTACGCACAACGCGTCATGCTCTTTCCAGAGCAGCTTTTTCTACAACTCTCACAAGGCGCCAGCTCTTTGTTTTACTATGAGGACGGCATTGCGCAACTTCAACGACGTCCCCGACACCTGCCTGATTGCGCTCGTCGTGGACGCCGAGTTTTGTTCTACGCTTTACGTATTTACCGTATTTCGGATGCCTGACCTTGAAGTCAATGGCAATTTTGATGCTCTTGTCACCACTATTGCTTATTACCACGCCGGTTAAAGTTTTTAATTTTCGGTCCTGCATCCTCGATTTCCAATAAACAATTACCTAAGGCAAAGCCTTACTTACTTTCACGCATTACTGTCTTAATCCTGGCAATATCACGCTTGACATTAGTTATGGCTTTAGAATTCTCCAGCTTTTCCGTAACCGCCTGCGAGCGCAAGTCAAACAAATGCCTCTGGAATTCTTCCAGTTGACTCCGGAGCTCATCCGGGCTCATCTCACGGTAATGCTGCGCTTTCATCTCAAGCTGCCTTTCTGTTTTATAACGAATGTCTTCGCTTAACGAATCTGCACCTGATGGGCATTTTATGAGCGACCCTGACGAGCGCCTGCTTTGCCACATCTTCAGTTACTCCGCCTATCTCAAACATAACCTGTCCGGGCCTGACTCTGGCAACCCAAAATTCGGGCTCGCCCTTACCCTTGCCCATTCGCGTTTCCAACGGCTTGGAACTTACCGGCTTGTGCGGAAAGAGCCTGAGATATACTTTGCCTTCACGATGCAAAAAATGAGTTGCTGCAACTCGGCCGGCTTCAATGTTCCTGGCCGTTATCCAGCTGCTCTCCAAAGCCTGCAAGCCGTATTCGCCAAACGCCACAAAATTACCTCTGGTGGCATTACCCTTCATTGTGCCGCGTTGGCTCTTACGGAACTTGACTCTTTTCGGCATCATTGCCATTTTCTTAGACCCTTATAAACAGCGTTTAGCGTATAGTTTTTCTTTCGCCGGTGCGAAATCCTCGGCTTCTATCCGCTATCCGCAACCAAGCCGTTTCCCTCGGTACTTTTTTTCTCCCCTGCACCACCTTCTGCCGGCGGTGCAGCCACATTAGTTTGGGCAGCGCTTTTGCTCTTTTGTACCGGCGCAGCTTTAGGCCTGCCGTGCCTCTTCGCCGGGCTAATACGTTTCGGCGGACGAGGCCGACGACGAGGGGCCTGTTCAACCTCCTCGCCAAACTTGCCCTTATAAATCCACGCTTTAACGCCAATCGCTCCATACGTCGTTCTTGATGTTGCCACGGCGTAATCTACATTGGCATCCAGGGTGTGCAGCGGGATAGAACCGAGCTTCTGCGTTTCCCTGCGTGACATTTCTGAGCCTCCCAACCGTCCGGCACAGATAATCTTAACTCCTTTAGCACCGGCGTTCATTGCTGATTCACAATACTGCTTCATCGTGCGCCTATACGAGGCCCGCTTACTTAGCTGCTCAGCAATCGCTTCGGCTACAAGTGTGGCATTAAGGTCCGGCTGCTTAATCTCGATAACATTTACGGCCACTTTTCTGCCTGTTATCTCTTCAAGCTCTTCTCGCAACCTATCAACTTCACCACCTCTGGGCCCGATGACTATTCCAGGCCGGGCGCTGTGCAGTGTTACTTTTACTTCGTTACGTGTTCGGACAACCTCTATCTTTGCCACCGCACCTTTGGGCACGTTACGATTGAATTTCCCGTCAACATACTGACGGATTCTCTGGTCCTCGACCAGGAAATTACCGTAATCAGCCTTGGGAGCAAACCAGGTACTCTGCCATCCAAGTGTTATTCCTGTTCTAAAACCTATTGGCGATGTTTTCTGACCCATAATCCCGTGTCTCGTATTGCGTAGTTACTTTTTCCTTTTCACTTTTTCTTTTTTTCTTAAGCTTGTGTGACCGTCACATGTATGTGACAGGCCTTTTTACTAATAGGATGCGCTCTTCCTCTGTCTTTTGGTATCCATCTTTTTGTGCCGATACGAACCCCTGCATCATCAACACGGGCACTGCTGACGTAAAGACTATCAACGTCCGCCTGCTGCTCATCAGCATCAGCAACGGCACTTTTTAGAACCTTGTCAATCATCGTTGCCGCACGTTTTCTTGTGAACTTCAAGATATCCATAGCATCCTGGGCGCTTCGGCCCACTATCAACTGGGTAACGAGTCTGGCCTTGCGGGCTGACATCGGAGCAAAACGATAAGAAGAACGCCAGTCAAGCAAATCATTTACATCGACAGACAAAGCGGACGCCAGACGGCGAACATCCTCGCTGCGCGGTATGGGCTTAAAAAGCCCTTTTTGCCAGTTCTTAACAGCCGTTATAGCTTTTCCTATGTCCAGCCTTCCTCTGACAAGCTGGCCGGCTAACTGCTCCACACCTATCTGCCGCCATTGGCAACACTCTTTTAACTTATTAGCACTTAACATAACTCGTTTTGTAACTGGTTATTGCTTATTGGTAACTGGTTATTGGTAACTGGTAACTATTTAACCAATCACTATTTAACCATTCAACTATCTTATTTTCTTGCTTGAATGACCTTTAAAGAGCCTCGTAGGCGAAAATTCGCCCAACTTATGTCCCACCATATCCTCGGTAATAAAAACCTTGTGAAACATCTTGCCGTTATGAACCATAAATGTAAATCCCACAAACTCCGGAATTATCGTACATCTCCTCGCCCAGGTCTTTATTGGCTCACGAGAGCCGGAACTAATGTGCTTGCTGACCTTGGCCAACAACTTTTCATCAACATAAGGTCCTTTTTTAAGAGATCTTCCCATTTTTTCGTATCTCGTGTCCTGTGAACCGTACACCGCTTCGCGCTTCTACAGGACCAACTGTCCTTGCCTTTTATTTTTTCGTCTTCGAATAATCCTCTTGTTACTTGGATTTCGTGGATTTCTTGTTTTTCCACCTTTTGCCAGTACGCCCGTGGGTGAACAGGGATGCCTTCCGCCGGATCGATGGCCTTCTCCACCACCCATAGGGTGAGCAACCGGATTCATCGCATTGCCACTCACATGGGGTCTGCGTCCCATATGTCGCTTGCGCCCGGCCTTACCTATCCGAATATTCTGGTGGTCAGGGTTACTGAGCCGGCCAAGTGTCGCCCGGCATTCCTTGCGCAGCATCCGCATTTCTCCACTCGGCAAAACGACGGTGACCCAATCACCCTCTTTTGCCACGATTCTCGCAGCGTTTCCTGCACCTCTGACGAGCTTTCCACCCTGCCCTGCCGTCATTTCGATATTATGAACCTCCAAGCCGGCAGGTATCGCCGAAAGCGGCATCGCATTACCGACCTTAGGCTCACAATGGGGACCGCTTTCCACCCGGTTTCCGGTCTTTACACCCTGCGGCGTTAATATATATCTTTTCTCACCGTCGGCGTAGTGCAGCAGGGATATAAAACAATTTCTGTTAGGGTCGTACTCAATCGTTGCCACTTTTGCGGGGACACCATCTTTGTTACGCTTGAAATCGATAATACGGTAAATTTTTCTTGCCCCACCGCCCCTGAACCGGGTAGTAGTGACGCCGTGATGATTTCTTCCGCCGGTCTTCCTTATCCGCTTGCAAAGCGACTTCTCCGGCTTTGTGGTCGTCAGCTCAGCATAATCATTCACTGAGCTGTTTCTGCGTCCGGCACTTGTTGGCTTATAAACTCGAATACCCATTTTTTTTGTCTCTCGTCCCCCGTGACTCGTTCCGGTCACATACCACGAGTTACGTCTTTAGAACAAATCTATATGATAATCCGGCTCCAGAAACACAACAGCCTTTTTCCAACTTGGCGTACTGCCGATAGTTCTGCCTCTGCGGCGTCCTTTGCCTTTGCGGTTAGCGGTCCTGACTTTTCGCACCTTAACGTCGTACATTTTCTCCACAGCATTCTTTACCTGGACCTTATTGGCCTTTTTATTTACTTCAAAGGAGTACGCACCTTTCGTATTCGCAAAGTGCACGCCCTGCTCTGTAATCAAGGGCCGAATTATTACACTATATTCGTCTATATTAATTGCCATTAATTTTGACCCGTCTCATCTCTGCCCAAAAGGGACAAAAGCGCCTCATAAGTTATCAGCATTTTGCTGTGGTTGCAGATATCACCGGCGTTCAATTGAGCTACAGGCATAACTGAGACTCTCTGAATATTCCTGGCTGATTTGTAAAGATTTTCGTCTACGGAGCTAATCGCCACAAGACAGCTGCGTTCAATCTTTAGATTACTCAGGATGCTTACAAAATCGTTAGTGTGCGGCTTTTCAAAGTTTAACGCGTCAACGACCACAACGTTGTTACTCAAAAGCTTCGCCAATATTGCCGAGTCGCGGGCCAATCTTCTCTGCTTCTTTGGCATACGCTTATGAAAATTTCTGGCGACCTTTGCAAAGGTGACACCGCCGCCGACACGTTTGCCGGTTCTGCGGTTGCCGACGCGGGCAAATCCGGTGCCTTTTTGCCTAAAGAGCTTTCTGCCCGAGCCGACCACCATACCCCTGCCCTTTGTCGCGGCTGTCCCCACCCGCTTGTTAGCCTGACACATAACAATCGCCTGCTTAAGCAGTGGGTACCTGACCAGGCCGCCCAAAGCCGACTCATCGACCTTCAGGCTATCAACCTCCTTGCCATCTATATTGTACACAGCCAAGTCAATCATTTCTCATATCTTTTTTCATATCAGGCTTTTTTGGCGGTACGGACCAGACAATAGCCGCCGGCAGGGCCCGGCACAGCACCTTTGACGACTAATAAATTCTTTTCTTCGTCTATTGCCACCACTCTGTGATTTTTTGTTGTTACACGACGGTCGCCCATATGTCCCGCCATTTTCTTGCCTCTTTTCGGCTTTCCACCATGGCCGGCATCGCTGGCGAAACTTGCTATTGAGCCGGGCGCCCTGTGTTTTCGTTCCGTGCCGTGCGAGGCCGGGAAACCGGCAAAGCCGTGGCGTTTCATCACGCCGGCGAAGCCTTTGCCTTTACTGGTTCCGACAACATCGACAGATTTGTTTTCCGCAAAGACCGAAACAGTGATAGAATCTCCGATCTTGTAGCTCGGTTCGGCCTCTTCCGGCAGTCGCATCTCTCTGACGACTTTTTTGGGTGCTGTATTGGCTTTCTGAGCATGTCCGATTTGCGGATTCTTCCTGCGCGAGGGCTTTACATCATCAAAACCCAGTTGAACTGCGTTATAACCGTCAGTTTCGGTCGTTTTGACCTGCATAACAACACAGGGCCCAGCTTGTATGACCGTAACAGGCAACAGCTTGCCCGATTCGTCATAGACCTGAGTCATCCCAACCTTTTTTCCCAACAACATTGCCATTTTTCTCGTTTCTCTCCGCTCGAAGCACGGGTCAGGCTTTAATTTTTACGAAGACGCCTGCTGGTACCACCAAGCGGTTCAACACCTCGACCGTTCGCGCGTTGGCCTCGTGAATATCAATGAGACGTTTATGAGTTCTTAACTCAAACTGCTCTCGCGACTTCTTGTCGATGTGAGGACTGCGCAAAACGGTATATCTTTCAATACGCGTAGGCAAGGGCACCGGACCACTGACACGGGCATTGGTCTTTCGAGCGTGCTCCACTATCTCCTTAGCAGACGCATCAAGAGCCCTGTGGTCGTATGCCTCCATTCTAATTCTTATTCTTTCGGTTTCAGTAGCCATAACTCGTCTCTAAGGTTTTGACAGCCAAGAGCTGTATTTGAAATTCAGAGCCCAAAACCCATAAGCCCTTGAAGTATAAAAACTTATAAACTCAAAAACAAGGTCAAAAAAGCCCACTTTCAGCCTATAATTCTTCTGCTATCCGCTGAACGTATCTTATTTGATTTTGGCAGGAGAGGCCTTTTTCGTTGATTATTGCTGATGCAACCGTCAATAATCAATTACCAAGTTCGCCTTCCTTAAGAATTCGGGTTCGGACCAATCTATGGCCCTTCCAAAGCCATTTACGAGCTTCGGTATACCCTTAAGTGCAACGGCGCACTTTTCACAAAGCCATCCGTGACGACCAAATTACAGATATGTTACAGCCCAACTCGTTTACGCAAAGCCATCCGTGACAATGCTCGCTACGGCTAAAACCATTTCTTCTATCACATAAATCAAGTAATATCAATAAAAATTTCGACAAAAACCGTGAAAAACATAAAAAATCCCATTATTGTTAAAGAATAATGTGCTTTGCAATCTGCTCCGGGATCTTCTCATAGCTCAACGGCTCCATAGTAAAGGTCCCCCGGCCTGCTGTTGCGCTTCTAATCTCACTGGAATATCCAAACGTTTCTGCCAGAGGCACCTTAGCATCGATTACCCGCATATTTCCATGAAGGCGACAATCTGTTATCAAGCCCCTCTTTCCAAGCAAATTGCCCTGGACTGCCCCGAAAGCAGCTTCCGGGACTACTACCTGAAGCCGCATTACCGGCTCAAGTAAAACCGGCCCTGCTTCGCCGAGAGCCTTTTCTACGGCAATTGCGGCAGCCTGCTCAAAAGCCAGGCCCGAGGAATCCACCGAATGGAATGAGCCTCCGATCAACGTAACTTTAATTCCCACAACAGGATAGCCTGCCAACGCACCACTACCGAGGGCATCCTTGCTCCCCCTCTCCACAGAAGAGATATACTCTCTCGGCACGACGTCGGACCCCACTTTGCTTTCAAATTCAATCTCGCGACTCAGTAGACCATCCTCTGTCAATAACGGCTCAACCATTAAAACAACGTGTCCATATTGGCCATGACCTCCTGTTTGACGTATAAATTTACCCTCCACCTGTGCTGATTTCGTAATAGCCTCCTTGTAGGCGACCCTTGGCCTGCCAACCCTGACATTAACGCCTTTTTCTCTTATCAGCTTGTGCTGGAGTATCTCCAGGTGCAGCTCGCCCATTCCGCTGATGATTGTCTGGCCTGTTTCGACATCTACTTTACATTCAAAGGTCGGGTCCTCACGCCTCAAACCAGCTAAAGCATCCGCCAATTTTGCCTTTTCTACCGCGGTTCCTGGCTCTATCGACATATTCATAACCGTCTGCGGGAATGTAATATTAGGCAAACAAACCGGTTTTTTTGGGTCGCAAATCGTATCGCCTGTAAGAGTTTTTTTTAGCCCTACGACTGCGACGATCTCGCCGGCGCCGGCTGAGTCCAGGATTTTTCGCTCGTCGGCGTGCATCTCAAATATCCTGGTAATATTTTCCCGCCTGTTGCGATTTGCATCCAGGACTCTTCTGCCGGACTTTAATGTGCCTTGATAAATCCTTAGAAAGCTCAGGTCGCCGTGCACATCGCTGGTAATCTTAAACGCAAGCGCGACCAGGCTGCCGCTGCGGTCGCATTTAACGAGTATCTCTTTGTTTTTATCAGTCGGCTTATGCCCGACCAGAACAGGTTTGTCCAATGGAGAAGGCAAATACGCCAGGACAGCATCAAGCAGCTTCTGCACGCCGATATATTTCAGGGCCGAACCGACAAATACCGGATGAAGCTTATTGCTTAAAGTTCCGTTCCTGATTGCCCTAATAATCATTTTACTGTCGATTGGCTTATCGTGGACGTAGGTGTCCATCAGCTCGGCATCAACTTCGGCTGCAAGCTCTATCATTTCGTTTCTTCGCCGCTCTGCTGTTTGCCGCAATTCAGCGGGAATTTCAGTCTCCTCAAAAGTTGCTCCCAGCTCTTCTGTCTTGTAGAAAACCGCCCTCATTTTAATCAGGTCTATTATCCCTGCAAAAGAGTCTTCGGCTCCGATAGGAATCTGCAATAGAATCGGATTGGCCAGGAGCTTATCGCGAATGGATTCGACGGTCATCTCGAAATCAGCGCCGACTTTGTCCATCTTGTTCACAAAGCAAAGACAAGGCAAGTCGTATTTCTGTCCCTGCCTCCAGACGGTCTCACTCTGGGCCTGCACACCTTCGCTGGCGTCAAATACAGCTACGGCGCCATCAAGGACACGGAGGGAGCGTTCAACCTCAGCGGTAAAATCAATGTGCCCCGGTGTGTCGATAAGGTTGATTTCAAAGCCCTTCCAGGGACACTTCGTCGCGGCTGAAGTAATGGTAATACCTCTTTTCTGCTCCTCTTCCATATAGTCCATAACAGCGGTGCCATCATGGACTTCGCCCATTTTGTATGTCTTGCCGGTATAGTAAAGAATACGCTCGGTTATTGTTGTTTTTCCGGCGTCGATATGAGCCATAATTCCAATATTGCGTAATTTTTCCATACTTGATTCTCGATACTCGACGAGCATTGAGCATTCACAAATAAAAAAAACGCCCCCTGGAGTTTTACTTCGCAAAAGCGAAGCACTGGGGGCAGTTAAAAACCGACGAATCTTACCAGGCAAAGTGTGCAAATGCCTTATTCGCCTCAGCCATTCTATGAATATTTTCCCTGGTGGTCATTGCACCACCGTGTTCATTATAAGCATCTATCAATTCGGAGGCCAGGCGCTCACGCATTGGCTTTCCTTTCTTGGCCCTGGCCGACTGTAGTATCCACCTAAATGCGAGTGATTGCTGGCGTTTCGGGCTTACCTGCATCGGCACCTGATAACTGGCTCCGCCAACACGTTTGCTGCGAACCTCGATCAAGGGTTTTACGTTATTTACTGACTTCTCGAATACTTCAAGTGGGCTGGTGTCCTTGAGCTTTTTGGCGATAATGTCCATAGCATCATAAAAAGCGCGTTGTGCAACACTTTTTTTCCCCCCCCACATCATACAGTTAATAAACTTCGAAACCAGCTTGCTGTTATATGTTGGGTCAGGCTTTAATTGTTGTTTTGAAGCAGTAAATCTTTTCATAATTTGTAATCCCTGTTTCATAGTTCATCGATGAACTCTCAACGATAAACAATGAACTATTTTGCTCTTTTTGCACCATACTTACTTCTTCCCTGTTTGCGATTAGCCACGCCGGCACAGTCAAGTACGCCACGGACAATATGATACCGAACGCCGGGCAAATCCCTGACTCGGCCTCCGCGAATTATAACCGTGCTGTGCTCCTGGAGGTTGTGGTCAACGCCCGGTATGTAAGCTGTAACTTCCTTGCCGCTGGTGAGTCTAACACGGGCGATTTTTCGTAAAGCAGAGTTCGGTTTCTTGGGCGTTTGCGTCCTTACTATCAGACAGACACCTCTTTTCTGAGGCGAGCCGCTAATATCAGATATACGTTTTCGGCGCTTTGATTTTGCTCTTGGACGTCTAACTAACTGGTTTATAGTAGGCATAACTCACTTCCGATTTCAATTTTTTTACCTTATTCCCAAAGCTTCCTTGACGGCGGCCTCTGCTTTTGCTTCCGCATCTTTTTCTTCCTTGGCTTCTGCAAATTCCTTGGGCAGCGGAGCTTCAGCAAGGTGCTTAACCCTCATTTCCAGATATGGTTTGAAAGCCGTACCGGCTGGTATTAAATGGCCGAGTATCACATTTTCCTTCAAACCGTGCAATCTATCTATCTTACCAGCTAAAGAGGCCTCGGTCAAGACCTTGGTCGTTTCCTGGAAGCTGGCTGCTGCGATAAAGCTATCCGACCAGAGCGAAGCTTTTGTTATCCCTAAAAGCAACGTCTGGGCAGTTGCAGCTTTCGGTTTTCTGCCCTTTGCCGGGGCACCACCAATCAATTCAAGTTTTTCGTTGATACCGGCAAGCTCTTTCTTGCCGATAACCTGACCTTCTTCTAAATCAGTTGCATCTCCGATATTGGTAATCCTGATGCTGCCGGCCAATCTTTCATTCTCTCTCCGGAATACGAATTTATCAACGACCTCTCCGGGCAAAAACGAGCTGTCGCCGACAGATTCAATACTAATCTTTCGCATCATCTGAGCACAGATAATTTCAATGTGTTTGTCATTGATATTAACATTTTGTGAACGGTAGACATTTTGAATTTCTGCAATCAAGTATTTCTGCAATGCTTCTTCGCCCTTGATTCGCAGAATATCGTGGGGAACCAATGGACCATCGGTCAGTGCGTCTCCGGCTTCTGTGAAATCGCCGGTGTGTACATTGAGGTGTCTGTCGCGTGGGACGTGGTGTTCTTTCTCCATTCCGGACTCTGAGCGAATAGTAATCGTCATTTTGCCCTTGCGTTTATCGCTTCGCAGCTCGACGCGGCCGCTAATTTCAGCCATAGCGGCGGGGTCTTTGGGCTTGCGAGCTTCAAATACTTCTGTAACTCTGGGCAGTCCTCCTGTGATGTCCTGTGTTCCGCCGGTGGCTCTGGGTTGATGAGCAAGCAACTGGCCCGCCTGGACCTGCTGGCCCTCGGCAACCTCAATTCTGGCTCCTGCAGGCAGATAGTGGACATCGAGTATTTTGCCGTCGGCATCTTCTATGATAATCTGTGGATGCTTATCGCCTTTATGCTCGATTACGACGGGTCTGCCAACCTGGCCTTTTCGCTCTTCTTTAATTCCAATCGTCTCGCCTTCGATAATATCCACGAACCGGATAAGACCAGGTACTTCTGCTAAAATTGGTGTACGGTGTGGGTCCCATTCGAACAATACGGCTCCAACCTTAACCTTTCGACCATCTTTAACCAAAACGGTGGCGCCATAGGGCACTTTGAATTTGTCGAGCTCCCGGTCCTTCGCGTCAATGATAGCTATTTCGCCGTTGCGTTTGAGTGCGACTACCTGAGTACTCCCATCGTTTCGCTCAAAGGAAACGGTATTTATATCTCGATACTGAATCTTTCCTGCCTGCGTGGCTTTCTGTTCGCGTTCAAGAATGGCCCTGGAAGCGATTCCTCCGGTGTGAAAAGTACGCAGTGTCAACTGTGTGCCGGGCTCACCGATTGACTGGGCAGCGATAATACCAACTGCCGAACCTTCCTCCACTAACCTGCCGGTACTCATATCCCAGCCATAACACTTCGCGCAGATGCCAAATGGACTGTCACAGGTCAGCGAGCTTCTGACTCTGATGGCGTCAAGCCCTAATGCCTCAATGTTTGCTGCTGCCTTTGGGGTAATAACTTCGTTCTCCCGAACAATCATTTCGTCAGTAACTGGATTACGAATATTATCCCTGGCGGTTCTGCCGATAATAAGTTGAGAAAGCGGCACATCGATCTGCTCGCCTCTGCTGACCGTGCTTTTTGTAATTCCCTGTAAGGTTTGGCAGTCGTGTTCGGTGACAATGACGTTTTGGGCCGCATCGATAAGTTTGCGGGTAAGATAGCCGGAATTGGCTGTTTTCAAAGCGGTATCAGCCAGTCCCTTACGCGCTCCGTGCGTAGAGCTAAAGTACTCAAGGACACTCAAGCCCTCGCGGAAGTTTGCCTTGATGGGCGTTTCGATAATCTCGCCGCCGGGCTTAGCCATTAACGCTCGCATCCCTGCAAGCTGCTGAATCTGGTCGACGCTTCCTCTTGCACCTGAATCGGACATAAGGTATATCGGATTCACCTCGTATCTGGTATCCTGCGTTTCGTATTTTGTACCGCGTTTGACGAGATACGGTTTACATTTTACCACCGACGGCTCAGCAAGGCTGCGCATCATTTCGTTGGTAACAGCCACACGGGCATTCGTCCAGGCATCAATAACCTGATTATACCTTTCACCCTCCGTCAAAACACCATCGGCGTAGTTCTTAACGATTTTGCCGACCCTCTTCTCCGTCTCGTCGATAATTTCTGATTTCCTTTCCGGTATCTTCAAGTCCGTAAGGCCAAAGCTCAAGCCTCCGAGTGTAGCATATTTGAAGCCTAAATCTTTAATTCTGTCCAGAAGGTCTACCGTCTCACTACTACCAGCAAATTCGAAACAGTCATTAATTACCTGGCTTAATGCCTTCGCGGCCAAAGTCATGTTGTAAAACGGCATTCTCACAGGAAGTATATCGTTGAATATGCACCGACCAACTGTAGTTTCAGTCACAGTTGCGTTCATAGTTGATGGTTCATCGTTTTCATTTTTTGAACTACGAGTTACGAACTCTGATACGAACTCTGAACCGACAACCGGTTTATCAACTTTTACTTTGACCTTTTCATGCAGATTGACTTTGCCCATCTCGCAGGCCATTATTGCTTCGTAAGTATCTCTGAATGCCGAAACTTCAATGGGCGGCCCAGAAACATCTTCGTGCTCTTTTTCCATGTATGTCAAATAATAGTTGCCCATCACCATATCCTGGGATGGTCCAACCACTGGGGAGCCATTTGCCGGTGAAAAAATATTGCTTGTGGTCATCATCAAGATATGAGTCTCTGCTTGTGCTTCAACACTAAGCGGCAGATGCACCGCCATCTGGTCACCGTCAAAGTCAGCGTTGAATCCCCTGCAGGCTAAGGGGTGAAGCATAATCGCATTGCCTTCCACAAGGATGGGCTCGAAGGCCTGAACACCCATCCGATGAAGCGTAGGAGCACGGTTGAGCAAGACCGGATGCTGATGAATGACTTCTTCGAGGACATCCCAGACCGGGTCATCACGTCGTTCAATCATTCTCTTGGCGCTCTTGATCGTATCGGCAAGCCCGTGCGTCCTGAGTTTTCGAATAATGAAGGGCTGATACAATTCCAGAGCTATTTTCTTTGGCAAGCCGCATTGGTAAAGTTTTAGATTAGGTCCTACAACAATTACCGACCGAGCCGAGTAATCTACGCGCTTACCCAGCAGGTTCTCCCGGAACCGGCCCTGCTTGCCTTTGATCATATCCGTCAGGGACTTTAGAGGTCTGTTATTGCTGCCGAGCACCGGCCTGCGGCAGCGACCATTGTCAAGCAGCGAATCGACCGCCTGCTGAAGCATTCTTTTCTCATTACGGATAATCACATCGGGGGCATTAAGGTCTATAAGCTTTTTCAGCCGGTTGTTACGATTAATAATTCGCCGGTACAGGTCATTTAAGTCACTGGTTGCGAAATTGCCTCTTTCAAGAAGAACCAAAGGACGCAAATCCGGCGGGATAACCGGAACAACTTCAAGTACCATCCACTCGGCTTTGTTATTGCTGTTTTTAGCTTCGTTGACAATCTTCAGGCGTTTCGTGAGATCTTTCATCTTCTGCTTGCTGTTTGTCTTGGCTATAGCCTCCCGCAATTCTATGCTCAAGACATTCAGGTCAAGATTTACCAACAACGCTCTGACAGCTTCGGCGCCCATTGAAGCCTTGAATCCGGCCGGGGGCGCACCGTATTTGTTCGATGCTTCACGGAATTCTTCTTCGCTAAGCGGTTGACCTAACTTCAATGGGCTTTGGCCGGGGTCAGTAACAACATAGTCCTGGAAATAAACTATTTTCTCCAGGTCCGCTGCTTTCATTGCCAAAAGGGTACCAATACGATTTGGTATGGCCTTGAAAAACCATATATGCACTACCGGCGCTGCAAGATTGATATGTCCCATTCGTTTGCGGCGAACGCGACTGTGCGTAACCTTGACTCCACATCGGTCGCAAATTATTCCCTTGAACTTGGTACCTTTATATTTTCCGCAAGAACATTCCCAGTCCCGTTCGGGCCCGAAAATTCGCTCACAAAACAAGCCGTCCTTCTCCGGTCGATAAGTACGGTAGTTGATAGTCTCAGGCTTACGTACTTCCCCAAACGACCAGCTGCGAATATCATTGGGACTGGCTAATGAAATCTGTATCGAACCGTAATCATTAATACGATCGTAAATACTTTCATACATTTAAGGCTTCCCCTAATTGATTATTGACTATTTTTCGTTTTTTGCTTTTGTCCCAATAATCAATAATCCTTTATCGATAATTATCCCTACAACGCCATACCTCCAAGGCGTTTCTTTTCAAGCTGGATATTCAATCCCAATCCTCTAATTTCATTACACAATACGTCAAAAGACAGTGGTGTACCCGCTTCGAGAATGTTTTGTCCTTTGACCATTGATTCATAGATTTTTGTTCGGCCCTCGACATCATCGCTTTTGACCGTGAGCATCTCCTGCAGTGTATAAGCCGCTCCGTAGCCTTCCAGTGCCCACACTTCCATTTCGCCGAACCTTTGTCCGCCGGTTCTTGCCTTGCCGCCTAACGGCTGCTGCGTAATCAGACTATACGGTCCCGTTGCCCTGGCGTGGATCTTATCATCAACAAGATGGTGCAGCTTCATCATATATATGTATCCTATAGTTGCAGACTGGTCGAATGGTTCGCCCGTTCTGCCATCATATAATTGAGTCTTCAAAATCGGCGGGACATTTACAAAGAGCTCATCATCAGACGGCACTTCTCCTGCTTCTTCCAGCTCAGCCTTTCGCTGCTTCATAAGCTCGTTCGCTTCGGCTGTCAATTCCCGTATATCATCCTCTGTAGCACCGTCAAAGACCGGTGACACAGCGTTAAAGCCCAGCACCTTTGCCACCCAGCCAAGATGCGTTTCGAGAATCTGACCGACATTCATTCGGCTCGGCACGCCGAGAGGATTTAGCAATATGTCGAGAGGTGTGCCATCTTCGAGAAACGGCATATCCTCCTCCGGCATAATCTTTGCGATAACGCCCTTGTTACCGTGGCGTCCGGCTACTTTATCGCCGATTGACAACGCCCTTTTAACTGCAACGTAAACTTTTACCATCTGCAATACGCCACTGGGCAGCTCATCGCCGTGTTTCATACTATCGGCCCTGCGTTTCTTCTCTTCCTGAATTTCAGTAATCTTGCCCCAGAATTTATCGATGATTTTCTGTACATCGTCTCTGGCCGAGGCGGGCCTGACCCACTTAATATTAAAGTTTTCTACCTGCTCATAAACAACATCATCATCGAGGCTTTGCCCGACTTTCTGACGTGTGCTTGGATCAACAATATTGATGTCGAATTTCTTGTGGATAGTTTCCATCATCTGCCTGAAAACCATGCATTCTTTAACTCTCATCTGCTTTTCATATCGTCTTATCTCAGCCGTTAGCGCATTTTTTTCCTCGTCGGTGGCCGCACCGCGTCTCGTAAATCGTTCTGTTTTTATTACCACACCTTCATACCCGCTGGGCAGCTCAAGTGAGTCGTTTTTGACATCTTCGCCGGCTCTTCCGAATATAGCGTGCAGGAGCTTTTCCTCAGGTGTCAGTTCGGTCTTGCTCTTGGGTACCACCTTACCTACGAGGATATCACCAGTGCAAACTCTTGTTCCTTCGCAGACTACTCCGTGTTCATCAAGGTTTCGCAGCGCCTTTTCGCTGACATTGGGAATATCACGGGTGAATTCTTCTCTGCCAAGGCGGGTCTCGCGAACTTCTGCAGTAAATTCGTCGATGTGTATGCTGGTAAAGCTATCGTTCTTGCAGAATTTTTCACTGACAATAATGGCGTCCTCAAAGTTAAAGCCATCAAAAGAGACGAATCCCACAAGGACGTTTTTACCGAGCGCCAGCACGCCGTTAGCGGTGCCGCCGCCATCTGCTATAATCTGGCCTGTCTGGACCCTTTCGCCGAGCGCCACTACGGGCTTTTGATTAAGGCAGGTTCTTTCATTCAATCCAACAAATTTGGCAAGCTTATATTCATCGGTGTGGTTAAGGACTATATTAGTTGAGTCCACTGCGGTAACGACGCCGCCTCTTTTGGCACGCACCACCATACTTGAGTTTTGCCCGACCAGCTCCTCCATACCGGTGCGAACCAAAGGCGGCTCCGTCTTCAGCAGCGGAACTGCCTGTCGCTGCATATTTGAACCCATCAAAGCCCGGTTTGCGTCATCGTGCTCCAGAAACGGGATAAGCGAAGCGGAAACACCAACAATTTGCTTCGGTGAAATATCAACGTACTCTACTTCGTCGCTTGAAACCTGAGCCAGCTCCCCGCCTTTTCTGGCGAGAACCAATCCCTCCACAAGCTTGCCGGTGTCTGTGTTGACCGTGCTTGGCGGCGCAAATATTGCCCTCATCTCCTGATCGGCACGTAAATAGGTCACCTCGTTGGTGACCTTACCACTTTTGACTTTGTAATATGGCGTAAGCAGAAATCCATATTCGTCAATCGTTGCAAATATGGCCAACGAGGCAATCAAGCCGATATTTGTTCCTTCGGGTGTTTCAATCGGACAGACTCTGCCGTAATGGCTGATATGAACATCACGGACCTCAAAGCCTGCCCGCCTCCTGTTCAAACCACCGGGGCCAAGAGCAGATAGACGCCTTTCGTGTGTCAACTGGCTTAACGCATTGGTCTGGTCAACAACCTGGCTCAACTCACCGCGCCCAAAGAAATAGTTGATACTGCTCGATACGCTCTTGGAATTTACCAAATCCGCGATGCGTTTCGGCTCATCCTCGTTTCTGGGCTTCATGCTCATTCGCTCCTGAACGGTTTTACGAAGCTTCAGCAGCCCTTTTCTGATTTCATCACCAGCCAGCTCCTCGATGGTCCGCAGTCTTCTGTTGCCCAGGTGGTCGATATCGTCGACCTCACCCTCGTTGTTGCGCAGAGCCACTATGTATTTCATCGTGTTGAGAAAATCATCTGGACGAAGCGTCATCTCATTTTCGTCTACCGCCTGTCCGAACTTCCGATTTAATCTGAATCTGCCGACTTTACCGAGGCGATAGCGGTTCGAATCGAAAAATTTCTCTTCAAAGAATTTTTTTGCCTTCTCAGCACTGGGCGGATTGCCGGGTCTTAACCTCATATAAAACTTCAGCAATGCCCGCTCATGGCTCGGGCAATCGTCCTCAGCAAGGGTGTTTAGAATAATTGGGTCTCGAACCTCCTTGATGACTTCTATCTTTTTGATATTACTTTGCTGTATTAAAGAGATTCTATCGCCGATTTGTGTGCCGGCTTCTACTTGTATTTCACCTGTCTCTTTGTCGACAATCGGTCCTACCGCCCACATAGCAGGGGTGAGCTCAGCCACAGGAACAGTCTTTGTTGGATAAAAGACACGCAAGATACTCTCGTTAGTGCCGAACTCCTGGTCCATTGCTCGTAGAAAAATGGTAGCCGGTATCTTGCTGGACTGGTCAATTCTGACAACCAAAACATCTTTACGAGTAACACCTATCTCTATCCAACTTCCCCTCTCGGGTATAATTCTGCCGCCGTGGAGCACCCTATCGCCCTCTTTGCTCTCGATAAGAAAATCAACGCCGGGACTCCGGTGCAGCTGGCTGACTATGACCCGCACGGCACCGTTGATGATAAACTCTCCGCCGCCTACCATAACGGGTATCTCGCCAAGATATATTGCCTGCTCGGACAAATCTTCACCGTCCTTGCTGCGCTTTCTGCACGAGATTTTTAATGGGTAGCCGTAGGTCAGCCGCAGTTGTCGGCACTCAGTTGGGGAATAACGCGGCCTTTCCAGCTCGTAGTAGAGATATTCCAGGAGCATACTCTTATCATAGCTTTCGATAGGGAATATCTCCTGAAACAGGGATTCGAGCCCAATACGCTTTCTCTTTGTCGGGGGCACCTCTTCCTGCAAAAAGCGCTCGTAACTTCTTCTCTGTATTGCTACAAGGTCTGGTATCTTAACGGCATCATGGACTTTGCCAAAATTGCGAACAGCCTGCCCAGCACCAATCTTCAACATTACCAATCTCCCACATTAAATGTGTCAATCGCTTTTCCAGCACCAAAGATTGGTGCCGGTCCATCTGACCCTGCCATAAATTTCGTATCTCGTATTTTGTGAAGCGCGTCCGGCACTCTATGGCTTATAGCTCGCTTCACACTTTCTTTCAGGCCAGCTCAACGACCGCACCCACAGCTTCAAGCTTCTTTTGTGCAGCCTCGGCTTCTTCCTTGCTGATGCCTTCTTTGACCGGTTTGGGAACGTTGTCGACGAGGTCCTTGGCCTCTTTCAGTCCCAGTGCCGTCAAAGCTCTTACTTCTTTGATAACCTGAATCTTTTTATCGCCGTATTCTTTCAGGATTACATCGAAGCTGGTTTTCTCTTCGGCTTCCTCAGCCTGGCCTTGCTGGGCAGGTCCTGCCATCATAACAGCGCCGGCGGCAGCCGGTTCTATACCATACTCTTCCTTGAGATAATCACCCAGCTCTTTGGCCTGCATCAACTTCAGGCCTGCTATTTTGTCACCGAGCTTCTTAATCTCGCTGTTCCACTTCTTTGTCTCTTTAGATTCTTTTTTCTCCATCGTGGGCTTGTCTTCTTTTACTTCTGTCCTGGCCTTGGTTTCTTTTGCCTCCGTCGTCTCCTTAGTTTCTTTCTTTTGCTCAGCTTCTTTTGCCATCTCTGTTAACTCCTATTTCTAACGCCTTGTGGTAGCTGAAACTCCACCGTTTCATTTAACCCGTTACAGGGGCAGCCACACAGGCAACAATATTTCAAATTCCCTGCATCCCTTTATACTTTAAGCTGCTTGCTTCTCAGCCCTTTCAATAATAGTCTTTATGCAAGCTGCGATAATTCCAGCCGGAGCACTAAACGTGGCGGCCAATCTTGCCGCGGGTGCCTGTGCCAAAGCGACAATTTCACCCTGCAATTCCTGCCGGGACGGCATTTTTGACAGTTGCTCTGCTGCTTTGGCCTCTAAAGCCGAGCCATCCAGAAAGGCACCTTTAATCTCTATCACCGGCACCTTGCTGCGCCATTCGGCCAGTGTTTTTGCCACGTCAACGATGCTATCGCCGCCATAAGCGATAGTGCAAGAGCCGCTGAACAGAGTCGCTGCTGATTCCATTTTGTGATTGTGCAACGCCTTTTTGAAGAGTGAATTCTTCACGACCAATAACCTGATACCCTTCTCTTTAAGCTCGCCTCGTATCAGGTTATTGTCAACACCGCCTACGCCTTTGGTACTGACAACCACGAAATCCTGGATACCTTCATTGCCAATCTTCTTTTCCAGTTCGGCCTGCAGCAATTCTTTCACGTATTTGCTCATCTTCGCACCTTATCTTGTAACTCGTCGCTCGTGCCCCGAGCCACGGGTTACGTACTAACCGTTATGCCCGGGCTCATTGTCGCAGATATAGATATTTTTTTGATATACGTACCCTTTGCCGTCGCCGGTTTGATTTTCTTTATGTGTGAGACAAAGGCCTCGATATTGCCTATTAGTTTTTCGTTCTCGAAGCTTTGCTTTCCGACAACTGTGTGAACATTGCCGCCTGCATCGTTTCTAAACTCGACTTTCCCCGCGGCAAATTCAGCTACTGCAGTTGCAACATCGGCGGTTACCGTGCCATTTTTGGGCGAAGGCATCTTACCCTGGGGCCCAAGGATCCTTCCGAGCTTGCCTACCTTGCCCATCAGCTTTGGCGAGGCGATAGCCACATCGAAATCCAACCAGCCATCCGAGATTTTTTTGATGAGCTCATCGCAGCCGACCTCAATAGCACCAGCCTTTTGGGCTGCTTCAACTTCAGCGCCCTCGCAGAAAGCGATAACTTTTTTCTGCTTGCCTATCCCATAGGGCAGGGATATTGAGCCACGAACCATCTGGTCGGCCTGCTTGGGGTCAATACCGAGATGCAGCACACATTCTATGCTCTGGTCAAATTTTACCGACTTAAGCAACTTGACCTTTTCGACTGCCTCAGCCAGGCCCAGCGGTTCTTTGCTTACCTGCTCCGACTCTTTTTTATACCTTTTGCTTCTGAATCCCATTAGCTTGGCTTGTGTATAATCTCTCTTTCTGTCCGTTATACGCTATCTTCTATTTCTATGCCCATGCTTCGTGCGGTACCCTTGATAATCTTTTCGGCCTGCTCCAAATCGTATGCGTTCAAATCCTTGAACTTGGCCTCAGCGATTTTGCGGAGTTGCTCGGCGCTAACTTTCCCGACTTTCTCTTTATTTGGAACGCCACTACCTTTTGCTATTTCGGCCGCCTTTTTCAGCAATATTGCCGCTGGGGGACTTTTGACCTCAAAGGTGAAACTTTTGTCCCTAAAGACGGTTATCACGACCGGCACGATCGTTCCGTTGAGTTCTTTGGTTCTTTCGTTGAACTGCAAAACAAACTGGCCTATATTGACGCCATTTTGCCCCAAAGCAGGTCCTATCGGCGGTGCCGGTGTCGCCTGCCCGCCCGGCGCCTGCACTTTAATCTTCACCATTACCTCTTTGGCCATTCGTCACCTTTGTATCGTATCTTTCATCTGGTCTTACACAATGCCCCGTGTGATATTGCTTACACTTTTTCGATCTGCCAATACTCTATATCCAGCGGTGTAGGTCGGCCGAATATCGCAACAATCACTTTCACAATCCCACGCTCAGTATCAATCGAATCGACAGTCCCTTCAAAGTTCTCAAAGGCACCTTCCCTGATTTTAATCATATCACCTTTCTCAAACTCGACCTTGATACTTGGTGCCTCCTCAGGCTTTTCCGCCTCTAAAAGCATCTTTGCCACATCCGTATCTCGCATAGGTGTAGGGATTCCTTCGGTGCCGATAAAATCTCCGACTCCGGATGTTTCCTTAATCATAAACCATGCCTTTTCCTGAACCCTGCCATCTTCGGTGGGCTCCATCTCCATAAAAACGTATCCCGGATACAGTTTTCGCTTATGGACTGTCTGCTTGTTGCCGCGGATGCGCCTGACCCGCTCAACAGGGACCTCTATTCTGCCTACAATATCGGTCAAAGCATCCTTTTCCACCTTCTGCGTAAGGGTTTCTTGGACCTGCATTTCTTTATTTGCCGCAACTCGTAAAACGTACCACTGCATATTACTGCCTATCCCGTATTACGTATGTTGTTTCCCGCCATCCGATGCTTCTGGCTCTCTAAATCATCCTTTAATTACTCTGCCGGTTTTGGACCTTAATATAACAGCCGGTCAAAAAACACTTGAAAGCCTAAATCTGTGACCCCAAGGAAGATAGCCAAAAGAATCACAAGCGCAATAACGATAAATGTCGAAACCGCTATTTCCTTTCTGCTTGACCAGCTGACCTTTTTCATTTCGCCTTCAGCGGCGACCATAAAATCTGCAATTGAAGGCTTATTGACCAACCATAAAATCAAAAGAGCCAGGACAACAAACAAGCCGGCGGGCACCATGGTCTCGACCCACAATCCCAGGTCCCAGGCCTGTAATTTCTTGTAAAGCCGCAAACAACCTAATCCTGCAATTATTGCTGCGCCAAAGGTACTACAGAGCCTTGTGTATTTGCCCTGACCACGTTTATAAATATCAAAAGCCATAATAATCCCGCATCTCGTGTTTCTCGTCACAAGATACGCTTCGCAAGCAGGCCAGGAGGGAATCGAACCCCCAACCTTCGGTTTTGGAGACCGACGCTCTGCCAATTGAGCTACTGGCCTATTTTTATGGGTTCCCATTTTGTGATAAGTTGCAAAATGGGGCCCCTGCTCTATTGTCACCGCAAGGTGGGGCTTGCTTATTTACGCCGTATCTTATGGACAGTATGTTTGCGTTCCTTTTTACAAAACTTTTTGAGCTTTATTTTTGGCGTCCCCTCCGCCACACTGACACTTGTGCGATAGTTTCTCTGGCGACACTCGACACATTCAAGCCAGACAAATTCCCTTTTGCTCTTCTTCTTAGCCACAAAGTCTCTCCCCACCGAACAGGCTTACCCCATTAGAAACTTTCCCGTTTTGCATCATATTCCCTACTGTAGAATTTCTAACGAGGTGCGCTTACTTGAGAGAAACCCTAAAAGCAATAAACTGCGTTTGGGAACCCACAAACTTTTCCATGCCCTGTAGATGCCTATCACACCACACTTCACCGATGCCACCACCTTTGCTTTTGACACCCGTGGTTTCAATGGTTATCCAGAGATACTCAGGCAAGGATTTTCGTTACCACACCTGCGCCGACTGTCCGACCACCCTCACGAATGGCAAAGCGAAGGCCGTCTTCCATAGCGATTGGAGAAATAATCTCCACTTCCATTGCTATATTATCACCCGGCATACACATTTCCGCGGTCTTACCTTCCCGGGTCATTAATGCATGAACTGAACCGGTGACATCGGTCGTTCTGAAATAAAACTGTGGCCTGTAGCCTGCGAAGAATGGTGTATGACGGCCACCTTCTTCCTTTGTCAGAACATAGACTTCGGAATGAAACTTGGTATGAGGAGTAATGGAACCGGGGGCTGCAACCACCTGGCCTCGCTCCAAGTCTTTCTTTTCCACGCCGCGCAGAAGCAAGCCGATGTTATCGCCGGCCTGGCCTTCACCAAGCGTTTTGTTAAACATCTCCACGCCGGTAACAACGGTCTTGCGTGTCTCTTTTGCAAGCCCAACGACTTCAACCTCCTCGCCAACGCGTACTTTACCTCGCTCAACCCTGCCTGTTCCGACCGTGCCGCGACCCTTAATGCTGAAAACATCCTCAACCGGCATAAGGAACGGCTTATCAACATCACGCTCAGGAATTGGCAGATAATCATCGACCGCATCCATCAACTCGTCAATGCACTTGCACGCTTCATCGTCTTTGCCTTCGCATTGCATCGCCGCCAAAGCCGAGCCCTTAATAAGAGGAATCTCGTCGCCGGGGAACTCATACTTGTTCAGCAGTTCCCTTATCTCCAGTTCGACCAACTCCAGCAGTTCAGGGTCATCAACCTGGTCCACCTTGTTCATAAAGACCACAATCCTGGGCACGTTAACCTGCCGAGCAAGGAGAATGTGCTCGCGAGTCTGCGGCATAGGGCCATCTCCGGCTGCCACGACCAAAATAGCGCCATCCATTTGTGCTGCTCCGGTAATCATATTCTTGATGTAATCGGCGTGTCCCGGACAATCAACGTGTGCATAGTGGCGTTTGTCCGTCTCATACTCGACGTGTGCAGTATTTATTGTAAGCCCACGCGCTTTCTCCTCCGGTGCATTGTCGATATCCTCAAACCTCTTGATTTTGCCCTTGCCGGATTTTTGTACCAGGCGCATTGTGATTGCAGCCGTCAATGTTGTTTTACCGTGGTCAACATGACCGATAGTTCCAATATTGATATGTGGTTTTACCCGCTCAAATACAGCTTTTGCCATCTTAATATACACCTCCAATGTGCTGGGTTAGCATTTTTTTACCTGCCTATCTGATTCTCGAAAACCTGTTTTCAAACCTCTATAATCAACTCACAGCCAAGATTGCCGATAGATTTTCAAGCTATCTCAGCCTGACTTGCCTGCCCCGTAAGAGCGACGGGCAACTTACGGGGCTTGCATTTAGCTGCTGATGGGGCTTGAACCCATGACCTCGTCCTTACCAAGGAAGCGCTCTACCACTGAGCTACAGCAGCAAATATTTAACTCACCATTCATCGCTCTGGAGATGAATGAAACAGCAAACAATAAAGAACGGCTCTACCCAGTGTGCAAGCCGCAATAGATGTACCTCACCCTCTTTTTTGCCTCGATAAAACAATACTGTAAATGCAGGCACTTTTAAGCACGTTCGGTCAATTTATAATATAAACGCTTGATAATATGAAACTATCGGGAACAATGCAACTGTAAAAAGAAAAAAATTTGCAAAAAAATAAAAAACTTCCGAATTGAAACTATTTATCCCACAAATATGGATTTTTTGCCAAAAAACAGGGTTTTATTGGGATTGGTATGTTTTTCGAGACTTTTTGAAAGCATCAAAAACCTTGTTTAACGCCCAAAAACGCCGGTCTTTTATGCTACACACGGACTTATTTTTTTATTTTTCACAAAAAAATATTTCGAAACCACCCTGTACGCCGCAGCAGCATATCAATACCCGCGCTAATTACAAACTAAAGCCCCGTTAATTACCAGCTTTTTTGGGCTTCTTTGGCTCTTTAGCCTTGCCAATGCGACTAAGCCAGACTTTCACCTGCTCGAGCCATTTCGGCCTCCTGACGGAGGGCTTCATTTGGTTTAGTGCTTTTAAGACTACGTTAGGGTCGGCTCCAGCAGGCGGTTCGCTTAGATAATTGTCAATTGCCTGTACTATGACATTGTTAGGCTCTAAGTCCTTTTCCAGTAAGCAATTATGCACCAATCCGGTCGCGGCTTTCACATTTGGCCATCTCAAATAAGCATCCAGCAGCTCCGCCAGGATTTTATCTCTCTGGCCTGTTTCCTTTACCTCTCCCTGCAATATACCCAAGTACCTCGCCGCCTGCTCAAAATCACCGGTTTTCCTATAAAGGTCAGCTAACTTTTCCCTGATATTCTTGAGCATTTTTAGCTTATTTTCGCGGACGGCCTTTCCCTGTGCTATCTCAAGAAAAGATATCCTTTGCTCAACAGACAACCTGGCTTTGGTGCCCGGCGACTCGAATTTGGCTATCCATTCGTTTAAGACGCCGGCATCAGAACCTTTGAATATCTCGAGCATTGCCTGCCAGGCCGGCTCACTCTCTCCCTCCGTTGTTGAGCCTATTTTGCCCGAAAGCCAAACCAAATCTTCCTGGCTGCCGACTTCACCGGCAAGCCCTATTATTTTCCTCCGAACGACGGGACTGCTGTCGTTAATAAAAGCTCTCAATATCTTGAGCGCCTTTGTTTTATCGATATAGATAAGCCCATCTACGGCAGCTTCACGAACCAGAGCTGTCTCGTCGTCCAGCGCCGCCTCAAACAGAGGTCCAAAAAGCTTTGCTGATTCAACTCTGCAAACGCTCCTTTGTGCGCATAATCCGGCCATGGCGGTGAGCAATTCGCCTCGCAGCGTCCCGTCGGCCCCATTTTTTTCCTGCTTGTATCTTGTGTGGAGCAAATTAAGATACCTGTCAACCTCACCCGCGACTAATCCGCCCTGCTCAAGCAGTTTCTTTATTACATCAGCTCCTTTTTGTGCCTTTTTCGGGTCCTGTTCGATGAGGTACTTTTGCGCCCATTCCAAGAGCTGCTTTCTTACTTCCGGCGAAACTTTGACCCCTGAATTAGCCGAAAAGGCGTATTGACATGCTCTGCCGAGCGCAACGAACAGCTCTACCCTGACCTCATCGTATTGTTCAATTTTGAGCTGTTCGAGCAGGCTCTGGGCCGAATTCAGCTCCACCATCAAAGACAGTACTTTTGCCGTTTGAAGTCTGACCTCTCTGTCTGGATCCGAAGCCAAATTGACCAAAATCGGCTCAATCGCAGCCGGCAATTTCGGGTTTGGCGTCGTTCCCACCCGATCTTGATAGACCTTACCCAATGCCCACAATCTCACTGTCGCCTCTGAGCTGCGCAAATGCTTATCCAAGAACTTCCCTTTGGCTGTATCATCCTTTATAGCACTGTATACCTCATCTAATGCAGACAAATAGCGCTCCTGCCACAGGCCCAGCTCGTCTCTCGACTTGTGCATCTGCCTTTCCAGCCAAATCACCCGGTTCTGCAGGAATACGCCTGTGTCCTGGCTTTGCAGCATCTTTATTGTTTCTTTGCGAATTTCGGCGTTCCGGCCCACCGTTATGCCCAGGGCATTAAGGGCCTTCTCTGCTGCGTCAGCTACCTTACTCTCAGAATCATCAACCAGCTTTATAAGTCTAATTACCGCCCGCTTGTCCGGCTGCAGCTTGAGAGCATACATAGCATTCAATCTCGTATTGACCGGCAGTGAGGGGTCCGCTGCCGCTTTTTCAAGCGTCTCGGATATCTGCTCATACTCAAAAAGCAAGAGCGTTTCGGCAGCCAATTCAGCCTCGGCGACAATCTTTGTAGGCAGGATTTGAAGTAACGGCTGGATAAAGTCGTCCTTTTTCATTATAGGCCTGTGCTCTGACCGGGCCTGAATCAATGCCTTGCAGACAGCCATACGTGCGGCGATGTTTTTAGATTGCCCAAGTACGGACAGTAGAATTCCTCTCGCCAAGGGGTCTTCGTTAAAGAGCGTCTCGGTTGCCGCAGCTATCCGTATCTGCTCGCTTTTGCCCTCGAGCAAAGTGCTTTCATATATCTTCAACTGCTCGCTGAGTTTGGCCTTTGCAATTGTTTCATTAGCGGGCGAGGCTGCCTTGTTTGCAGCGATGCCGGCCTGTTGACATCCCACTGCCAATAGTAATATAAGCAAATATAGACGCTTTGTACTCATTAGGATGACCCTAAATAAAACTCCGTTTCTCATAATAATCCTAATGCCCATCCAAGTCAACCTTCTTTTTTCGTGCGTCTTTTCCTCTCGATTCACGCTTCTATGGTCTTGGGTGGAATTCTTTATGAATCTTTCGCAGCCTTTCCCGGTCAACGTGTGTATAAATCTGGGTGGTGGCGATGTCCACATGTCCGAGCATCTCCTGGACGCTTCTCAGGTCAGCTCCGCCGGTGAGCAGATGGGTCGCGAAGCAATGTCTCAATGTATGAACGGTCAGTTTTTTTGGCATTCCTGCACGCATGGCATATTTTTTAACTAATCTCCAAATCTCAATACGACCCAGGGGCAAGCCGGTTCGAGAGAGCAGCAGAAAATCGGCACTGTGCGACTTGGCCAGCTTCGGCCGAAGCCCTTTTAAGTACTCGACCGTTGCTGCGATGGCGGTTTTGCCCACCGGTATTACGCGTTCTCTACTGCCCTTGCCCAGGCATCGCAAGTAACCGATGTCAAGATTCAAATCCGAGGTTTTCAGGCCGGCTAACTCGCTGGCGCGTACGCCAGTGGCATAGAGCAATTCGAGAATCGCTTTGTCACGAAGGTAAAAAGGTTCGTCAGTTGAAGGAGCGTTAATAATACTGATAACCTGTTCTTTACTGCAAATGGTGGGCAGCCTCTGCCATAGCTTTGGGCCTTCAAGGATTGCGGTGAAGTCGTCGTCGATTCTGTCGGTAAGTTTGGCAAACCTCAGGAACATCCTTATAGCGACAAGACATCGCTTAACCGAGCTTTCGCTTTTTTCGGCCCGGCTGAGCAGTTGCAGATATTTTTGGATAAGGGCCGGCTTTATTTGCTTAAGTCGGCTCATCCTTTGGGATGTGCAATATGCCAGAAAGCCTTTCAAATCGCGGCCGTAGGCCAAAATTGTATTCTTCGCCAGCCCCGCCTCCACTTTCAGGTAATCGAGAAAATCCTTGACGCTCCGGCCAATATCGCCTTGAGCTTCGAGCTTCCCGCTTTGGGTATCGAAAATCGATTGTGCCTGGACCAAAGTCATTGAAATACTCCCCGAATAAACCATACGCCACCCGCGATATGCTATTCGTTATACAACCAATATCGGCGTTACAAGAAGTTAACCTTTAGTTGCAAACCCGGTTGGACATTCTATAATCGATACTTGATACTCGATGCTCAACATCGAGTATCAAGAACAGTCAAAAATGGAGGAAACAGGTATGGACGATATTAAGGTGACTCGCCGCGAACTGCTCAAACATGCAGCCGGCGCTACGCTGGCAATAACCGGTTTTTCAGACAACAGGGTATTGTGTACGAGCCGCGAGCTTACTCGCGTCCGGGCCATCACGCGCGGGCCGAAATTCCACTGGTTCAGCTACTATGACAAGCTGCAGTTCGACCCATCCTGTCGGTACGCACTCGGAATGGAGATTGACTTCGAGCATCGCAGCCCCAGGCCGGACGACGTTATCAGTATCGGTATGGTCGATTTGAAGAACAGTGACCGCTGGATTGAGATTGGCGAAAGCCGCGCATGGTGCTGGCAGCAGGGCTGCATGCTCCAGTGGCGGCCCGGCTCGAAGAATGAAATTATGTGGAACAACCGACAAGGCAGCCGATTCGTCTGCCACATCTTCAATGTCAAGACCGGCAAAAAGCGAACGCCGGCACACCCGTTTTACACGATAAGCCCCGATGGGCACACCGCCGTCGCACCGGATTTCCGGCGTGTCCAGAATATGCGGCCGGGCTATGGCTATGCGGGCCTGCCCGACCCGCACGCAGACGACCCGGCACCGAAAGACTCGGGCATCTTTCGCCTCGACCTTGAAACGGGACGCCAAAAACTCATAATCTCCATTGCGGATGTGGCAAGAATCCAGAACCCGCGCGCTGACCTCACCGGTGCAAAGCACTATTTCAATCATCTGCTGTTCAATCCCGATGGTTCTCGATTCATCTTCCTGCACCGCTGGCGTGCCAAGGGACAGCGGGGCTTCGGAACACGAATGCTCACTGCTAAACCTGACGGCTCGGACATTCGCGTCGTGGACGATTACGGCAAAACCTCACACTTTATCTGGCGCGACACACGCCATATCCTCGCCTGGGCCTGGCACCCTTCACATGGAAACGCCTTTTATCTATACGAGGACGGCACAGACAAGGTCGAAGCGGTCGCCAAAGGCGTTATGACTCAAAACGGACATTGCAGTTACCTGCCGGGCGATAAATGGATTCTCAACGATTCCTATCCGGACAAGGAGCGGAAACAGCACGTTTACCTTTATAATGTCGCAACGGGCAAGAAAGTAACACTTGGCAGTTTTCATTTGCCGCCGCAATATAAGGGTGAATGGCGCTGCGATACGCATCCACGTTTTAGTCCCGACGGCCGCAGCGTCGTCATTGATTCGCCGCACGGCGGCAGCGGTCGACAGATATACCTTATCGACATCAGCCCGATTGTTGCCTAAGAGAGCCGCCGGTATGCTTTCAGCTTTGCTTTCTGCGCTCTTTTGAGCAGGATAAGCCTACAAAAAAAGTCCTGATATCGCTTTTTTTGCTTGAATTCGTTCTTTCGTTGCCATAGAATGGTTGTTGAGCAAATGCTTTACAGGAGGCATTGAAATGAAAAAGTTCATCCTCAATCTCACTTTCCTGCTGGGCAGTCTCAGCAGTGTGACGGCCTTGGGCGAGACGAAGACCTACGTGTTTCTCCCGGACCAAAGTACCGTGGTTCAAACTGGGGGATTTGCCGGGATCCATGAAACCCACTCGGTCGCAGGTCAGTTCACGTTAACCGTGGACTTCGAGACACGCCTCGCCTCATTCGACCAGGTCGATGCAACTCTCAGCGAGAGCCCCTTCCTGTATACACGGAGCCTGGGAGTCCTGTTTAATATGACCGAACTGGTCGGTACTGTTATCAGCGATACGACAATCAGCTTTGAGGGTGAGACCACAGACGGCACAAATACTAAAATCCACATCCGGCTGACCTTCAAAGGCGATTCGGTCCACCTTATCGGCGAAACCGTCCCACCCTGCTGTGACTTTTTTATCTACAATTTGGATGCTGTTGCCCTCGAGTCTCCTATAACTTATTACGTCGATGCGGTCAATGGCGATGACAACAATGACGGCTTGAGCCCAAAAACAGCCTTCGCAACCATTCAGAAAGGCATTGATACTGCGGAGGATGGTGACACTGTTATCGTCTATCCGGCCCTGTACACGGAAAATATCAACTTTCTCGGCAAAAATATCACGTTGACCAGCATCAAACCAAACATGTCGAATATTGTCAAGAGTACTACTACCATTGCAGGCACCGTGCAGTTTCGCGGCACAGAAAACGCAAAGTGTACGCTTACAGGATTCAATATCGATGGCTATATCTTTGGCTTCGATTGGGAAATTGACCCTTACGGCAAGAACCATACGCACGCCACAATCAGCCATTGCGTCCTTGAGAACTTTACAACCGGCTGTGGGCGACTTATTTACGCCTGCGACGGGACAATCAGCAACTGTGTAATAGCTAACATTGGATATATGTGCCTCAGGCCATCGCCGGTACCGATCATTGTCGGATGTCACGGTCTGATTAAAAACTGTACTATGGCGAACATGTCGGATGGTATAGAAATCCTGGAGGGGGAAACATGCACAATACAAAACTGCATAATCTACCGTAGCTCCCCAATCATAGTTCCCGACGGAGCTACGCTGAATATTTCCTATTGCGACTTCGTGGGCGGTCAATACCGGATTTGGGGCAATGGCACAGTGAACTGGGGGCCGGGAAACATCAACACCGATCCGTGCTTCGCCCGCTTGGGAGACTGGCAAGTCGAAGGTGACTATCATCTGAAATCTCGGGCAGGCAGGTGGGATCCAAACGGTCACAGCTGGGTATTGGATGACGTCACAAGCCCGTGCATCGACGCGGCTAATCCCGGTTGTCCCATCGGCAGTGAACCTCCGCCCAATGGCAATCGAAAAAATATGGGGGCTTTCGGCGGGACAGCCAGGGCAAGCAAGTCCCCGGCTCATTGGCGAAGTATCGCCGACCTGACCAACGACTGGATAGTAGATTCCAACGACCTTAAAGTATTTGTTGGGCATTGGCTTGAAACGGGTCTGTGCATTCCCAGCGACCTCAACCGCAGCCAATTTGTTGATTTTAACGACTTTGCCTTGCTGGCAGGAAATTGGGGGCAAACACGAAACCGTGCACCAGTGGCAGATGCCGGTCCTGATATCACTGTATTTGTGAATGGTTATGGATCCAGTTGTTGTGTTTGTGATGATATACGTCCCGTGGGGCTTGTAACGATGGATGGAAGCGATTCTTACGATCCTGACGGCGACACCCTAACTTTTACATGGGAAGCACCTATTCCATGGTTGCTACTTGGGATAGGATGTTATGATGGTGTTGTAAAAGCTGCTAATCCTACAGGCGAGTTTCCTGTTGGTTCGACTATCGTCAGCTTAACCGTAAGTGATGGAGAACTGAGAGATACAGATAGTTTAGTTGTTACTGTTGTATCTCCCTGAGTACTATGGCGGCTTCATTGGAAGCACTACTATTACTATAGGCCCAGGCGAGTAAAGGCACGAATAAATTCCAAGCCCATTTTTGAGAAAATCAATTCGTTCTTGAGCTACAAGCTCACAGCGTATATAATCAGCCGAAACCGGCAAGTTCCCGGATGGGTGCGAAATGAAGGAACGAAAAATGCAAAAGAACAAAAGAACACAAGGGTGCAAGAGCACAAGACGACTTATTCCTTATGCACTTATCGCTTATGCACTTATACTAACAGGCTGTGCTGAAACGCAGCGTCAGGAAGTGGTCGAGCAAATTTGTCTGCCGGATACGCAGAAACTGCAGGCAATGCAGATAGGCGAAGATGTCCTTGGCCGAATGCATTTTACTATCGCCAAGGCTGATACCGAGCAAGGGTCTATAAGGACCAAGCCGCTGCCGGGGGCACAGTCCTTTGAATTCTGGCGCAGCGATAATGTCGGCGCCTTTAACTCCACCGAAGCAAATCTGCATAGTATCCGGAGAATTGCCGAATTAGGCATAAGTCAACAAGGTGGGCAATTGTGCATCAGCTGCGATGTTAAAGTCCAAAGATTGTCCCTGCCTGAGCACGAAGTCACTACCACCGCACGTGCATACGAGATGTTTTCGCCAAGCAACCCGGTGATACAAAGGCTAAGACTGCACTCTGAGCAGAAAGAAGATATGGCCTGGATCGAATTAGGCACCGACAGGCAATTAGCAACAGACATTTTGAAACGTATTGAAAAACACGCGAAGCGTAAAGAGTGAAGGAGCAGATGAGTAAACCTTTCAACTCATCCACACATATACGCATCAACGAGATACGAGATATGAGAGTACTGGTTTGTGGCGGGGCAGGTTATATCGGCAGTAATATGACGGCAATGTTAGCCGCCGCAGGTTTCGAACCTGTTGTTTTTGACAATCTCAACACAGGCCACAGGTCAGCGGTCGGGTCGGCTGAGTTTGTCCAGGGTGACTTAGCCGATTATGATTTGCTCGTCAAGACGCTTACGAAATACAAAATCGAAGCGGTAATGCACTTTGCCGCCTTCATTGAGGTCGGCGAATCAGTGCAGATGCCGCTTAAATACTATCACAACAACGTATCCTGCACGCAGAACCTGCTGAGCGCGATGGAGGCAGCCGGCGCAGATAAACTCGTTTTTAGCAGCACAGCAGCCGTATATGGTATGCCGGAACAAGTGCCGGTTACCGAAGATTCACCGAAACAGCCGATCAATCCCTATGGGGAAACCAAACTGGCCGCTGAAAGGATGTGTCACTATCAAAGCCAAACAGGAAAACTTACGTTTGCCTCGCTGCGTTATTTCAATGCCTGCGGCGCGGGAGCAAATGTATCTCTTGGTGAAGACCACAGGCCTGAATCCCATTTGATTCCGCGGATTATTCAGGCGGCAATGGGAAAAAGCGGTGAAATCCAAATCTATGGTACCGATTATCCTACGCCGGACGGCACCTGCGTTCGCGATTACATCCATATCGAGGATTTGTGCAGGGCACATCTGCTGGCGTTAAACAAATTGGAGCAAAGCCGCGAGCTTGTATACAACTTAGGCAACGGCGAAGGCTATTCGGTCAAAGAGGTAATTGAAAC
>DATLBB010000336.1:0-8161 GCA_035527155.1 Sedimentisphaerales bacterium
GCGCGGGATCCGTACAAAATCACATCCGCATCCGGAACAACCTGCCTGATAGCTCTTTTACATCGCTGCAGAAGTTCAACGTCCGCGGTGCTGCTTTTCCACGAATCAATAGATATCATCTGCTGCCTTTACTCAAAAACAGTTTCGCTGATTTTTGCCATACAATATGGTAACAGGATTTTGGCGCAATTGCCACAATTTATTCGTAGCTTCACCGAACATGATTGCAATCGCAGCGAAAAATAACCTGCTCGCATTATTTCAGCTTCTTGGCCACGGCCCCGATATGTGCGGGGCTCGTTCCGCAGCAGCCGCCGATGATGGTTACGCCTGCTGAGTATATCTTCTCCGCCGCCGCTGCAAAATCTTCAGGCGATACCTTGTAAACCGCTTTGTCATCAACCAACTCCGGCTTGCCGGCATTAGGCTCGGCATAAATTAACACATCCTTCCCAGAAGCCTTCACTGCCGCGACGTACTTTCCCGCAAGCTCTATGTATTCGTCAAGCGATACCGTGCCGCAATTAAAACCTACCGCGTCAACGCCGAGAGAGACTATTTTTGAAACTGCCGCCTCAACATCAATCCCCATCATTGTCTTGAAATCATCCCCTGCCTTATCAAAAGACATTGATGCGAACACAGGCAAATCACTACCAACTGACTTTGCCGCCTCGATTGCAATCTCGATTTCATCCAAGGCGGTCATTGTCTCGATTATAAAGCCGTCCGCCCCCCCTGCCACAAGTGCCTTCGCCTGTTCGGTAAAAGCATCCTTTAATTCCCCCGGCTTCAAGCTCCCTAAAGGCTCCAAAAAATCACCACTCGGCCCAATATCGCCTAAGACATATTTTTCCTCCCCTGCTGCCCGCCTCCCTATCTCGGCGCCAGCACTGTTTATCCCGGCAGCTTCTTCAGCTAAACCGTGCCGGCCAAGCGCATATCTATTGGCACCGAATGTATTGGTAATAACCGCTTCGCTGCCCGCTTGCACATAGGCTCGGTGAACATCAAAAACAACATCCGGGGATTCGATATTTAGATAATCATTGCACGTGCCCGCTTCAATCCCGCGTGCAATCAGTTGTGTCCCCATCGCCCCATCCAACAGAAACAAGCCCTGATTTACTCTCTCTCTTAGACTCATCCTGCCCATAAACAGACCTTTTTTATCTACTCTTGCAGTTCAATCATCCGGCCATCAATGATTCTATAAATATGTTTATAACCCTTCGTCCTGGGCGGCCGATTGAAAAAATGATTTCGCTGTTCTTCGGTAAAGCTCGTCGGTTTTACGGAATTCAAGTTAAGAGCTATGCTGGCCGCATCATCTCCGCCCTCACCCCCACGTATTATAATACTTATGCGGGTCGGGACAAAAAATTCTCTTGATACTTCTTTGTATTTATCCAGCTCGACTACTGCCACAGCTTTGCCGTCCGCATCAAAATACGCAACCCTTCGAACTAAATAATCATAGTTGCCAACATATATCTTTTTGATTATTTGGTCATTGTCATTGCGTCTGGCAAGCACATCAAAGGCGCCTTCGTTAGACAAGGACCAACTCTCTTCATCGAAGACTTCGACAATGCCAAGAGCTTCAACCAAAGTCCTGGAAATATTTGTAAGGCTCATAGAGGAGCCTTGCTCGGACCATTTGCCCCACGAATAACTGCTGACCTTTGGTTTTATTAACATCCAGAACTCGCTTTCATTTGAGCCGAGGACAATCCCTTTCGCGTTGAAACCCACATCTCCCTGCATGTATATTTCTGCCGGCGGATTCACCCTGTTAGAAGTAAAACTCCCAATGTCTGTGCCCTCTTGGCGGTAACTTCTAACGGGATTCACCCAGAGTTTCACGGCAAAGTCTTCCCTGCGCGGCTTTCCGTTGCTCCGATACTGCCAGAGACACCGGCCGTGGGCCCTCAGGGGTCCCACGTTTTGGGAGCGTGACCTTAAAATAGATAACGTCTCAGCAGCAGATTTACTCTCCGGAAGGACCTTTATCGGCTCACGCTTCTGCGGCGCGCAGCCGGTAAGAATTACGACAGACAATAACATTGCTGCAGCAAAATGAAAGAACGATTGGTGATTGTGTTGATAATTCATGTTTCTATAAGTCCACCTGAAGTATCTGACCTATTTGTGACGATAGCTGTTCGATTTGAACCTCATCAAGATGCGGATTTATCACTTCGACAAATTCCTTATCGCTGCCGGCTATCCTCAAACACCAGATTTCCTTGCCGTCTTCGATTCTGGACGAGTCGTATTTAAGGCGCCTTTTCCGCATCAAGACCAGCGCCAGCACAAACCGAAAATTTATCTTTTCCTGTTCTGTTTCTTTTGCCAATCGCTCAAAAAAGGCCATCAGCATTTCGTCGTCAATGAATATCTGCTTTTTCTGGTCAGGGTGTGGCAGCCTGGTTTTCCAGTAGCAAAACACATCCGGCTTTTGCTCCTTCCAGTAGTCGGCACAAAAATCTTGACGCTTTAGTCCTTCGTCGGTCTCCACCAGAGCGCCGAAGTATTCTTCGCCGGGTTCTATCTGTCTGCTCGTGCCCCGGCATTGCCCGACCGGCTTGTCAATTTCCCACTCATCCATAGCTTCTTTTCTCTACTATTTTGCCAATATCTCCCTGAAACCAGCACCTGCCGCTGTTAAAAATCGGCCTTAAAATTAATGTCTCATCTTACATTAATTATATCTTTTTTAACAGCTTAGATTCTCTTACCAACTGCCTAAGCTGCTGTCCTGTCGGTGCTGCCAAAAGAATCATATTCAAATCACGCGCCTTACCCTGAAGTTCCACTGTCTTGCCCTTTTTAAGAGTCGCTTCGGTCGCCGACCATGGCTGAGCTAACAAATCCTCATATTCGGTAGGAACGCGACCCTCTCTGTCGAGTGAAAAAAGCAAAACTATTATATCACCAGGTTTTTTGCCCCAGATACCATCGACGAAAACTTCATCATAGGATTTCTTCTCATGATAGCGTCCGGTCCTATTGGATGTGGCGTCTTTGACAATCTCAAAAATCTCCGCAAATATATCAAAGCCCGGATGCGATGAGCTCATTACATATATATTAGGCAGGGAACCGGGCGATAGATCGCTCGCTGTGAAAGGCGGATTCTGAATATCACTGTGGCATCCGAAAAGATCTGATATCGTAACGGCAGAATAAGGATTGCTGTGTTTGAAGACAGCGTTTCTTTCACCTTTCGCATATCGCCGGCCCCAACTCGGCGCCAGGTTGGCCTCGCCCAGGTCGTTGAAAGTATATAAGTGAGTCTGCAAGCCGAACTGATGCGGATCAAGGATGTGCTGACCCAGCTTCTTGTAGTTCAAACGACACCATCGGTTTCCAACGTAAACTTCATTGAACGTATGGTTGGTGAAACCTTTGTTGGACCTCCTCAAACCAGTCAACATAGTCTCACGAATCCTGTTGTGGGTAATTCGATTTTTCACCATACGAAGTTGTTCCCTGTTGGAAGCATCTACCACCGGATTCACCATAATCATTCGAGCTGGTATGCCGATTGCCCGTAGAACCGTGGTTAAATAGACGGCAAAAGATGTGCAAGAGCCGTGGGTTTTGTTATAGAACATACCTTTGCCTAACAGTTCATAGTCAAAGTGCTCCTCAATTGTCCAGTCATAATTATCTTTGTCGCGATTGAACTCATGCTCGAAGGCACTCTCAAGACCCGGATAGATTTCCGGCTGACCATTGGGACAATAAACATAAAAGGTAGTAAACACTTTTCCAAGGTACCTGGATTTCTTCATCAGCCAGGACGGCACCTGCTCGACCACCTCCTTGTCTGTCAGTTTGTCAACGAAGATTCCATCGGCCTTTAGCTCAGCCAGCAGGTCCTCTCTCATCTTGGCGTCCCAGTTGGTCGTCACGCCCGGCTTTATGTATTCTGTCATACCAGCGTAATCCTGCTGCCAATTCGCATTTTCGTCTATCGATTTACCTGCGGTACTAAGAGGATAGTGAATCACTTCCAACTCAATGTAATCGTCTCTTTTTTCCAGAACTCGTGCATCCTGAAAATCGTCATTCAGGGCTGCCTTGTTAAAAGGCGGCATAAATTGAAGCATTGTACGAACTGAATAGCTATACTCTCGTCGCTCATTCCAATCACCATCAGAGATGCCGTCGCCGTCGCTGTCACTTTTTGTCGGATTGGTCAGATACTTGTGAATCTCCTGAAAATCACAAAGCCCATCCCAATCAGTATCAATTGCCTTGGAATTGGTGACGAGTTTTACTTTCAAGGAATCCTGGACAGCCGGACCTCCACGTTGTAACCCTTGAGTGCATCCACTTAAAGATAAACCAAGCGCAAAAAATAAAATCAAAAGCAATAACAATAAAGATGAGTTTTTACCAAATGACCCACAGAAGTACTCTTCCCTGCACGTAATCCTTCTCCATGTGCCGAAGCATTGACCGACTGGCTTGCCAATTTCAAACTCATCCATTCTTAGAGCCTTTTTTGCAACTCCTCTGCTACTTTTTCCACTTCGCGCCAAACACGCAGCAGGTTAGCCCCCCATATCTTACAAATATCCTCTTCGGAGTATCCCCGCCTGACCAGTTCAATGGTAACATTCACTGCTTCTGAATGGTCATTAAAACCAGGAACACCACCACCGCCGTCAAAATCACTGCCTATACCGACGTGGTCGATGCCGGCAATCTTAACAGCGTGGTCAATATGGTCAACAAAATCCTCTAAGTTTGCCGATGGGTACTTCGCATCGAGCTCTTTCTTCTTTTCAAGGAACTGCTCAATTGTAATGCTTCCGTCGTCCAGTTCCTTCTTAAAATCGCTCATCGCTTTTCGGCGTTTTGCTGAATCCGGCTTCAAGAAGCCGTTGACCGTTACAATCTGAATAACACCGCCATGTTTCGCAAGAGTTTTCAACTGCTCATCATATAAATTCCTTGAGTTATCGGCAAGTGCCCGGCATCCCGAATGTGACGCGATAATAGGAGCCTTTGACACTTTGATAACATCGGAAAAAGATTCTACGGAAATATGAGATACATCAATCATAATGCCCATGCGGTTCATTTCCGCAACAACTTTTTCACCAAATTCGCTAAGCCCATTATGCTCGGTTTCTTTGTCACCAAGTTTTTTTCGGGGATTGCAGGAATCACAAATATCATTGTGGCCATTATGGCTCAACGTAATATAACGCACACCGAGCTTGTAAAACCTTTCAACATTTGACAGGTCTTTGCCAATTGCGAATCCGTTCTCTACACCGATCATAATGGCTCTTTTACCGCTTCTTGAAATGCGTTCAACCTCGTCCTGCGATGTGGCAAGCTCACAGCGCTCGGGATACATCTTCTCAGTCAGACGGCGTATTGCCTTGAGTTGTCCCATCACAGATTTGTATGCGTTCTTGTATCCTTCGGCGTCGCGATTCCTCTGCCTGACGTATGCAGCTAAAAAAACGCCATCCAAACCGCCCTTATTCATTTTGACAAGGTCGCATTTGAGCTTGGGATTGTCTATCCCCGGGTCATGCGCTGCGGTGGCATACTTGTCGTTGAGAATATCAACATGCGTGTCAAGTGTTAGCGCCTCTTCATGAATTAACTTTGCCCTATCAACGATTTCCTGCCCGGCCATCGACTGCTGCGACCAGCCAAAGAAAGCTATCCAAAGAACCGTCAGTGATAGAGCACCAAATTGTTTAAAAAACATTGGCACCTTAATTCTCATTCAAACGTCAGCCATTGCCTTATATTTTGTGCCGTCTTAGGTCCTATGCCTTTGACCTTCTGCAAATCATCACCATTCTGAAAGGCCTTATTTTGCCCTTCTTTGTCGAGATTCTCGCGGTAAGCCACTATCGCCTCGGCTCGCCCAACACCTATACCGGGCAGCCTCACCAGGCTCGCTATAGGCGCATCGTTTGGGTTTACTCTTTCATCTAAGCCGATTTCGAATGACAGCTCAGCTCCCACAAGACTCGAGCCCCCAAAGCCAATAGAAAGCAGAACACATCCGCACACGCTGATGACAAATGCAAATGATTGAATCTTGCTTTGCCTGTCTTCTGCCCGCCGGACATAATTAACGCTTGTCATATTGTTCAGCGTATACCGCATTGTGTCGCTCCTTCGACTTGCGAGTCACGAGCCGCGAGTTGGTTACCGGTTGAAAATAGTATCATGCAGTTTCTTCAAGGTATGAAATGACTTTTTGGGTTCCAGCCGGTCCGTCAACAGGCCACTATTGGCTATCGTACTGTCCTCTGCATCGGAAAGGTGTGAGTATGTCACCGTATCAACAAATGGTTTGCTAAGTGCTATCTTACAGAACTGCTCAATCCATTGTTCCTGCCGGGCTTGGTCCCACTCCTTGTGCCACACGCCGGCAACTTCTGACTGTTGCGAACCACCACCGTTTTGGCTCGGAACTTCCACATCCGTTATATACAACGGCTTAGCTATAGGCCTGAAGTAATCCAGAATCGCCGATATTTGCATCATATCTCTAATATGCATACCAGATTGATTTTTGCCGAACCGCATCGCCAGCCCGAATGCGTCAAAATTAATCCCGCTCTGCACAACCATATCCATATACACCAAAGGCGGAATCGTATCAGTATTTGTTGCGTAATATTCGCCCCAGGGATTGCTTATCTCTATTATCTTCATGGCCCTGTCGCTGCCCTGTTTCACGGCCATATTAGCCGCACGGGTCATCTCCAAAACCTGCTCGAAGCTAAACCCAAAATCATTTAACATATTGAGACTGCTTATAACAGACCAAACATGAATGTCGTCTGCATACCGGGCAACTACCTTTGAAACAAATTGATACGCCGTCTCGCGAATCTTTTCAAACCCACCTCCGCTGCGGAGCAGCCACTTGGGCAGGTTCTCTTTTGAGAAGCGAAGCAGAGGGCCTGCACTCATTGCCAATTTCTCTTTAACAAGCACCTTAACACAGGCGTCAACCAGTGAAAAATCATAACTGCCTTTATGAGACTCTATCTGCGCCCAGCTTATTGGTATCGTCACGAAGCCGAAAAAATCGAGAAGCTTCTCAATATATTTGGAATTATAAATCTGCATAGGGTCCACTCTGCAGCCAAAGCAGCCTCGCCCAAAGCCGTGGATTTCACCTCGTGCATCAAAAAGCGTCTCCGCCTGCTTTATTGCCAGCTTTTCAGAAAAAGATATAGCTTTTTTTAGTGATTCATCCGCTAATTTAGACGCCAGCGGTGCATCGGTTATTTTCTGAATCGCCTGAATAAACAAATCCTGGCCCTCTTTGCGCATTCCTTCTATGTCTTCTATATTGTCAAAGAACGACCAGTCCTCCCGCTTGTCAATGATTTGCATTAGCCTTGCCCGCGCTATCTCGACATTGAGGTTGTAGGGCTGGCTTCTCTCCGGAAGACACGTTGTGGGTAAAAGAACCCTGCCGAAACCGTCAATAGGCCACAACAAAGCCAGTCCCGCCGTCCCAAGATTCGGCTTTTCGCACTCGATGAGCCCGTTTTTGAATGTAATCTTAGCCCGACGAATGCTAATCCCGTCAGTTCCGAAAAGATAAGAGCCGCACAATTTGAATTTATTAACGACCTTGCCGTTTGTAAAAACCTGGAATCTCATTTGTTCTCTCAACTTAAGTTCATTCAACGTACGTAATGCGTATTGCGCAACACCAATTATAGCAATTACACTCTAAAACACAAAACAAACTTTCATTGATTTTAGGTAAATGTGGGATGTGATGCGATATGCAAAATACGATATATGCAACAAGGAAATCAATTCGAAGCTATATCGCCGCAACTGTAGATGCTGAGCTGCTTCGTTTGAAGCTCATAAGCCAGATTGTTTCTCTCAATCAGATTCGCTATCAGGCCAATTTGGTTGAGCAACATCTCAATCAGGCCGATATTTATCAAGGTCGATTCGGGACTATATCGCGGTAGAGCAATAATCACATAACCGCAATTAGTCTGCTCCGCAGCTAATTGTGCAGCAACAACGCCGAAGTCGTCTACTTGAGTTATAACCGGCTCGGCGCCGTCATCGATTTTAGCACAGAGTCCTTTCAGGAACGACTCACTGATGTTAAGCCTGGAAGATTTTTCAGGGT
>DATLBB010000337.1:0-14492 GCA_035527155.1 Sedimentisphaerales bacterium
CCTTGAACGAATCAATGCGATTTCAGCTAAATGTCCTAATATCTGCAAGGTATCGCCATCGAGCAAGTTTCACGTAGAGGATGTTGATGCTGCCGGCGGCGTAAGCGCGATACTAAAGGAAATCAGCAAGGTCCCGAACCTTCTTGATACCGATTGTTTGACGGTAACCGGCAGGACACTTGGCGAAAATATAGCTGATGCAGAAATCAAGAATCCAGAGGTTATTCGTCCGCTTGGAAACGCATACTCGCAGACCGGCGGCCTGGCTATTTTAAGAGGCAACCTTGCACCAGATGGCTGTGTCGTCAAGTCTGCTGGTGTTCCCGAATCAATACTGACCCACAGTGGGCCAGCCGTTATTTTCGAGAGTCAGGAAGAGGCCTGCGAAGGTATTTTAGGAGGTAGAGTTAAAGAAGGTGATGTCGTGGTGATTCGTTATGAAGGGCCCAAGGGAGGGCCGGGTATGCAGGAGATGCTTTGGCCGACAAGTTATATTGCCGGAGCAGGGTTAGTTGAGTCGGTTGCACTTATTACGGATGGCAGGTTCAGCGGCGGAACAAAAGGTTGCTCTATTGGCCATATCAGCCCTGAAGCAGTGGTAGGGGGTCCAATCGGATTATTAAAGGATGGTGACACAATAGAAATTGATATTCCCAATAACAGGATAAGTGTAAAGCTCTCAGATGAGGAGCTGACCGAACGTAAGAAAGCCTGGAAACCGCCTAAGCCACGTATAACGAAAGGCTGCCTTGCAAAGTACGCCTCAATGGCAACCAGCGCCGACACCGGCGCAGTCCTGAAGTGGTAAGATTCAAGGTCAGTAAAAGTGGGGGATTATGAAATGTGGGATAAAGACAAAGAAAAAGCCTTGTTAGAGGTGTGTAAAAAATACACAGCGGATGCTCCTAAAAACGTAATATTTCCTGAGCCATATTTGCCCTATATACCAGAAGACTGGAAAGGGATTTTAGTTCTTGCCGAATCGCAGATGATTAAATCTACTGATGACGAATCTTATGGTGGAAAGTTAAAAAGACTTTCATCGGTGGAAAAAATGGCTCGTCTCGGAGAAAAAGAGCTGCAATATAAGGAAGGAGATATAGGCGTTGGGCCTTGGGATAATGGAACAATTAAGCTTGCATTGCAAGCAATCTTCATAGGAGCTAATCTCGAATTAAGACTCGAAGACATTGCCATAAGTAATGCGGTGCCATGGACACGAAAAACCACCGGCACGAATCTGAATCCTGATAAGCAAATGCAAGACAAAGCGGCGGAGTTCTGGGAAAAAGTCTTAGGTATATGGGAACCTGATATAAAAGCAATGGTTGTATTGGGAAATGTTGCAGAAAGGGTGATGACAAGGAAAGGAATACCTGAAAAATATACAAAAAATTGGCTCAAACTGCGATTGCCTTCGCCCAATGCTATAAACCGTGTAAGCGGAATGTTTGATTGTGATGACTTAAAGTTTAGGTTTCAAGAAATCCAAAAAGCTCTGGATGCTTTAGAAATGAGTGAAGAGGTAGAACAGTACAAAATGAAGGTTTTTTTCGCCTGTCATGCTGTTAGCCTCGGCCTTGAAAAATTCAAAAAGTGGTTCGGCGGGAATTAAAGTGAGTGAAATCCGATATTCAATTGGATATTGCTTCGTTGTGTTCACAATGACAAGCAAACGACGATTGCTATAACGTGCTGATCTTTGTATAATGCAAGCAGCTAAACCAAATAGAATGCCAGGGAGTATTATGGAAATAGAACAGATACTTCAAGATTTCAAACGGAAGATAGCCGAGCTTTACGGGCAGCGCCTTAAGAAGGTTGTGCTCTACGGCTCTTATGCAAGGGGTCAGGCCAATGATGAACATTCGGACATCGATCTTGCTGTTGTGCTGGCAGGGGCGGTTGATCCCTGCGAAGAGATTGACCGAATGGCTGATATATTTACAGATTTGAATCTTGAGCATAATGTTCTGATAGCGGTATATCCGGTCTCCGAGAGTAATTTCGAGAAAGTCGAAAGTCCCTTGCTTATAAATGTCCGCAGGGAAGGTATAACCGTATGAGCCAGATTCAAGCGCTTATCGAAAAAGCCCGCAGATATTTGAGAAGTGCCGATTTATTGATTCATGACGGTGATTATGACTCTGCTGTTTCGCGGTCATATTATGCGATGTTTTATTCGGCAGAGGCAGCGCTGCTTAAAAAGAAAATGACTTTTACTTCGCACAAAGCTGTTATTTCTGCTTTTGGTCAGTATTTTGTGAAAACAGGGATTTTTGATAAACGGCTCGGTAGAGACCTGAATATAATTTTTGGTGAGAGACAATTGGGTGACTACGAGTCTACCTTTTCAATATCAGAAGATAATGCCTGCCATGCATTTGAAAGCGCCCGAGGATTTGTTGACCAAGTTGCAGAGTGGCTGAAATCAGATTTGTCGGATGATTGATGGTAATAGTATGCCCTGGTATATAGCAGGGCTATATTTTGAGTGTATGGAGTGCGGGGCGTGCTGCGCCGGGCCGAGTGAAGGTTATATCTGGGTCACTCGAGCCGAAATACAGATAATAGCAGATTTTCTGAAAATTTCAACTGGACAGCTACGGCAAAAGTTCATGAAGCGCGTTGGTCTGCGTATAACAATTATTGAACATCCGACCACCAAGGATTGTATGTTCCTGCAAGAATCCGGCAGCGAGAAAACGTGTACGATTTATCCTGTTCGGCCAAGCCAGTGCAGAAGCTGGCCTTTTTGGCCGAACAATTTGGCCAGCCCCGATTCCTGGAACAAGGTCGCTCAAAAATGCCCCGGTATCAATCGCGGAAAGCTCTACAGCTTCGAGGAAATAGAAAGAATCAAAGGCGAGAAGAAATGGTGGACAGATCCGGACCAACAAATAAGCTCTTGAAAAGAGTGGCTGAAATTTATAAGTGGCTGCACGAGCAGGTTCGCGATAATAGCGACTTAGCTGGCACGTGCGATGTCTGCGGCAAATGTTGTGATTTCGACACTCCTGCCCCTGCGGCTGAGCGGGAGCCTGCCCCTGAGCACGAGCAGGGATTTGACCATCGTTTGTTTGTTACCCCGCCGGAGTTGATGTACTTAGCTGCAAATCTTGGGGCCGAAAACGTTAAGCCAATGCCCGACAACCGATGCCCCTATCATTTAGTTTGCACATGTACGGTTTACGAATATCGTTTTGCCGGCTGTAGAATATTTTCCTGCAAAGGCAATGCGGATTTTCAAAGCAGGTTGAGCGAATCAGTCCTTAAGAAACTCAAATCGCTCTGCACAGAGTTCCAAATCACCTACCACTACACCGATTTGGCGACCGCCCTGAACAATCCCGCCCTCCGGCTACTGCGCAAACCCCACCAATAGAGAGAATATGAACTTCCAACAATATTTGTATTGACAACCGCACTCAACTGTGGTATATATAATATCTGATAAAAACTCGGTAGTGCAGGTAACGTTTCTTGGCGTTATTTCAACAATACTGCTTCAATAGGAGGAATGAAGACGAACAAGCTCATAGTCATCCGGGTATGTGCAGCACTACTAATGGTAGTTATTCCTGCTTAGGTCCGTGCGGTCGTGGATGTTTTGCCGGTAGTGGAAACTGAACCGGCTAATGGCACTCTGGATGACGCTGCCGACGATGCGTGCATCTGGATACATCCTACAGATGCAAACCTCAGTCTCATTATAGGCCAGAGCAAAGACGACGCCAACGGCGGGATACACATCTATGACCTCAGCGGTAAAGAACTCCAATTTTACGAAGATGGAAAAATGAACAGCACTGACGTCCGCTACAATTTTCCCCTTGGCGGTGAGTTAGTGGACATAGTCGTAGCCAGCAATCGGACAACCGTCAGTGTCGATGTTTATAAAGTCAATCCATCCAACCGGCAGCTCGTGAAGGTTGGCAGAATCAGCACAGGTCGCACTGAAATCTATGGTCTTTGTATGTACCACAACCCAATTACCGACAAATTTTACGCCATCCCCAATCACAAGGACGGTACCGTACAGCAGTGGGAGCTTTCTGATGACGGCACCGGCCACGTAACCGGCACCAAGGTGCGCGAATTCGACGTGGGCACTCAACCCGAAGGCTGTGTCGCCGACGATGAGTTCGCCAAGCTCTACATCGGTGAAGAGAACTTCGGGATATGGAAATACGGTGCTGAGCCAACAGATGGAACATCCCGCATATCGGTAGACAACGTCAGTAATGGTCGTCTTTCAGCTTGCGTAGAAGGACTCACAATATATTACACCACTGATGGGGCAGGTTATCTTATCGTGTCCAGTCAGGGAAACAACACCTTCGTGATTTATCGGCGCGAAGGCGACAATGATTACATTGATACATTCCGGGTTGTCAGTAACGATACCCTCAGTATTGACGGCTGCACACAGACAGACGGCATTGATGTCACCAACGTCAGCCTCGGCTCAGCCTTTCCCAGCGGCCTCTTCATAGCTCACGACCACGACAATACCGGCAGCGACAACGACAACTCGAACTTCAAGCTCGTGCCCTGGGATTCAATCGCCAACGCTGTAAGTCCCGCCCTCACTATTGACACATCGTGGGACCCCCGCGCACCGCGACCAATTCGGCCCGGTGACTTCGATACAGACGGGGATATTGATTGGTACGACTTAAAAACTTTAGTTGAGACGTGGCTGAGCACCTGCCCCGCTGACGAGTGGTGCGGCGGGCGCGACATTGACCAAAGCACCAGAGTGGATTTTGTTGATTTTGCTATACTCGCCGGAGGTTGGACTGGTTCGCTTCGTCCCGGCGATTTCGATACAGACGGTGATATCGATTGGTATGACCTAAGAACTTTAGTTGAGCGGTGGCTGAGCATTTGTACCATTGGCCATTGGTGTGGGGGTCGTGATATTGACCGAAGCACAAGAGTTGATTTTAATGATTATGCTTTACTTGTTAGAGGTTGGACCGGTCAGCTCCGGCGTTGAACAATTTTGTTCCCCACTAAAATTTGTCAATCGGCAGGGGTACGTTATCCTGCGGGTCGCATAGATTGATATATGGTGCACCATCTAATAGTGAGCCTTGTTTCTTGTAGTAGTAGTAAAGCTTGGCCAGTTTCTGCTCATCGGTAGATTCCAGATGCTTCTGCCAGGCGCCGACCTCAGCTCCCCAGATAATTTCGACATTGTCCTTTGCGTACAGGACAATGTGCGGAGAGCGGCTGTTTACAAGGCCCTTGAAATTGCTCACATCGATGCTGTCGATTTCATAAAGCAGCGGTTTGTCAGGCGTGACGAGTTTATCCATTCTCTCGAGATGCGCCAATATAGCAACGGCGGCAGCGAGGTCATCACGTTGCCAAACTCTGCCCCGCGGTGGTCTTTCTATCAGGGGCAGGCCTTCGACCCTTACGATGGGAAGATTCGGCATCGGGACAAAATCGAGCACAACCAGGTCTGAATCCACATACCATTTTCGCGGCCCTACTTTGACCAGAGCCAGAGGCCTTCGCCAGCGTGCTTCGATGTGGATACTATCGTGTGTGGTTTGTACTTTTACTTCGTCCAGCCAGGCGGCTTCCTGAGTAAGAATCTCCTGAACCAGGCGGGCGGTCTCTTCATCCGGTTTTAAATCTCCATTGGGCGCGGCTGTGGCATAAATCTTATCCTTGAGCTGGTCGTTGACCCAGTCGGGGACATCTATCAATTTTAAGGTTGATGCTCTTTCCCAGATGGGAACGTTCTTTTTGACATATTTATCCAGTGACGTAAAGCCGAACCATACGACTAATACGAAGCCAATTCCCATGGCGGCAGAAACGCAGGCCATAGCGAAGACTTTGAAAATGTGGGTCAAAGACGGGTGATGGGCTGTCTTTCGCTTTTTCTTCCTTTTTGAAGCTCCGCCCTTAAACGATATTCTTTTCGTCCTGCTTTTTTTTGTTCGTTTTCTTCTGGCCACTATAGTCTCGTATCCGGCTTTACGCCTGTCGGTTCACGAGTGACGAGTATGCCGCCTCGATTATTTTTGTACACAAGTCACTCATTGAAAGTCCTGTCTTTGCTGCTGCTTTGGGTAAATCGGAACGGGTTGTAAAGCCCGGGATGGTGTTGACTTCCAGGGCGTAGGGAACTTCATCGTTGCCCAGTCTAAAATCAACTCTGGCAAAGTGGCGACAGCCGAGCACATTGAAACAGTCCAGCGCCGCTGCCTTGACTTTAGCCTTCAGAGCAGGTTGCTCAATTGTATCGAAAAGAAACTGTGTCTTCTCGTCGAGATATTTTGCCTGATAGTCGTAAAATCCGGTTTGCGTCCTAAGCTCAATAATTGGCAGCGCCTGGTTGCATAGGATGCCAACGGTTATATCCCGGCCCGGTATGAATTCTTCAATCATACAATCACCGAACTTGCTTAGACACTGCCGGGCCGCTGCCAATGCCGACTTCGGATCATCAGCCCTGCTGACGCCGATAGTGCTCCCCTGCCTGACAGGCTTGACGACAAATTTATCACCAAGCTGCAGCAGTTGTTTCACAAGGTCTTTCACCTCTGTCTGGACATCAAAGTTAATTACCTTTGGTGTTATGAGACCGGCTTTGGCGAAGGCCCTTTTGCCGGCCATTTTGTCAAAGGCCAATCTGCTTGCTGTTGGTCCGCTGCCTGTATAAACAAGGGATTTGTCTTCAAGTATTTGTTGGAGTTGGCCGTCTTCGCCGAACTTGCCGTGCAGTGCAATAAAGAACACATCAATACTTCCATCTTCCAATATATCCAAATTTTCCGGTGCGATATCGGCGGCTACTACATTCAAGCCGGCCTCTTTTAACGCCTGCGTGACGCAATTACCGCTTTGAATACTGATATCGCGCTCTTCGCCGATGCCACCCATAAGGACGGCTACTTTTAATGGTTCGGCTTCGCTCACCACAAGTTTACTATTTACTGTTTTCAATTTACTATTCATTAGATTACTGGTTCCCCGCTTTCGCGGGGACAAGGTTAATTCGCGGCTAATCCATCAACTCCAGATTTCGATTTCAGGTTCCAGCTCGGTGTCGAACCGTTCTATAACTCTTTGTTTCATGGCGTCTATCAGTCTCATAACGTCGCGGCTTTTGCACCCCTCCTGTGCGATTATGAAATTTGCGTGCTTTTCACTGACGATGGCCCCACCAATTTGTAGGCCCTTCAGCCCTGCCCTGTCGATGAGAGCGCCGGCGGAAAGACCTCTCGGGTTTTTGAATATGCAGCCGGAGTTTTTGGTATTTAACGGCTGAGTGTTCTTTTTATATATCCAGATTTCCTTGACAGTTTGCATGATTTGCTCGGGGTCACCGGCGGCTAATTTCAGGCGAGCGTTCAGAATGAATTTTGCGGTGATGTTTGTGCGGCGGTAGTCGAACATCAGCTCCGGCTTGCTCTTTTCAAAAACACTGCCTTGATTGTCCATCAGCTTGACAGTCTCTACTGCTGCGCCGATATCCCCGAAGTTGCCTCCGGCATTCATTTTTACCGCACCGCCAATTGAGCCTGGTATTCCTATTAGAGATTCGATGCCCGACAGTCCCTTTTTCACGCAGGTCAAGACCAGCTTGCTCAATTCGGCACCCGCCCACGCTGTAACCTTCTCGTCGTCAAATTGTGTCTGTTTGAATTGCTCTTCTTCAAGTGTTATCACCGCAGCTCGCAGTCCGTCGTCACTGATTAGCAGATTTGAGCCGAAGCCCATGACATAAATCCGGATTCGGTTTTCCCTGCATCTCCTGACAACTTCTTTAAGCTGCTCGACGCTCTGGGGCCTGAGAAAATAATCAGCGGGCCCGCCTAAGCCGTACCATGTGTGATTGGCCAACGGATAGTTTTTTTCAACGATTTTCTCTAAGCCACCGAAAATATTCATCTGCAACCTTCCAAATATCACCAGCACCCATTGTAACAACCAAATCACCGGCAGTTACATTATCTTTTAGATAATCGCAAATCCGGCCAAAGTCTTCGATAAATACGGCTTCTGTTCCATTATTCCGCATTTTTTCGACCAGTATCTGCGAATTAATCTCTTTTTTGGCCGCCTGCGAGTCCCGGACGAAATAAATCTCCGGCACAATAGTTACATCGGCAAGCTTAAAGCTTTCTGAAAAGTCATCAAGCAAAAATCTTGTTCTGCTGTACTGGTGGGGCTGAAAAACGCACCAAATCCGCCTCGGCTCATACCTTTGGCGTATCGCGGCCAGTGAAGCCTTTATTTCGGTTGGATGATGGGCGTAGTCGTCAATGACCGTGATTTGTCCGATGCGGCCTTTGAGCATCAGCCGACGTTCGATACCGGTAAAGCGGGGCAGCAGGGCAAGTACCCGGTCGGGGTCGAGTCCGACATTAGTCGCCATAGCCACCACCGCGAGGGCGTTCAGGATATTGTGACTTCCCGGCAGAGAGATTCGGGTCGAACCTAACCATTTATCATTGTGGTAAACATCGAAGCTATAGAGTCCGTCATTTAGCTGAATATTGGTGGCGTAGAAATTGCACTTTTTATCAAGCCCGAATGTCTCGGAGAGAAAATCTGCCGGCAGTCTGCTAATGACTTTTGCCGCGTTTGAATCTGTGCCGTTGGCAATCAAGACACCATCCGGTTTGACGCCGAAGGCAAAATCTGCGAAGGCATTAACGATATCTTCTTCATTTTTATAGTAATCGAGATGGTCCTGCTCGATATTTAGTATACAGCCGATTTTGGGTTTGAGGTTCAGAAAGCTTCGGTCGTATTCGCATGCCTCCGCCACGAAATACTTGCTATCTCCGGCGCCGGAAGAGGCGCCCAACTGGGTTACATCGGCGCCGATGATAAAGTTTGCGTCGATGCCGGCCTGTTTTAGACAATAGGTCAGCCAGGCGCTTGTTGTACTCTTGCCGTGGGTACCGGTTACAGCTATACACTCATAGCAATTGCACAATTGGCCTAACATCTGGGCGTATTTATAGATTTTGTGGCCTCTTTCTCGGGCCAGTTTTAATTCCGGATTGTCTTCTTTTATGGCAGCCGAGATAACGACCACATCCATTTCGGGGTCGAGATTGTTGGCTTTATGGCCGATTTTTATATCAGCCCCCATCTCGCAAAGCCTGTCGGTAACAGAAGTTTGGGTCTGGTCTGAGCCGGTAACAATGCCAGAGTTTTTTATCAAAAGCTGTGCCAGGCCGCTCATCCCGACTCCGCCTGCGCCGATGAAGTGGAATCTTTTACCCGCCACAGTTGCCGTGCCGGTTTCGATATTGGCCACGGAGACTACTGAATCCGTAGAGTTTTTTCTATTATCTGTGGTTGTTTTTTTTAGTTTTGCTGTATTCGGCCGGCTCATTATGTCGTCCCTGATAATAGTTGCGGTTCCATTGGCGGGATTTTAGCATAAAAGCCAGGTAAAGAAAAGAAAAAAGACCAAATCACATTCAGCTAAGTGGCGTTTTCGTCCGGGAGATATTCAATCAAATCTCCGGGGGTGCAATTCAAGGCTTTGCATAAGCTGTTCAATGTGGAAAAGCGGATGGCGCGTGCCTTGTTGGTTTTGAGGATGGACAGGTTATTTACCGCCAGGCCTGTTGCCTGGGCCAGTTCTTTTAGCTTCATCCGCCGGTCCAAAAGTATGTAATTCAGTCGAATATTAATCATCTTTGTTGCCTCCTTTCAGACCAGCGTTTTTGATTCTTCAATGATAGGCATCACCCGCCGTAGAATCTGGGCCAATCCGACCAGAATTAACGCACTCGCGACAACCGGCAGCCCGTTAGCTACAAGAAATCCCCATGGAGAGTAATAAATAGAGTCCCCCATTCTCTTGGCATCAACAAAAAAAAGAAAAGCAATTCTTATAACCCGAAGGGCCGCGTATAGGTAGAGAATTTTTTCTCCATGACGTAGAATCCAGCCGGGTTTATACTCGGTTTCAAACAGGTATCTGATAAACTGGGCGACACCCAGTACGACCAGCCCGATAAGTATGCGTATGAAGATTGTAATTGGCATGACAAATGGTATACTAAAACTGCTGTGTCCAGACAGGGTTGATACAGTCCAGGTGCTGGCTGTAATCAGGAGCACCCAACCGATGATTCGGGCCGCGACGCAGTAAAATGTTAGCAGCCCTTTGTTTTTCTCAATAAATGTATTCATAATTGTAATTTTCCTTTCTTAAATTATTGTTTTCTATTATCGTATATATTATAACGATTATCATTGATTTGTCAACCAAAATAGTAAATTTTTTCAAAAATTTTTGGAAAATTTGCTCTTGTTGGGATAAAGTATGGTTATATAAGAAGTTAGGTATTTTCTTGTGATAGCTGGAGAATCGGTTCGGCTATAGAAAACGGTCAAAGTAAGAGCAAAGGCTGAATCAAATCCAAGGTCGTTCCTGGAGATAATTTTTCTTTAGGCAATACGAACATTTACCACTGGGCTTCGGCGTAGGGGCCAATATAGCCTTTCGGTATGGCTTTAGCCCGGGATTTTAGAATGGCTTCGGCAATAGCGACGTCACTTTTTCGGGTAATTTTGATGTTCGAAGAGTCGGTCTCCACAATTGATACTTTGTGGCCAAGGGCCTCGATGAGCTGGGAATCGTCGCTGATTTTGTTTTTGTCGAGCTTTTCGAGGTTTTCGTAAGCCTTCCTGAGCAGTGAGGCCTCAAAGACCTGCGGAGTCTGGGCTTCATAGAGACCTTTTCTATCGATGGTTTTGATTATCGTATTGTCCTTGACCTTTTTTATAGTTGCCGCGACGGGGCAGGCCAGCATGGCAGCTCCCGTTTTAGCGGCAACGGCGAAACAATCATCAATCCACTTCTTCGTTACACAGCATCGCACAGCATCGTGGACGGCTATAAGGTCAATATTTTTTTTGAGGAGCTCCATCGCTTTTTTGACGGTATCAAAGCGCTCGGCGCCGCCGAAGCAGGTCTGCACATCGTAAAACTTTAGATTAGGACCCCATTTAACCTCTACCAGCTCCTGGTCTTCTGGCGCAATAGCTAAGAGAGTCTGCTTTACGTCGTCGCGGTTGGCGAAAAGCTCAACACTTCGCAGAAATGCGGCCCTGCCGGCCACGTCGACAAAAGGCTTTTTTCTCTTTCCGCCGAACCGACTGCTGGCACCCGCGGCACAGATAATTACTCCAATGTTTTTACTCATAGCGAAAGCTCTTGTTTTTTTGCCATCAAGGCACAAAGACACTAAGACTCAGCCATATTTATTCTTATACTCTTAATCTCTTTGTGGCTTCGGGACTTCATAGCTAAAATTTCATCCTTAAAAGATGTGTTCAAAATTCGATGCCTCGTCTGGCCGATATCCCCTTGTCAAACGGATGCTTTACATTTTTCATTTCTGTCACCAAATCAGCCAGCGCTATCAATTCTTTAGTTGCACCTCTGCCGGTCAGAATGATTTCGACGGCAGGGTCTCTTTTATCAATAATATTTTTGATATCTTCCAGTTTGGCCAGGCCTTTTGAAAGGCAAAATACAATCTCATCGAGTATCAGCACATCATAAAATCTTTTCTCGCCGGTTGCGGCAATACGCTCAAGAACTTCACTAATTGCTGTCTGCGTCTGCGAGACGGCTTTTTCGTCTTTTAAGGATTGGGACATATCCCAAGGCACATCGAGCGATTCGACCCTGATTCTGACAGCGCCCAACTGCAGGGCGAAACGCTCGCCGATATCGAGCGAGGCCGGTTTTAAGAATTGATAAATCAGGACCTTATGCCCCTGCCCGGCTGCACGGAGGGCCAGGCCAAACGCAGCGGTGGTTTTGCCCTTACCATCTCCGGTGTAAATCTGGACAAGCCCTTTTTCCAACATAGCAGTATATTAAGACAATGACGGATAAATTGAAAATCAAAAATTGGAAAACTCGTCCCCTGTTGTGGGTATGAATGGCTGGTTATCTATGTCGCTTTGCTCAGATGCCGGATTTGAAACGGAGCTCAGGCCAGTCTCATCGCGCGAAATTCCACAACGATTAAGGTTTCAACAATAACTTTCTGTCCATGCTTCTTGTTTCTCCTTCAGCGGAGACTCTTATGGCTTTCTTGCCGCTTACGGGACATTCGTGTTCGCACACTCCGCAGCCAATACATTTCTCAATATCAACATAAGGTCTTTGCAGGCGAACCTGAATCTCGATTTTGCCGCCGGCAGCCGGGTTTTTTTCGAATTGGTCATCAGGAGAAATTACAATAGTGTTTTCAGTGTTGGCTGTGATTTTCCTGCGTTTATTTTCTTTAACAGCACAATAATAATCGCCGGTGGCGAATTTTTCGGGGGGGATTGTTGTTTCGAGTTCTATAGTATTATCAACAACTTTTGTTACCGTAACAATGCCATCTCTTATGGTGATAAATTCTTCTCGGGTATAGATTGCCTTTGGGCTGAGCGGACAGTTTTCCTCGCATACTATGCAGGGCTTGTCCATCGCCCAGGGCAGGCACCTGTTTCGGTCAAAAAAGGCGGTGCCGAGTTTGATTGGTCCGAGTTCGGCAAACTCATCAGTTCCGAGCTTTTCAGCAAGCGTAATCGGCCTGATGGCCGAGGTCGGACAGACCTGTCCGCAGGCCACGCAGTTTAACTGGCAGCCGCTTGAGCCGATTCGGTTGTTAAGGACAGGGGTCCAGAGATTTTCCAGACCTCCCTCAATGCCGCTGGGCTGGAGAACGTTTGTGGGGCAGACGCGCATGCACTGGCTGCACTTGATACATCTCTTTAAGAATTCGGTTTCTGACAGTGCGCCGGGCGGTCGAATGACTTTGTGATACCAGTTGCTGCCCAGTTTGTTGCTGAGCCTGATAGCGGGTACTGCAAAGACGCCGCTTGCAAGTGAAAGTGCAAAGCCCCTGCGGGAAATGTCCGGGTTTGTGATTTCGCCGGCCAGTGACGGTGTCGTTTGATAGCTGATTACTTCATCCTTACAGTCTTGACGGCAATTAAAACAGAGGACGCATTCGCTTATCCTTATATTACCGCTGGGTTCGCAGCCGCCTTCGCAGGAGCGTTCGCATAATTTGCAATTAGAACATTCAGTTTGGTTTTTGCCGATTCGCCAGATGGCAAACCTTCCAAGGATGCCGAACAATGCGCCGAGCGGACAAATGAATCTGCAGTAGAACCGAGGGACAGTCAGGTTAAGAAAGACCGCTGTAAAGAAAATCAGGAGTATCAGCCAGCCGGCTTCATAAAAGCGGGGCGTTGCTGAAACAAAATTAACACTTCTGTCGGCAATGGACAATAATAACTGAAAAGAACGAGTTACGAGCGGTATGGGGTCGAGCAGGCCGGTTTGTAAAGTGACTGAAATCGATGGAAACGCAGCCATTGACAAGAATACAATAAGGACAATGTATTTTATGCACTGGGCCTTTCGGTATTTGTTGAGCTGGATTTTTTGTGCAAACTTTTTTTTGCGATTGCCTAAGAAGCCGACGAAGTGATGTAATGAGCCGAAGGGACAGACCCAGCTGCAGAAGAACCGCCCAAAAATTATTGTCAAAATAACTGTAAGCAACGCCCACAAAAGGGCCCGGTATAGTGTATGCGTGGTCAATATTGTTCCGATTGCGACGAGCGGGTCGAGCTGGAAAAACCAGTTGACCGGCCAGGCCCGCAACTGCCAGAATTTTTCGCCTATGGTGCCAACTATGCAGAACCAGACAAAGAGTGAGAAAAAGAAGGCCTGACTTATACGTCTGACTGTTACAATTTTCATAATCACACTTTCAAAGCTGTGAAGATTTCCGGTTTATTGTGTTCGACTAATTTCCAATCTTTATTTTTCCAAGATAGTACCAGCCATCGGGACTCTTTCCAGATATGGCGAGTTTAACTTTTGGCTTACTGGAGACGGAATCGAGGATTCCGATTTGCAGGTCGTATTTACCCGGAGGCATATCAGATGGGACCAAAACGGAATCGTCATAAAGATTATCACCCGGCAGCCAGGTTCTGATATCGGCATTTGTGACTAAGATTTCATTTTTTTCGTCGTTTTTCAGGCGAAGAGCGAGAGGGAACTTCTTATAACACGGTGCGACACCCTTGTTGTCCCACCAGGAAGTGAAAGCAAGTTTGCCGTTTGGTTTCAATGCTGCCGGGTACGTAAACTTTCGAAGCACAAATCTGTATCCCATTTTTCCAAGCCACCTGTTGACCGCGGGCCACCATTCGTTTGGGACCGGTGAGGACTTGGCGTTGAAAGAAGAGATGTGCCACTTGAGGGACTCGTCGATTATGTGGTCGACGTCCCAGCCCATATCTTTCCAGTGCTGCATTACCCAGCACACCTCAAGTGTTATGGGGGCTTTTTTCCAGGCGTCCTTTACGCCAAAGTTGATGATTGCCTGCGGATAATAATCGTTCATGTGCGACCAGTTGGCACTGAATCCTCCCATATCTCCGAGACAATCGATCCTCCAGCCGACATCGGC
>DATLBB010000338.1:0-10982 GCA_035527155.1 Sedimentisphaerales bacterium
AACACCCAAGGCAAAAGTAACAAGAAGGGCTCCCGCTCCGAAACGCGCACCGGCCACCACGCATGTAACACCGAAAGCACAGACAACTCAAAAACCTGCGAAGAAAGCCACCCGAAGACGCAGCCCCATAACGCCGAAAGGTCAGTTTGATTTCAATGCCTGGCTCCTGCCCCAGTTAGACTTGGAGCAATATGAGCCCAATATTTCGCTCGAGAGCGGCATTAAGGACCAGATCAAGGGTTCTACACGATATGCCTGGGTTGGTGCCGGTCAGTGCGGCGGAAGATTAGTCAAGTCTTTTTATGACCTCGGTTATAAGAAGGTATTGGCCATTAATACCACTCACCATGATTTGGATTTGCTCGATATTCCCGAAAGTCAAAAGTTCCTCATGGACATGGGCGAAAAAGGTGCAGGTAAGGATATGCAAAGAGGTAAGAATGCCGTACAGCAATATCAGCAGGAAGTTTTGCACTTGACCCGCCAGACATTTGGCGCTGAGGTGGACCACATCATGATTTCCTTTGGAGCTGGTGGTGGAACAGGTGGTGGAAGCGCAGTGGGTTTGGTCGAGATATGCAAAAGCTATGCTCGATATATTGGCCTGCCCGACCCGGACAAGAAGGTTGGCGTAGTTATGACTTTACCGACCGTCGGCGAATCAAGTTCGCCAAAGGTAGCTGAGAATGCCTGGAAAGTGGCCACTGAGTTAAGTAAAATGGCCACCGCTGGGCAAATATCGCCGCTCATCTTTATAGACAATGACAAAATTAACAAGATGTATCCGGGAATGACAGTAAGGTCATTCTGGCCCAGCATAAACAGCACTGTCGCGGGTCTGTTTGATATCTTCAACAGGCTCAGTGCTTTGAGCAGTCGCTATACTTCCTTTGACCCTGTGGATTATCACAGCATTATGGAAGCTGGCGGATGTGCCATAATGGGCCTGACCAAAGTGAACAGGTATCAGGACAAGTTTGCAATATCGCAGGCGGTCAAAAAGAACCTTGGCAAGACGCTCCTTGCAGGTGGGTTCGATTTAACGACTGCAAAACTGGCTGGTTGCATAGTGGTCGCCGGGAAAAAATTGATGGCGAACATCAAAGGCCTCCAGGACAACATCGACTATGCGTTTGATAATTTGTCGGAGATAACAGGCCAAGCAACCATCCATCGAGGGATATATGAAGATGGAAGGGAGTCCGTAAGGGTCTACACGATTATCGGTGGCATGGAAACTTGTAAATCTCGACTGGAAGACCTCAAAGCTCGTATGACTGTTGAGGTTGGTTAAGTTAATCAAGCGACCCGTGCTTGGCAATTAAGTTCGCCGGGCATGCTGTCAACTATCTTTCGAAGATAGGCACGGCATGCTCGGCGAATTGCTTTTTAACCTTCACCTAAATTCCTGCCACGTTGAAAACCATCCACATATGTTATTCAGAGTGCACTTCCCTTGTGGTTCCAGGCGCACTTCTACTGTCATTCCGAGTGCAGCCGAGGAATCTATAAAAAAGTCATTGCGAGGCCTGTTTTACAGGCTCAAACATCGTTTTCGTTGATTTGCTTTGGGTTGGCGTGCTAATTTTTGTGGCCATATCTGTAAATTTCTGGTAAGATTACTATATCATTAGCCGGGTAGGGTGTGCAACTTGTTGCACACGCGGTGGCTATATAATTAGTGGAATCTTATGTCTATGGCCAAGGAAGCTAAATCTAAATGGAACGGTTTCTCATTGAAGCCGCGCAAAGAGATGCCCGAAGGCCTCTGGGTACGGTGTCCGGCCTGTGAGCACATGCTCTATAAAAGCACCGTTGAGAAAAATCTAAACGTCTGTCCCGAGTGCAATCATCATTTCAGAATTGAAGCAGCGACAAGGATTAAGTATCTGCTTGATAAGGATTCCTTTCAGCAGGTTCTTGGCGATTTGAAGACCTATGACCCCCTTGGCTTCAAGTTCAGAGGAACAACTTATAAGCAGCGTCTAAAGGACGACGAGAAAAAATCCGGGGCAAAGGAGGCTATGCTCATCGGAAAGGCATTTATAAAAGGAAGGCGTGTTATCGTGGCGGTCATGGAGCCGAATTTCCTCATGGGCTCTATGGGCTTTGTGGTCGGCGAAAAATTCTGCGCCGCTGTGGATATGGCCATGGACGAAAAGCTCCCCTTGGTCGTCGTAAGCTGCTCAGGCGGTGCGAGAATGCACGAAGGCGTCGTCTCACTGGGGCAGATGGCAAAAACTTCTGCGGCGTTAGCGAAATACGACGAGGCTGGGGGACTGTTCATTTCAGTTTTGACTGACCCCACTACGGGCGGCGTAACGGCCAGTTTTGCAATGCTTGGCGATTGCATAATCGCTGAGCCGTGCGCTTTGATTGGTTTTGCAGGCCCACGCACCATTGCCGAAACTATAAAGGTTGAGCTTCCGGAAGGTTTTCAGACCGCTGAGTTTATGCTGGAGCACGGTTTCGTCGATATGATTGTCCATCGCAAAGATATGCGCTCCGAAATCGCCCGACTTATAGACTACTGCCAAAAATAAGCATTTCTCACATGAGGATGTAAATCTATTTTAAGGGCTCAATCTGTGATTAAAATGACGAATGACAATCGTATGCTGCGAAGTTGTGTGTTCAGTGTCCTGGCCGGTGTGCTGGCGATATACGCGATTAGTAGAACTCAAGCTTGTTACCGTTTAACTGCAAAGTTATACGGGGGTGTGGGTGAAGAGGCCTCCTCCCCTCGTGTAGATGACCGGTATAAAAGTGATGTTGAACAGAGTGATGCTGTTGCGGTTTGTCGGCAGTCCCTTGTAATACACCCTGTGCTTGAGCAGCTGGAAAAGGTCACAATAGAGTGGCTTTCGGAACAGACGAAAAAACCGGAATCTTTGCTGTGGACTCAGACAGATCACAATAAACCGCTAACGCTGATTGTTGTTCCTGAAAAGAATAAATGGCTGCTTGCAGCCGCTGCCCCGATAGCGGCAAAGATGCGCCGCCAGAACACAACTCCGGTTCTCCTCGCACTCGCCTCGGAGAACGTTCCGGAACAAACCAGACTCATAGAGCAACTCACGCCTTTGGTGCGTTCTTGCGTGCTCTTGATGACAGAGCCCGACCTGCCTTTTCGTCTACCCGGCCTGAAGACGGCGAAAAGTATCGTCCCGGTAACTTCTGAACCTGCGAAGACAGGTTTACTCTTGGCCGAAACTTTTTGGAAGAAGGTGGATTTGGTGGTTATGGCTCGTCTCCAAAATGCCGAGGCGGTTGTCCTTGCTTCGACCTTGGCTTCACATCTGGGTGTACCGTTTATTCCTGTTACCGGCAGGGAAAACCCTGAAACACTTTCACAGGGACTCAAGGCTCTGGGCGTCCAACGTCTTTTACTTGCGGCCTCCAACGCGGAATTTGATGCCGAACTTGTTGGTTTTCTTAAACCTGATGTGGAAACACTTGGAATAGCTGAAATTCAAAAACGGATTGTGCGGGTGATTGGCCCCGAAAATATACGGAATCTGGTTCTCTTTCGTGTCCCTGATGAGTTTGCGGACGATACGGTCTTGTCTTGGCTCGTGCCGTATCTGAGTCTGATGCGTGGTTCGGCGGTTGTACCTTGTTATTCGCCGGATCCTTTGACCGCCGAACATAATGTTGATAAGCTGATTCGAACTTGCTTAATAAAGCCGCAAACGGTAACAATCTTGGGTGGTTATGATTCCATTGCGACGATCGACGTGGAAAATACCTCTGAAACCGGCGATTATGAAAGCATCGCGGAACCGTGTTCTCGAGCCGTTAAAGACGCGGCGGCGTCAATGGGGGTGGGTCGTATTCCACTGCGCGACTTGTGGGCTGCTTCCACCCTCATAGCGAGGGGTATTGCCGGAGATTATATGCTTGGTCAGACAGGACCAAAAGTCCTGATGATAGCTAATCCAAGTAACAACTATGGTTCATTGCCGCTTTGCGAGACTATGAGCCGGGCGGCGGCTGCCGAGTTTAAAAACTTCAGTATTCATACCGATGAGTTTTATGGCGTTCCCTGCCACAACCAGGATATACGAACTATGGCTGAATATGCCCGGTTAATCATATTCGAAGGGCACATAAGCGACTTTACACTCTTTAAAAATCCTGACGTTTTCGCGGATGAGGAATTTCTCTATGGTAGTGAATACGACGACAACACGGACGATTTCGTTGAACGTGACCGTTTTATATACGACCCCTGTGATGATGATTTCCACACGAATGGAGACGAGACCATACCCTCAGAAGACTCACCCGGTTCCCGGCGGCCAAACGAAAAAGAATACTCATGGAAAAACGGAAAAAGTGACAATCAGGAGCTTTCCGAACAGACTCCGCAGCCGTTAAACCCTCTTCAACTTGAGGCGGCCCCTTTCATCATCCTTCAAAGCTGCCATTCATTGGAGGACCCCATTTTGGAAATCCTGGCTTCCGGCTCTGTCGGTATATTGGGAAGCGGAACAAATATTCATAGCGCCTCCGGCAGCGCGTTTGTCAAGGCATTCTGTGATAGTCTGCTGTATAGGGGAAGCTCCGTCGGAGAGGCTTTGCGCGATGCCAGGAACTACCTCTTATGTGTCGGTCTTTTGAAGACCGAACGGGGGCACAAGGAGCAGACCAAGGTGAAACGTGTCGCGTATAGTTTTCATTTATGGGGGGACCCCGAAGTCAGGTTGTTTCATGGTTTGCCGAAGCAGCCAAACCTTCAACCGGTCTCAGCAAAGTTTGTCGAGCCGGACAAGATTCTTATTAGCGTGCCCAAAAAGCGGCTGCCCACCGTGAGAACTAAAGAGTACTTTTTGCGTCTATTCCCCGCAGGCGAAGTCGCAGGTATTGTGGCACGACTTAAGAACAGGGAAGAAAGGCGGGTAATGCCTATTTACTTTTTCAGAATCCCCATGCCTGAAAGCAGGGAACTTCTGCAACGAACACGCCTTAGAGAGTTAAATGACACAACCACCAGGGCTGTTTTTCTTGCGGATCCTTGGGAGCGGTTCCTGTATGTGTTGTATTTTCCTGAAAAAGACAGAATGGGACAAAATTTTACACTCCGGTTTGTAAACTGAAATCCGACAGCTAAAACCTTATTGCCGAAGGTATTATGGAGGTTGAATGCTAAATCGTTATCGGGCTGCCATACTCACTGCCATCGGGCTTGTCATCATGGGTGCGGGGGGGGTATACCTGCGCTTAAAATATGTGCAAAAACAGGATGGCTCTCAAGGAAATAATGTGTGGCGCTTAACGTATAATATTGGCTTTCCGGTTATAAAAGAGGGAAAGATTTATATCGCGCTGCCCGACAACACGGCACAGTGTCGGGTAGTCCGGGAAAGCTTCTCACATAAAGGAATCTGGATGGATGTCCTCAGAAGCAAAAGGACGCTTGGACGAGAAGCTGTAATTGTGCCGATTGTGGGTTATAACCAAGGCAGATTTATCGCAGACTTTGAAATCAGTTTGAAACAGGATGTAAAATCAAAATTGCCTCCGGTAAAGGTAAAATTAACCCCTGAAGAAATGGCCTATTACCTCAGGGAGGAAGAGGCTGTCCAGATAAACAGTCTGGAGCTGTTCAATATTATCAGTCCGCTTAAGGAGGGGAAAATAACCAGAGGAAAAATGTTGGAACGTATCTTCGATTTTTGCTCGGAAAATATTGTCCGGGGCGGTGGAAACACGCCTACAGACGCGTTGGGCACTTTGCAGCAGGGGATGGGGACTGCTTTGGGGCGTGCGAGGGCCATGGTGGCCCTGTGTCGGACGGAGAGGATTCCGGCTCGTTTAACGACCGGTTTTTTTCTTAAAACAAACTCCGATGCCCGCCCGCACTATTGGGTTGAAGTGTTCTACAAAAATAACTGGTTGTCTTATGACCCGGAGAATGGCTATGCTGGTAAATTGCCCATGGCTGTTCTGCCTGTTCGTCGCGACGGCGTCGATATTGTCAGAACACCCGCCAGGGACGTATTTCAGGCAATATATTCTATTCGTCATCTGCTGCCTGCTCCCACTTTTGTGTTTTTGCCGGATAATCGATTCTGGAGCGTTTTCGATTTGACAAGATTGCCCTTGAATATGCAGGAGATTATCGCTTTGCTTCTTCTGTTGCCGCTGGGGGCGCTCATAACCGCAATTTTTCGAAATGTCATTGGAATACGCACCTTTGGGACGTTTACACCGGCGCTTATTGCTCTTTGTTTTGTTCAGGCCGATTTGCGAACCGGAGCTCTTGTTTTTTTTGTTGTTCTCACCGTCGGTATATTGGCACGATTGCTTCTCAATCAGCTCAAGCTTCTGCTGGTTGCTCGCCTCGGGATCATTCTTACATTGGTCGTATTATGCATGATTCTCGCGGTTTCAATCTTGGATTACATGAATTTGACTCCAAGCGCCAGCGCCGTATTGCTGCCTACGGTTATACTGACTATGATGATCGAGCGATTTAATATTACCGCAGAGGAGGATGGTCTTCCACAGGCGTTCAAAGTTTTCGCCGGTACACTGGGGGTCGCGATATGTTGCCTGTTGGTCCTTGGGTTGGAAGGGCTTGGCAGGCTTGTCTTGATGTTCCCCGAAATACAACTCTTTAACGCCGCGGCTCTTCTTTTGATCGGACGGTACTCCGGGTACCGATTGACGGAATTGTGGCGATTCAGGGATATTGCTCAAAGCTGAGCTTCAGGTGGACACAATGAAGATTATGCCGACAGGATTATGGGTATGGCCGTGGCGCCTTCGCAAAAATGGCGTCTTGGGCATAAATGAACGCAATCTCAGCTACCTTTTCGAATTGAATCCACGTTCTTTGTATCGGTTTGCTGATGATAAGATTGTAACAAAGGAAATTTGCAAAAAACAGGGTATTCCCGTCCCACAGACGTATGCTGTTATCAAACGGTTCGGCGATTTACGGAACCTCGAACGGATAATTGGTGAAAGACGGGAATTTGTAATTAAGCCGGCTAATGGAACGGGGGGACGCGGCGTTCTCGTAATCGTCGGGAGAAAAGGTTCACTTTTCAAAATGGCAAAAGGTCAAATGATTTCTCTAAGTGATTTGCGGTACCACATTTCCACGACTCTTTCGGGTCTTTATTCATTGGGCGAACGGTCCGATAGTGTTATCGTGGAGCGAAGGATTGTGCCTCACCCCCTGTTTGAGAAACTTGCCGTGGCCGGAACACCCGATATCAGAATAATCCTCTTTCGGGGCTCGCCCGTCATTGCAATGCTTCGTTTGCCAACCCTGGCCTCAAAAGGACGCGCTAACCTCCATCAGGGAGCGGCGGCTGCAGGCATTGATCTCAAAACAGCTCAGACCTTGGGCGGCGTTTATCGTAATCGCGCCATAACCGTACACCCTGATACCGGCGCTGCCATCGGAGGCATTACAATACCTGCGTGGGACCGGATGCTCGAAACAGCAAAGAAACTCAGTGAAGTGATGAAAATGGGATATATAGGTGTGGACATTGTATTGGATGCGCACCACGGGCCGGTTGTCCTGGAAGTGAATGCAAGGCCCGGTCTTTCTGTTCAAATCGCTAATAGGTCCGGCCTCTTGCCAAGACTCAAAATCACAAACGCACAGCCCTTTCCGGGGAATTCGCACAAACCCGCGTTGCAGTGAATCTTAAAAATCGGTTGCAATAAATATCATCCTGACAGCGATGCAGGTTTGCGATCCAGGAAACAAACAAAAGGGGCGTTTTGTTAATACGGTAAATCCCCTTTTATTTCTGATAAAATACCAGTATAATCTAAAATCGCTTTGCTTCCGCTGGCTTAACAATAGACCAATTGGCGATAGAATAATTAAAAATGGTTACCTCATAAAACAAGGCGAATAAGGAGAAAAAAATGACCACTCAAAATCTTTCTCGCCGTGAATTCTTAACGACAAGTTGTATGGCCCTCTCCGGTACAGCGGCTGGCTTGGGGACAAAGAGGCTCTGGGGACAAGCAAGCCTGAAACCTGAAGAACCGCCCAACATCGATCCGGGATACATCGGACCTCAATTCTTCGATAGACAGGAAGAGCAGGCACTGCTTCAGGTATTGGAATCCCGCTCACCTTTCCGTTATTGGGGGCCGGGCAACCCTGAAAAGGTCCTGCGATTTGAGGAAAATTTTACAAAATATATGCACACCCGCTTTGCTCTCGCCGTAACCTCCGGCACCGCGGCTTTGGATTGCGCCGTGGCGGGTCTCGGGATTGGGCCCGGCGATGAGGTGATTGTCCCGGCTTACACATGGTGGTCGGACTATACCTGTGTCGTCCACGCGGGGGCCTTGCCCGTCTTTGCTGACATAGATAGCTCACTTAATCTCGATCCCGCCGACTTCAAACGAAAGATTACTCCTCGCACAAAAGCCGTCATTGCAGTCCACTTGCTCGGCGGACCATGTGATATGGATCCGATTATGGAGACCGCCCGTAAAAATAGTGTGGCCGTCCTGGAGGATTGCGCCCAATGTGTAGGCGGTTCTTATCGCGGAAAGACACTGGGCTCCATCGGTGACGTGGGAATTTATAGTTTTCAGGTCAACAAAATGATTACCTCCGGCGAGGGCGGTGCACTCGTAACCAACGACCCCGTCATTTACGAACGGTCCGCGCGCTTCCACGATATGGGCACGATACGCCGGGTCTTTCTCGACCGTTCGGGCCCCAGCCGGGTACAGACATTTGCCGGCGAGAACTTCAGGATGAGTGAGTTTACCGGCGCCGTTCTCGGCGCCCAGTTGTCCAAGCTCGATTCAATGCTCGCTCAGTTGCGCGGCAATGCCCGGGCCATATATAATGGCATTAAAAACCTCCCCGGCATTAGCCTCCGCTACCGCCCCGACCCGGATGGCGACATTGGTTATGGCGTTTATTTCGAAACCAAAGACAAGGAAGCACGCAACCGCTGTATCCGGCAGTTAAGACAGCGCAAAGTCCCTGCTTCCACGCTGACCGGCTCCGTTCTGCTGCCCGTCCAGGAATCCGTAATTAATAAACGAGCCAGGCACCCCAACTGGCCGTCATTTAACAGCCCGGAAGGAAAGAAAATCAAATACGGCCCGGACACTTGCCGCCAAACCCTCGATATCTTCGACCGTTTCGTTCAGGTCCGCGTCGGAGCAAAATACACACAGCGGATTAACGACTATATCATTGACGCCATCCGCAGCGTCTACAACTCCCTAACCTGACCGCCTGCGCGTTCGTATAACCGTTGTCATTCTGAGCGCAGCGAAGAATCTGGCCTCCGAAGTGCAATAATTCCCTAACTTTTATTTAGCCCAGCCGTCTGTGACCGGGGTATTTGGATATTTAGCCACCAAATTTATTTGGGGGTCTTCTTTTAAACACTTGTCCCGCACGTATTAGGCGTAAGCCTATGTTTAATAGGTGCGGGATTCGAATTTCGAACCTTCGAATTTGTTTCGCCTGTCCCCGAATGTCGTAGTCGGGGATCCAGGATTACACTGCACGCTGTAAGCTAAACGCTAACTCGCATCGAGCATCCAGCATCGAGTATCGAGCAAAATCTTTCTTTCGTTTCTCTAAAAATACACTTATAATCTCAATTCGCTTTGTTTCCGCGATAATTGACTACAATAATTTAGAGAAGGTTCTGTTATGACCGCATTAGGCCTTTTGTTAATTACCCTCGGTGGTTTTGCAGCGGGAAGTTTTTACATCCCCTTCAAAAAGGTCCGCGACTGGGCCTGGGAAAGTTACTGGCTCGTAAACGGCGTCTTTTCCTGGATCATTATGCCCTGGCTAATCGCGTTTCTAACCGTCCCGGTTCTGATGTCCGTCCTCCACGAGGCACCGGCGGGCAGTTTATTCTGGACCTTTCTTTTCGGCTTGTTATGGGGCATCGGCGGCCTGACCTTTGGCCTGTCGATGCGCTATCTTGGTATGTCACTCGGTTACGCCATTGCGCTGGGTTTTTGCGCGGCTTTCGGAACGATTGTACCTCCAATATACCAAGGCACCTTCGGTGACCTTATCACCAGCGTATCCGGATTGACCACCCTTGCCGGTGTTCTTGTCTGCCTCGTCGGTATAGCAATCTGCGGCTGGGCAGGTATATCCAAAGAGAAAGAGCTCTCAGCAGAAGAAAAGAAAAAGGCCGTCGAAGAATTCAATTTTATCAAGGGCCTCTTGGTCGCAATATTTGCAGGCATAATGAGCGCCTGCATGGAATTTGGCTTCACTGCCGGAGAACCAATCGCCGAACTTGCGGTAGAGAACCAGGCCCCGCCTTTATGGCAGAACAATCCCGTTCTCATCGTCATCTTTGCAGGCGGCTTTATAACGAACTTCATCTGGTGCGTTTTCCTGAACTTAAAAAATCGCACGGCCAAAAATTACATCGACACCCGCGCGCCCCTCGCCAACAATTATATCTTCTCGGCACTAGCCGGCATTACCTGGTATCTTCAGTTTATGTTCTATGGAATGGGCAAACCCAAAATGGGTAAATATAATTTCGCCGCTTGGACCGTCCTGATGGCCCTGATTATCGTTTTCAGCAATATCTGGGGCCTGATTTTCCGCGAATGGAAGGGCACCAGCCGACGCACCCACCGAATTATTTTAGCCGGTATCCTTGTCCTCATCGCATCAACATTGGTCGTTGGATTAGGGAACTACCTTGCATCGATTGGAAAGTAAAGTTTATTAACCAGTTGGCGTCAAAAGCCAATGCCGGTCGAATATTGTGGAAGAAATCGAAAATGACAAATAAAGAGACTATGACTTCAAGAGAGCGTGTTATAAAAGCTATCAATCATCAAATTCCTGATAGAGTCCCCATTGACCTCGGCGGCTTTCAGACTGGCATACATCAAAAAGCCTACGCCGAATTACTCTCTCACCTGGGCCTCACTGAGCAAATTTCTATTCTCGATCCCGTCCAGCAGCTCGCCGCACCGAGTGAAGAAGTTCT
>DATLBB010000339.1:0-2762 GCA_035527155.1 Sedimentisphaerales bacterium
TTTGCTGCCGAAAAGTCTCGCAGACCTGTTTCTCCATACCCAACTGCTCAAGGTCCCGCATAATCGATTTACTGTCGAGGACGCGGATGACCACTTTTTCCCCGTGATTTGTCGGCAGTATCGAGACCCGCAGGTCAACTCCTCTGCCGCCGACGGTGACCTTTATTTTGCCGTCCTGGGGCAGCCGTCTCTCCGCTATATCGAGGTTGGACATAATCTTAATGCGTGAAACAATCGCAGGGTGCATCTTCAAGGACGACTGGGTTGTTTCAAAAAGCACGCCATCTATACGGCACCTTATTCTCGTAGACTTATCTTTCGGCTCAATGTGGATGTCACTGGCTCCTTCTCGTATTGCATTGCTGATGAGATAATTAACGAATTTAATAACAGGTGATTGTCCTGCCATTTTTTCGAGGTCTTCAAGGTCATCCTCCTGTTCCTTAACGACCTCCACGTCCGCCATATCACTGATGATATTGTCAAGGCCGTAATCAAACCTTTCTTTCTCTAAGGCATCACAGACTTTGTTTATAGCTTCATCCGGACATACGACGACCTCAACATCCATATGAGTCTGTCTTTTCACATCTTCGGCGACAAAGAAGTCGCCGGGCCGGCTTGTCGCCACTACGAGGGTTTCACCCTGTATAGCTATGGGTATGATGTGATTGCTTTTTGCGTAGTTGAACTCAAGTTTATCAAATGCCTCCCTCTCCACCTCTTCCGGTTTAACCTGGCGAAACTCGAATCCGAAAAGCATCGCCTGGGCCATTGAAAGCCGGCGTTCATCAGCTAATTTTAGTTCCTTGATTATTTGAGCGATTTCGCAATCCGGTTTTTCCGCCTGTAGCTGTCTTACACGGGAGAGCTGGTCGGCGGTAATCTTTCCCATCTCGCAAAGGACATCAGCGACATCACGGACATGGGCAGGGCTGTCCTCTTGCGGGCTATACAGGTTCGAGAGCCCGTTGATGTCGGCGGCAGAATCGTTGTCTGAACAGAAGCTTCTGCGATTCTTGCCGGATGCGGCCTTTTTGCGTCTAAGTCCGGGAAACCGTGTCATAATTCCAACAATACGCTCTAAATAAAACTTACGCTTTCAGCCCAAAGCCGGACAAAACGGTTTGTACCGATAATAACTTGGGCTGCATTTGTTCTGTTCCTCAGAAACTAAGCCATCAAATAAAATATAAGTAATAAATATGGACTTACCAAACGTACTCACGGCCCAAAATATGTAACTTTCTCTGCGTCCGATAGATATTGCCCGCCAGACCTTTCATCGCTCACTCACGAGACACATTTTTGGTATACGTCAGAGGGCTGTAAAATAAAATATTTTAAGGACAATTTCTGAAAAAAGGCTATAATATCTGACCTATAAGGAAATGTCGGGTATTATATCGTTGGCCGGTGCGAGCCCGAATTTATGAGAAGGGGGGTATGGCTGGCACAAGATGGAAGCTACGAGGGTGATATTTTCGTCGGTCTTTCCGAGTCGTTTTAAGGAGCTCAAATGTGAGCAAGCTGCTGGTCAGTATGACAATTCCGATAGTGTTTGTAACTTCAATATTTGCGCAGGTCGAAGAGATTGCCAATTCAGCCTTCAAGGTCAAGGCAAAGACGCCTATCGCCGCATACGGATTCAGTCTGAAGGATGTACGGCTGCTCGATGGGCCGTTCAGGCATGCGATGGAGCTGAACATGCGGTACCTGCTGAAGCTTGAGCCGGACAGGCTGCTCAGTGGCTTCCGCAGTAAAGCAGGACTCGAGCCTAAGGGCCGGATATACGGTGGCTGGGAAAAGGCGGGCATCGCCGGTCACTCACTCGGCCATTACCTCTCGGCCTGTTCTTTGATGTACGCTCAAAGCGGGGACAGTCGTCTCCTTGAGCGGGTCAACTACGTAGTCGACGAACTCCAGGCCTGTCAGAACGCTCAGGGCGACGGCTATGTCGCGGCAATACCACGCGGCAGAGAAATCTTCGAAGAGGTCTCGCGAGGAGATATCCGGACAAAAGGCTTCGACCTGAACGGCTGCTGGGTGCCCCTGTACACACTGCACAAGCAGTTGGCCGGCCTTATAGACGCCTACCGTCTCTGCGGCAACACCAGGGCAATCAAAGTGGCAACCAAACTTGCGGATTTTCTCGAAGGCGTGTTAGGCAAGCTCAACGATGAACAGATGCAGAAGCTACTCTTCTGCGAGCAGGGGGGATTGAATGAGGTGATGGCAAATCTCTATGCCGTCACTCAAAACGAAAAGTACCTTAACCTGGCCGGGAGGATTTATCATAAGCAAATACTTGACCCATTGGCAAAGCAGCGAGACGAGCTAAGCGGCAGGCATTCCAATACGCAGGTCCCCAAAGTCATTGGCATCGCAAGACTGCACGAACTGACCGGCATCGAGCGATATCGGACAATTGCACGTTTCTTTTGGAAAACCGTCATCGAAAATCATACCTATGTCAACGGCGGCAACAGCGCCTGGGAGTACTTCGGACCACCGAAAAAACTCTCGGACAGACTTGGTGACACCACTGAAACCTGCAACACGTATAACATGCTCAAGCTCACCCGTCACCTTTTCTCCTGGACCGCCGACGCTCGTTACGCCGATTACTACGAGCGGGCATTGTACAACCATATCCTTGCCCACCAGCATCCCGAAACCGGTATGATGGTTTACAAGGCTTTTCTTGACCGCGGCGCAGAAAAGCATTACAGCAGTCCTTTTGATTCTTTCTGGTGCTGCGT
>DATLBB010000340.1:0-5626 GCA_035527155.1 Sedimentisphaerales bacterium
GGGTGCACGGACTTGTGATAAACTAACAAAAAAACCTTCAACAACAAATCATCCCGCTATATCCGTCTTTTACTTTGGTAGGCTGGGGCGAGCCCCACCATTCTTATTCACCGAATCCATTTCACTATCATTTCGATCGTAACGCACTCACTCTTGTCATTTCGACCGAAGCAATGCCCAGCATTGCGGAGTGGAGAAATCTGGCCAATGATTTAAATGAAACTACTCGCATCCATGCATTTTCTCATCCACTCATTCACGCCTTTTCTTTCTCATCATTTTTTCTTTTTTTTATTTGACAATTCTGCTGAAATCTGATATGTATATTTTTACATACATTTGGAGATTTTCTTTGCTGTTTTGTGCGAGCATGGGCCGTGTGTTTTGGCGAAAATCGGCTCAATAATGGGAAATTGGTATTAAGGAGGACAGTAAAATGAATGAGACGAGAAATTCAAGCCTGTTGGGGGAAATCACTGCAATTATTGTTATCTGCTGTTGTAGTCTGCCGACCCAGGCTAAATACGGTGGTGGTACTGGAGGGCCGAATGACCCGTATCTGATTTATACGGCGTCTCAGATGAATGCAATTGGGGCTGATGCAAACGATTGGGACAAGTGCTTCAAGCTGATGGCGGATATTGACCTGGGCGCCTTCACAGGAACAAGTTTCAACATCATTGGGACCTGGAATCCAAGGTTCCCCTTTACCGGCGTTTTTGACGGCAACTACCATACGATTTCTAATTTCACCTACAACTCGAATAGTACGAACGGTATAGGACTTTTTGGGCTTGTTCAAGCTGGCGAGATCAAGAATCTGGGATTGATTGCTCCTGATGTTGATGCGTGGACACGTGGGTATATTGGTTCGCTCGTTGGCTACCTGAAAGAAGATGGCACAATCGCCAACTGTTATGCCTACGGCGGCACCGTTTCTGGAAAGTACAATGTCGGTGGCTTGGTGGGAAGCCAATCTGAGGCCACAATCACCAACTGCTATTCGACCGGCAGCGTTTCAGGAAATAGTCAGGTCGGCGGACTGGTGGGATACAATAGTTGGAGTACGATTTCCAACTGCTATTCGACCGGCAGCGTTACGGGAACGGGTTCTGCCGGTGGCTTAGTGGGGCGAAATTCCAGCAGTTGCACAATCACCAATTGCTATTCCACAGGCAGCGTTGAAGGTGATTATGCCGGTGGCTTAGTGGGTATCAATTTCGGGACGATATACAATTGTTACTCCGCGGGCAGCGCTTCGGAAAGCGATAATGCCGGTGGCCTGGTGGGAATGGATAAAGGATATATTGGTTTATGCTATTGGGATATCGAAACCAGCGGAATGTCAGAAAGTGACGGCGGTGAAGGTAAGAGTACTGCGGAAATGAAGAGTATGTCCACATATGAGGGTTGGGGGTACGGAGCGGCATGGACAATAGATGAAGGAGTAGATTATCCAAGACTGGCCTGGGAAAATACCCCGGGACTTCCTATCGAAGATACGCCTCACAACTATGGGGGCGGTAGCGGGACGGTGTCTGATCCTTATCTTATTTACAGCGCAGAGCAGTTAAATACCATAGGCGGATATCCCGCCGATTTCGGCTGTCACTTCAAGCTGATGACTGATATTGACCTATCCGGATTTCCCGGCAGCGAGTTTAATATTATCGGGTATGTTGTCGGCTTCAGCGGTGTCTTTGACGGCAACGGCAGGACAATCGCAAACTTTACCTATAGTTCTCCAGATAAACGTCGCTTAGGTATTTTCGGGTACGTTGATGACCCTAATGCCGAGATCAAGAATCTGGGATTGATTGCCCCTTATGTTGATGCGGGGACAGGTTCGGGAGTTGGTTCGCTTGTTAGCCGGCTTGAATACGGAACCATCAGCAATTGCTACATTAAGGGCGGCACCGTTACGGGATACTATACAGTCGGCGGCCTGGTGGCAAGTAATGATTATGGCACAATCACCAGCTGCTATGCCGCCGCGAGCGTTACGGGTGATACCGATGTTGGCGGCCTGGTGGCGGTCAATAGTGGAGGAAGCATTAGCAACTGTTACGCTACGGGCAGTGTTGAGGGGTATAGAAGTGTTGGCGGTCTCGTCGGTGACAATGATGAAGGTATGATATCCAGTTGCTATGCCAGCGGGAGCGTCTCGGGAACAAGGGATGTTGGCGGCCTTGTGGGAGAGAATACCGGTGCTGTTGGTTTAAGCTACTGGGATATCGAGAAAAGCGGGCTTTTGCAAAGTGCCGGGGGCGAAGGCAAGAGTACGGCCCAGATGAAAAGCATGTCCACATATGAGGGCTGGGGCTGCGGGGAAGTATGGACAATAGAGGATGGAGTTGATTATCCGCGACTGGCTTGGGAAAATGCCTCAGGAACTCTTATTGAAGATGAGCCGCGGTATTATGGTGATGGCAGCGGGACGGGATCCGATCCTTATTTGATTTATACAGCCGAACAGTTAAATACGATAGGCCGATATCCTGCCGATTTGGGATGTCACTTTAAGATGATGGCGGATATCGACCTGAACGGTACGAGTTTTAATATTATTGGCTACGGAGTTCCTTTCCGTGGTGTCTTCGATGGTAACGGGCATGTTGTCCGTAACCTTCGTTCTTTTTCAGACCTCGGCGGTTACATGGGCCTTTTTGGTTGTGTGGATTCAGGTGGCCAAATCAAGAATCTTGGATTGGAACATGTACATTCGTGTATTGGTTATAATAGTTACGTGTATATGGGCGGGCTCGTGGGACATAATTCCGGCACAATCACCAACTGCTATTCAGTGGGCAACGTTTCGGGATACCGATATGTTGGTGGCTTGGTGGGATATAATCATTATGGCACAATCACGGGCTGCTATTCGAAAGGCGGTGTTTATGGAAACAGTTGCGTCGGCGGCGTGGTGGGATACAACAATAGAGGCACCATAAGCGGTTGTCATTCAACAGTCTACATTTCTGGAGATATAGAAGATGACGATGGGAAAGAGTGTTATGTTGCCGGCGGGCTGGTAGGGAACAATACCGGTACGATATCCAATTGCTGGGCCCAAGCTTCTATAGAAAATGGGGGGGAACAAGTCGGTGGCCTGGTAGGAGGCAATTCGGGCGTGATTTCGAACTGTTATAGTACGGGCTTCGTCAGATGTTATGAATTAGCCGGTGGCCTGGTGGGATGGAATTACTATGGCACTATCCTGAAGTGTTACAGCACGGCTGCCGTTAGAGGTGATTATGAGGTCGGCGGGCTGGTGGGAAGCAATTCCGGCCCAATCACCAACTGCTATTCAACCGGCAGTGTTTCGGGAAATAATGACATCGGCGGTCTGATGGGACACAATTCCGGCACAATCACAAACTGCTATTCAGTGGGCGACGTTTCGGGAGAAAGTCAAGTCGCTGGCTTGGTGGGATATAATTATTATAGCACAATCATCAACTGCTATTCGATAGGCAGTGTTTCGGGAGATGATGACGTCGGCGGTTTGGTGGGACACAGGAAAGGAGGAGAGATTACGGCTTCTTTCTGGGATACTGAGACCAGCGAGCAGGCAACGAGTGATGGCGGAACGGGCTTACCAACGAGCAAAATGCAGATGCAGGTTACTTTTACGGATGTTGGGTGGGACTTCAATACGCCGGTCTGGACTATTGATGAGGGTGTTGATTATCCCCACCTGTGGTGGGAGTTTGTGCCGATGCTGCACGCCGAACCGGAGATAACTTTAGGAACCAGCAACATTATTTCGTGGGAGCCTGCAGCTGGTGGCATCGAATACTACGCTGAATGCGCCGACGATGCGAACTTTGCCAGTATCGTCTATAACAGAGGCTGGATTACAGAAACCAGTTGTGAGTTCACCGGCTTGGAGTTGGGCAAACGTTACTGGTATAGTGTAAAGGCCAGGAACGCAGCCGGCGTCGAGACCAACTGGTCTAATGTGGAATCCTCGTTGCAGGTTACGCTTGCCGATGCGGTGGATATGACGCTTGATGTGGAGAATCTGAAGAACGAGAAAATGAAGAGCGCTCTATTGAACAAGATAGATGCAGCGCAGAAGATGATTGACCAAGCTAACTACACCGGTGCTCTCAGTAAACTCAAAAACGACATCCTACAAAAGACTAATGGCTGCGCCGATACAGGTGAGCCCGACAAAAACGACTGGATAATAACCTGTGAGCAGCAAAGTGAAATCTATCCGTTGATCATAGAGACTATCGAGCATGTGAAGGGCCTTATGGGATAAAGACAGAATAGTCAACTTCTTTAACTTTGCGATAATCGCAGGCAAGGGGATGGAAGAGGAATAGGGGGGCAGGAATGGGAATTTAGAATTGTAGGCCCAAAAAAGCACTTTTTTTGTCATTTTTTTGTCCCTTTTGTGCATTTTGTACCTTTTCGTGGCAATAAATCCGTGAAATCCGTGTTAATCCGTGGTTAAAAAAGAATTCTTTTTATTTGTTTTTTTTGTTGACAATTGTTTGATAATATGTTAATATGCTTGTATGTTTACCAGAAGGTAAACTTGAAGACGCCGGCAGGCGGATAGATAACTTGGAGTCAATGGTGAATAACGAATTGGTTCGGGACGAAGCGAAGAGATCTATTAAAAACAGCGCCGGCCTTCTCGGCCTCAACCGGCTATATACTAAATACTATCGACTAACGACTAATTGGCTCTCTACAACTGTAGAGAGTCCTCTACAAATCAGCTCTTTTATGCAAAACAAAGCCAATTTTCTGGATGCCCTAATGAACGTAACCTTTTTAATAACAGCCGATTATGAAAATATTGCCAATTGCAAACTGTGTGAAAACAAAGCCAATACAAAGCCAATCAAAGCCAATTCAAAGCCAATTAAAGCCAATAAAATGCCAAAGCAAACCCAATTCAAACCCAATCAAACCCAATTTCATAATCCCTTCTGCCTCCAAAGGACTAAGAAGAATTACCTCCCCATGGTACTTTTTCCGCTAACATCCGGCCCAGCACGACATTATAATGAAATCTCAAGCCTATTGTCTATTTGCATAGAACGCCAAATGAAAGGGGTTGGAAATGAATAAGAATAAGAAAAATTTAACAAGAAGGCAATTCATAGCTGCGGCGTCGGCAGGCTCTCTCGCGGCAGCCGTCTCAAGGACAATTCCTGCGTATGGAAATATTAGCAGAAAAGCCGGCAAACTGGCAATCCTCGGTGGTGAACCTGTAAGAAAGAATAAGAGCTGGCCCCGCTGGCCGTACTGGGATGAAAATGTCATAGACTCAATAGTTAAGACCACAAAGAGCAGGATCTGGTGTAGAATCCAGTCTAAGTCAGGTACTGTCCCCACGTTTGAAAAGAAGTTTGCCCGATTGATGGGGGCGAAGTTCTGCGTGGCCACGGGCTCCGGAACCCAGGCATTGCACACTTGTGTGGAAGCGCTTGGAATTGGTGCGGGAGACGAAGTCATCACCTCACCCTATACCGACCCGGGGACGATAGCTTCCATTTTATCCGCCAGGGCACTGCCGGTCCTGGCTGACTTGGATCACCAATCTTATCAGCTCGACCCTGACGACGTTGAAAGGAGGATTACTGAAAACACCAAAGCGATTATG
>DATLBB010000341.1:0-3221 GCA_035527155.1 Sedimentisphaerales bacterium
CCGAATTCCACGTCGCTTCCTTTGCGGATATCCATAAATTCCATATCTTCCGGCATCCTTCGGCCACAGTTTTTCTGTTTAAAGCCGAACTGGTTAATAAAAACGACTTTGATATTGCGGCTTTGTGCATTGAATTCCTGCACCGCCGCGTAGAAATTTGCCTCCCCGCCGGAAAGGTCAGGCCAGCCCTCACGGTGAGCTACCGGCCAATTATATGCCGCTTCCATGTTATAGATATCCTGGCTTCGCCTCTTGCTTACTTCAGTGGACAGCAAAAACAAAACCGCTGTTTTGCCCTGGTTTCTGAATACATTTTCTATATGTTCAAGCACGCGAAGGTCGCGCCACAGTCCTTTGCTTCGCACCAATCTTGTAACGTGTGTAAAGACGAAATCCGGCTTGTAGCCCAACAGGTTTTCACAATACCGTTGCAATTTTTCTTTTGATGCGAGCTTCTCAGCAGCGCTGATTTGATACGCAGGTATGCCGTTATAGACTATATCGATATCAGCGGTCTCGAATTCCGGCGCTAAGAACCGCAGCTCGTTGACGACATAATCGCCTACCGCGTATATACGGTTGCAGTATTTTGACGCTTCTACGAGAGCGTGTTTGAAATAGGAATTCTGGTTGCCGAACACATCGTTGACGTAGACTTTGTCGGCGTGAGCCTGCTTCATAACATTATAGAACATCGTATCGTGTCCGGAACATTCTTCTACGATGCGGCGCATTGTGGCAACTTCATGAGCATAAAAAGCTGTCTTAAAATCACAGGATGGCTCAAGAATAGCCGCCAGTGCCGTCGGCATCCCCATGAACTCGTGGGAAATAATGGTTGTCGACTCCTTAGCCGCCCCGATTGCTTTTAGAGCAGCGATTGCGACAGGCGCCAATCTGATATATTGCTCGTACTCCCACAAGTGCTCGTGTAAATCGCTGCGAATACCAAATTCCTCGAACAGGCGTCTTTTGAATTCGTTAAGCAGCCCCCTATTGAGATATGTTACATCAATCAGCAGTATTTCGGGTGAGCTTTTTATACCTGTCTGCTCGTCAACAAATGTTCGCCTGCCGTAGACGATACCTGTATTGTAGACATTTTCGATCCTGCGAAAGGCCGGTGCATATCCTGTGTTTACAAGTCCGTCAACGGATGAGTAAAGCACTTCACCATCCTCACCAAGCCTATCTGATACTGTACCTTCGGTGGTAAACAATGGGCCGATAATGATTGAACGGTCAACCGCATCAAGATAAGAATTGCAGGTGAAGAGGCCGTGCAGGACAGCGCCTATACCGCCGATTTTACCCACTGTCTCATGAGTCACATGCACTAAAGTTGTTTCACTGGACATATTAAGTTTCCCCCAAGTTGTAAATCAGGTTAAATCCGTTGTTTTGCCGTCCTCTACATTAATTATAAGAAATATCTTCATTTCAGCCAAATTAGAGGGTGCCCTCATGGCTATGAAACTTGATAGACCGAGAAAATCGGGGTGGATTTGCAAACTGAGGGTATTTATTGGGACTTTCGAGCCGATTTTAGAAAAATTTTTCTCGTATTCCCATACATGCCTATGTCATTGACGCGAAACTTGTCCTGAGCAAAGTCGAAGGAGCGGGAACCCACATTAACACCGCTCTTCTGTACTCCTGCTTTCGCAGGAGTGACAAACCGAGTTAGCTTATTCGAGTGCGTAGATTTCTTATCAGGCCTGAAAGTACCTGCTGAGGAACATCTGTCAACTCCGGCTCAGGTATTTCACTAACTGCTATTCTGTCGAGGATCTTAACTGCCTGGCGGTTGTAAGGAGCTATCGAATCGGCGGTTCTTACGGCTTCGTCAAGTTCCCCGTTAGCCATTTGTCTCAGGTACAGAATTATGTTTTTCGTTAACTCCTTTTCGCTTATCTCAAATGCCGGCTTAGTAGTCCCGGGCGGGCCGTCTGGAGCGTCCCGCTCAAGCAGTATTTCTTGTGTGAGATGGTATGTTTCATCCATCAACTGCTTTTGCTTTGCTTCTTCGTCACTATCTACCGGGGCAAGTTTAAGCTCTTCATCAGAATCAAGGCCGGGGATATACAGCTTGTTATGGCATGCAGGACACTTGGACCGCTTACCGCCGGCACTGTCTGGCGCTTCAACTTTTTTGCCGCAGTTTTCACAATGAAATACTATCGCCATTTTGTCACCTTTGACGAAATCCCTGGTTATTTGTGTGGTTTATATTCCGCCACTACGTCGGCGGTCATTCCGCCACGAGGTCTAAATTGCGACGTGACCTTCATCCAGCGTGGCTTACAGGCATTCGATAAGTCATTCAATATGTCATTTGTCAGAGCTTCGTAAAAGATGCCCTTATTGCGGTAGCTTTGCAGATAGAACTTCAGGCTCTTTAGCTCGATACATAATTTGTCGGGGCAGTATTCTATGATGACCTCACCGAAATCCGGCTGGCCTGTCCGCGGACAAACACTGGTAAATTCAGGACACTTGATAGTTATACAATAGTCTCGCTCAGGGTGCGGATTATCGAACAACTCCAGTTTTACCTGTTCGCCCATTACTTAGCCTCTCTTAGGAATACTACTATACCATTATAATCCAGATTCTAAGATAAGACAAGAAATAATCAATCACAGAAATGAATAAGATGTACAACAGGATTTCCGAGAAAATGCTGTTCATTGCTTTTTGACAGGACCTGGCCAAATCGGTAAAATGCCGCTATCAGTTTTGTTGACTAAAATCTTGACCACAAAGGAAACAAGCAGAGAAAAGGGAGGATATCAAATGGGATCCGAAACAACAGCTATGAACAGGCGGCAATTCCTGACTGCTTTCGGTGCTTCAGCAGCCGTTTTTACAACTTTACCGTCTTGTGCCTTTAGTGCAACAAAGGCAGGAAAACGCAAAAAAACCAATTTTGTGTTTATTTTCGCAGATGATTTAGGCTGGGGTGACTTGGGGTGCTACGGCAATCGCCAGATAAAAACACCAAACCTGGACGAACTTGCTAAAAAAGGAATACTTTTCACGCAGTTTTATGTCAGTGGATCGGTCTGTTCACCGTCACGAGCGGCAATTATGACCAGCCATTTCCCGGCAAGACATGGTATTCACGGTCACTTTTCGACTGAGAGACAGAACAAGGCACGCGCTATGCCCAACTGGCTCGATCCCAATGTACATACAGTAACAAAATTGCTAAAGGATGC
>DATLBB010000342.1:0-6001 GCA_035527155.1 Sedimentisphaerales bacterium
AGCAGGTACTAAGATTTAATGACTAAACCGTTAAGGCAACTGTGGCGTCTCCGGTGGCCGGTAAAGTCGGAGAATAAACACCAACGATATCAACGCTTGTACGTGTCCAGAAGTTAGTTCCTTCTGTTCCCTGAACCGTGCTGATTTTCCAGCTGTCAACATTATCCCACCAGATATACCAGCCGCCGGCGGCAAGCATATAAGACGGCTTGCCGTTGTATTCGGGTACACGAATATAGTTACCTGTAACGTCAGGGGACAAAGTCCCCGATACTGTGTATGCTTCGTCAGTTAAACGCTTAGCCCCCACTCAATTAAAATCAAGCGGGGGCTAAGCGTCCGCCTCTGCCACGAGCGGGTCAGGATACCACTGTTGAGAAAATCTGCCCGATACGGTCATTAGTCGGGCTTTGAAAAAGATTTTCTGCCCGACAGCAAACGGGAACGGAGCGACATAATCGCCGGTGCCGGCTGCTCCTTCCGTGGCGTCGATATAGTCCATATATCGCCACGGTCCGGCGAAAAAGTTTCGGCTTGCCAGTTGCGGTGTACCCATATACAAAAGTATACCGAGCTTGTCATCGGCACCGGCTGCCCAGCCGGCAGTTGAACAGGTGAAGGTGAATTCTTGGTCTGCGATGCTCTCGGCGGACACGGCAAGCGTTGCATCTTTTTCCGGCAGAGAGAGAATGGTCGGGGCGTCGTCAATCTGAGTTTCCGGCATTGTCAGAATACCGGAGTTGGTTCTGATGAACATATTGAAGCCGGTCAGATATATTGAGTCGCCGAGCTTGTTGAGCATTGACACAGAGGAAGCATAAACTTCCCATTCTGCTCTTTGCGTTGGCGTCAGTACGTCATGCCAGTACTCCGCAAGGAAAGAAACAATAGCTCTGATTGCTTCCTGCCTGGTCGATCTTGGGTTAACAGGGTTCTTCCAGGAACGAACATAGTCCCCGGAACGGTTTCTGGCGAAAGTGTTTCCGGCAAGTGAGCCGGATAACTTCACAATTCCGCCGCCAAATTTAACGAGTGCCATTTTAACACCTCTTTCTAAAAAACTATCACACAAAAAAAAAGGATGTTTGGACGGATAGCTATCCAAACATCCTCAACAAGAGACAACAAAGAACCATCTGAAAGTAACACCGGACGAAAACACTGTCAAGGAAAAAAATTAAGCTTCGTCACGGTCGAATGAAACATAGAGCGTTCCGTTTCGCGGACAGCTGGCGAAGCGGTAAGTGGTTACGGTGTCTGAAGTGTTGGCAATATCAAACATCGGCTGGCCGATGCCGTCAATTCCAAGCATATCTGAAATCAATTTTGATTCGTAATCAAAAAGTAGTTCGTCCGGATAAGGCATTAAATTCACCTACCACATATTTAATTCGGCTTCGGTTCTCGTGTCCCACGGACCGAAAATCTTTGATACTCGCTGGGCGTCACCTGCGAACTGTATCAGAGCGATGCCTTCCGTGCAGTCTTTGTTGTAGCAGACCCACTCTTTTAATATACCACCGCCTACAACTTGGTGGACACTGTCATCATAAGGGCGTTCACAGCCAGTCAGAGGATCACCGCCGGCATAGACATTGACCTCGACAATATACCATTTTGTATCGTCGATATCACTACACAAAACCGGATTTGGTTTACTGCCCATCGGCTTTAACGAATCTAAAAACAGCTATTGAAGATTTAACAGGCCTTTTACCTTTACTCTTATAATATAAAAGATCTATACAGTATTAGTAGTATAGCCTGTGAAATTGTGAAATGTCCAGTTTTATTTCCTCCCCCCCAAGGGGGGGGAGGAATCGTAGGCCTGTAAAATCTTTTGTGAAATTGTTGGTTTTGTTAACAGTTACTTTTGCAGATAAAAAAAAACCTGTTACTAAAACGCATAAAGTAACAGGTTTTGCACAAAAAACTTAACAGGCAGTTAATCGAGGCCGGTTATCGCCTTTTTTAGATCGTCAGAATCAGGGTGTGTGTATATCTGAGTTGACGACAAAGAGGTATGGCCAAGCAGCGTCTGGACGATACGGACGTTTGTTGTGCGCATCAATCGAGTTGCGAAGGTGTGGCGGAGCATGTGCGGTGTCAAGTGGCGTTTGATTGCGAGGGTGCCGATGTCATTTACGATCCGTTGTGTTTGCCTGATGGTGATACGTTGCTGGAAAAAGCCAGTAACAAAAGCAGCACTATGGATTGTGTAATCATAGTGCGTCCAAATCTTGTCGTGGATATCTTGAATTGCCTTGCGTACCCGGAACGAAAGGGGGACAGTGCGGTCACGTTTGCTTTTTGAGATTTCAGCACTAACAAAAAGAGACTCAACAGGCTGCTCAAATTTCCATAAGTCAACAACATTGAGTTTATTGATCTCACCGACTCGCAGGCCTGCATCAAGCATAAGCAGGATCATACAGGTATCTCGCATACAGCGAGGAACATTTGGCATCAAGATACGCTCGGTCGCAAGCCAGTCAATTATTTTGTATGTTTCTTCAGCGGTTAGACAACGAGATCCTATCGGTTTTTGCACATATTTCTTTTTGGTGGTTGTGGTCATAGTTCACCTCCTTCAATTTTATTTGAGATAATTGATAAAAGTCGCCGGGTTTCACCCAAGACGCCAGCAACATGACTTTGAAATTTAGTAAGCTCAAAAACAGGAACAAAACCAGCCGGGAAACTACCTAAAGCAAAAACATCGAGTTTACCATCCATGAGGCATATCCATAAATGATGTCCCTGCATGTTCAGCGATTTATCCATCAGTTCAGTGATGAGCGCGGCGTAATAAGCACGCTTATGAGCGAGTGAATCGTTTTTTGAGATTGTCATAAAAGACCTCCTTCACAAAATTGCTTGAGTTTTGCTTCCAGGCGGTCCCATTCGCACGGAGCTAAACCGTGGGTACACATATTTGCTGTTAATGCAAAAACCTTGATGGCGTCGAATGGGATGAAGTTCCTCTCGACTATCGACAGCCGGCGACTGCGAATAACCAGCCAGTAAGTTTTCCCGGATTCTACGGTGGTAATGTGAATTACCTCCGATGCAGTCTTTAGAGCTTCGCTTGGGATCATAATTTTCTTGCCTCCAAAATCAGCTTGAATAAATCGATACATTCCTCGAGCTTTTCATCAGTCAGCTGATTGATTATTACGATGAGAAGCTCGACTTTTTGTTCCTCGGTGAAACGGACAAGGGTGGACTTGATTTTTGACATTAGCAACTCCTTTCTGGCATAGCGACAATTCGCTGAGAGCAGCCTAACATAAAACGACAACTTTGTCAAGAGAAAAACGACATAAATAAAGCGACATTAAAAAAAAAATTTCGACTGTCCGGGTCGCACTCTATACAGAAAGCGACACGAAGCAGGACGGCCGCCGTCAAAAAGTTAAGGGCTGAGGGTTGGGTTGACCTGAGAAAATCGACTGGCGAGCCTACATTTAAGCCGAAACGACACTCCCTGAGGCCTATGAACTGAACCGAAACCGCATTGGTACACAAAAAAGCCACCTCGTCGCAGTCGGTGGCTTTTTATGTGGTTCCGCGAGTACAGGACAACTACACATCGGAAGTCGGATAGGTTGTCGCCGACGCCAACTGGCGGAGGCCTCCGCTTACCGGCTCGGCGGATGCCGAGCCGGTGCCGTTAGACGGAGGCTGTTTGCAAGACGCAGGCCTGCACGATGCAGGCTAAGGCTTGCCACAGCCGACGGCGTGACGAGCTGGCAAGGCCGCTCGTCACATTGCTAAGCTATCCGTGCCTTTCGGATTCCATCTCTCATGCCCCACTTTTGTTTTTCCAAAGTGGGGCAGGAGGGCTGATTGGCCGGCCGGACAGCCCTGGGGATTGGGAGGGGGACGGGGTTGGTCGAACGCTACACCCCCAAAAAGGAATCACAGCCGGCGACAGCAATGCGTAAGCGAAGATAGACCGACAGACAGCGTGGACCAAACGCCGAAAGCTAAGGAACAAACAGATAGCGACAGCAAACAGCCGACCGAAGGGGAGGCGAAACACGGCCACAGGCCACAGACCGCCACACCGAGACAGCGTGAACCAAACGCCAGAAGATGAGCAGCCCAGAAAACGAGAAGGAAGCAGGAAGGAAACCGGCGGGCGGGGGCCGGGGCCGACAAGGGGCGGAGCCCAAGCCGAGCCTCGGATGGCGAGGCGTCAGGGCGTAGCCCCACGGAGAGGCCAAGGAGGCCGACCGACCAGGAAGGGAGGGAGGCCACGAGGCCGGCCCGCAGCGGGGCGGCGGATAACGGTGACAAAGCCCACGAACGAAAACCGCAGGCCGCGTCCGGGACGAAGGCCCGGCAGGAGGCCAAGCGGCGACCGCCGAGGTTTTTTTTTGGCGGGCCGTCCGCGTAGGCCGACAGCGGCCGACCGCGAGGGCGACCCCCGCCCGCCAAACGACGGCGGGGGGGCGATAGCCAACCCCCCGCCACGCTCGGCGAGGCGAAGCTTTCCTGAGCTGCAATCTCTGGGCTACGAACTTGGGACTCGGCCTTGAATTGCGAAGCTTTTAATTAAGTGCCGTGTTGTTCGGCTTCCACTCGACTGCACAGCGGCCATCGAATACGAATGCAATCTTTGGGCTGTGAACTTGGGACTCGGCCTGAGCTGTCCAGCCGCTAACGGCGAAGACAGCACCGGACTTTCGGCTGCTGTCAAGCCGGCGGCCTTAATGATAATAATTGAATTGGCCCGGGCATTTGGACGTATTGGATTATTTTAACGCCTTAGGATGTCACCTGTGATGTGTGGTGTTGTCGATTGGTGTAAAAACGATTGTTTTCTCCCGATAATAGTGGAATGTTTAGTCTTGTTTTGGATTTGTTTGGGACTTGCTCATAATTATCATCGGAGGTCTAACTGGGTGCATTGGGAATGCACTCTGTATTTCAATTCGAGTGGAACTCGTTTTTTTTCAGCGTTACCCGATATCGGTATCGAGTGGCCTGGACCTGCTGCCGGCCTGGTGTTTACCGGTAACGTACTTTTGGTAGGCTCGGTGGTGGGCCTGTTTACAGGCCTTGCTGTGGAAACCGTCTCTATCGGTGGGTTTTAATGAGAAATAAGCCTTACCGCACCATCGGCAATAATGGTTAAAAAAGCGAGGGATGTATTTCATAGCGTTACTCCTAAAAGCGATCGGTTTTCAGCTGAAAATTAAGACTATTTTATGCGGTAACGCAAAAATGTCAAGAGGCAAGTAAATTTCTTTTTGCAATTCTAAGGAGCCTGTGAAGGTCTTCGTGTTCTGCTTTGGTGAGAATTTTCATATTACAGCGTCGGCAATCGAGGCCGTATTGATTTTTGTGGTGTACCTCGAATCCTAAAGGAGGCTTCATGATGAGACGATGGAGGTATAAATATCTCGCTCGGCCGTGTATCCGGAAAACAGCATAGGCGTATTCGCCATATTGGCCCCGGCGAAGTTGCCAGTGGACTTTCGGGAGGAGGGCGAAGTCCACTGGATCAACTATCGCTGTTCGGTTGGGCGAAACAGTAACGTGGCAGCCTAATCTACACAATTACTTTATCACCTCCGACGTAGGGAAGTTTCCTGATGGCTTTTATTACGTTTTCGATTTCGGGTGTTACCTTCAGGTAGGCCTTAAGGCTAAGCCAGCCTTGCGGGTTGAATTCTTTGTAAATTTCAATACCATGCACGATACTGCTGGTAGTGTTGTAATAAAGTTTTTCTTTGACTTGGGCAGTTGTCAGTTTAGGTTTGACTGCTTTCCATGCAGTTAGGGCACCGGCGGCGGCGGTGACAAAAGGAATCAGTATGGGGAAGAAAACCGACAATGCCGTGCCGACGCTAATAGTTGCGGCGGCTGCCGTTTCTACTTTTGCTGTAGTGTTGGGGTCAAGTCTGTAAAGCGTTTCGCCGGCATCGAGGCTTGAGGTTTTCTCGCAACTGACAGCAAAGATACAAAACAAAAAAGTTAATGCAACAATTTT
>DATLBB010000343.1:0-14833 GCA_035527155.1 Sedimentisphaerales bacterium
CGTCTCAAAGATAGCACTATACATATCTATTATCTTCGCCGTTGGCCCCATCGGCACTTGCTTGCTCGACTCCATACCCTTCATCATCTTCTTCATTTGCTCGAGTCGACCAAACAGTAAAGGACCGAACGACTTGGATACCTGCTGGATATTTCCATACACCCACAATGGCTCTTTCATAGCTCGCTGTACCTCAGCAGCATCAAGGACACTCCCCAGCCCAGATGACCTTCCGGCCCAAATAGATGTTGCGATTGCGCCAAAGGTGCCGGACTCGTCTGGCCCCATAAGAGCATAGTTTCCGACCTGCTTAATCAACATTCCACTAAACTCGCCACTTGTTTTTTTTGAAACTCCTTCTGCATCCGGTGGACTCAAGTTAGGATTGCCATCAATAAACTGTTTGTAATCTGTAATGGGTATAAGTACACCGATGAACATATCTGACGGCTTAGGCCCTGGCGGTTTTCCGGCTTGTGTTACCCCGAATATGGTAAAACTGCCCTCCATATTCACGCCATTTAGCTCCGGACTGCCTAACATCTTTGCGAACTGCATTCGCACCAGCATCGACACCCCCATAGGCATCGGTGAGACGCCGGTTAAAAACTGATCTACAATACCAAAAGTGTAATCGAAATTATTCACCCGCACACAAAAAAGACTCTCCGCCGGCAATATCTGAAGAAGCTCATCACCTTTAGACCTTGGCGAAATCTCCGCCCGCACTCCCCCAGCAAAGCTGAGCAAAACCAAAAACCACGCCGCAACGGTACCTCTCAAATGTTTTGACTTAATCATTATCCATACCTCCATAAATTGGTGCCGCCAAACTTACTTCTTACAAACCTTAAACCTATGATATTGTACAAGAGTGTTTCCAAAACTCAATAATTAAAACTCACAGACAATACCAAACGAGATTGTGTCTCTTATTTACGCTGATATTTTTACAATTATCGGCTTTCAGACAAAGCGGCGAACAAATTACCTGTTTAATAGGTATAAATAGATTATTGACCGTTTTTAGATAGCATAAATGCCTCTGGCAGGAAAGACAAGCGGCAACCTCATAACTACTTTGCGTGCTTGCGGTTATGACAGATAAAATCAGTAATTTTGTCGATTATCAACAATTTGGTAATAATCATTAATCAACAATGATTTAAAAAGTTAAGCGAACAGAGTGTTAAACCGATAAATTTCATTAGTTAGAAGGGTGTTTTTGAGATTTTTAGGACCTTGGCGGTTTCCAAACGTCCTCTATCCGGCATCGGCGGATTAGAAGTGTCCGCTCGGCTGGATTACGTTTTGGGATACCTGGAAAGGATTAAAGACACTGGTGTCTTTTTGGAATTTTGGTGATATGAATCCCGTTATTCATTTCGCGGATAACAAAATGGGCGGCTCTAATAAGGGAAGACTGTGTCAATATCCACATATCTCTAACGGGACGAAAAGGACACACACTGTGGTAATTGTCGTTCTTCGGGTTTCTTTTTTATTTGCTCTAAGTGTTTGCCTGGCTGGTTGCGGCAATAAGTTTTTTGACCCAACGCAAATAGGCAGGTTCCGTCCTGTTCCAGCCGTGAATGTCATACTGGATTCATTGGGTGTGGCGGAGGAGGCGCCATCAGCCTGGGCCAATGCCGAAGATCCAAAGCCGATAGATGCCATGGTGTTTGATACTGACTACGCGTTTGGTCCCGGTGATGTGGTCAGGGTAACTATTTTCGAGCTGCTCCAGGAAGGGGCTGTGTTTACAAACGATTATATTGTTACCGAGACCGGCAAGATATCCATACCGGAAGTTGGGGAAGTTGATACAGGAGGCTTGACCGAATCGCAACTTGAGGAAGAGATAAGGCAAATCCTTGAGCCGAGCATATTAAAAGAGCCATCGATTATCGTGACTTTAATCAACTCGCAACAGCGCATGTTTTCCATACTCGGTGACGGCGTGCCAGGTCCGGGCAGGTACATTATCCCGCGATGCGATTTTAGATTGGCTGATGCGCTTGCAGTAGCGGGGGGGATAAGTCAATTTAACATAAGCTATGTTTATGTTTCACGTTCTGTTACGGGCAAAGAGCCAATAGATGAGCCGATTGAGTCAGGCATTATTGAGCCGGAGCAGCCGAAGCAACTGGATGGGCCTAATAAGCAGCAGTTGCTGGATACAATAGCGCCGTGGGCGAAACAACGGCGGCCTGCACAACAGCAGGGATTGATGGTGTCTGCTGCGGAGATGATAACGGACAAGGAACTCGCCGACGTGGCTTTCCCGGAAGGACTTGGGCCGGTTAACGATGGCGAGCGGGAGAGGAAAGACGCAAAAGAAGAAATACTTGAATCATTCAACAAACCGGCGGGGCAAGAGGCAATAGAGAGCCGAACAAATCAGGGTAAAGTTGAGCGTATTGAGTGGATTTTTCAGGACGGAAAATGGGTTCCAGTTCAAATCGGTCGGCCCAAAGCGACAGAGCCGGTGATGAAAGTTGAGCCTGAAAAAGTTGAGCCTGAAAAACCATCTGGTCCGCTCACGGAAAAGGTGCCGCTGGACTTCGAGTGGGAACAGATAGGAGAAGCAGGAGTGCAGACGCGGGTCATAAAGATTCCTGCCGACAGGCTGTTCGCCGGTGAACCTCGGTATAATATTGTGATAAGGCCTAGCGATACTATTCACGTACCTGTTGACGTTATTGGTGAATTCTGTATTATGGGTAATGTCAATGGTCAGGGATACATTAATATTACAGGCCGGCCAATGACTTTGAAGATGGCTATAGCTGCGGCGGGCGGTCTGGGGCCTTTGGCCTGGCCGAAGCGATGTGAAGTGATAAGAAGGGTCGGCAAGAAGAAGGAAGAAATCGTGATGGTCGATTTGGATAAGATAGCCCGGGGCGAGCAGCCGGATTTCTTTATTAAGCCCAACGATTTGATCAACGTCGGCACACACCCGACCGCAAGATGGCGTGCAGTTCTACGAAATGCGTTTAGGGCCACTTATGGGTTCGGTTTTGTCTATGACCGTAATTTTGCGGATAGAGATTTCGGTACTCACAGGCCTATACCCGGCTGGTTTTAGCAGAATTGTTTAGTTATGCCGAACAATATTGCTTCCTCTATTGCAAACAGGCACCATGTTACAGAAAATCCCAAAATGAAAATCCAGGCACAAGGAGCAAACGCAGGTAATTCATTTTGCAATAAATCGCAAAATGGCAGTTCGACGCGTACAAGCTGGCGTGAACTTGGGGTGCATAATTGCGTCAGGATGCTGATAATTGCGGGCTTGTTCTGCTATCTTTTTCATAACGAAATTGACCGTATTGTCCACAGATGGCTCACTGACAGTAGTTGGTCGCACGGCTTCCTGATTCCACTTTTTAGCTTATATTTCATTAACCAGCATAAAAAAGAGATTTTAAGTCTTCAAACCAGGCCAAACTACCTGGGTTTGTTTTTTCTAATTTGCTGGATTGTGTTTTATGCTCTTAACGGGGCCAGCCCATCCGGATACGCCTATCTTCAGCCCATCAGCATGATAGCGGTACTTGGTGCGGTTGTATTATTTTTAGGTGGGTGGCGTCTGGTTAAATATACGTGGCTGCCGATTGCTTTTTTGGTCTTTGCTGTACCGTTGCCGCGGAGATACTATGTTGCGTTTACAATGCCGATGCGACATCTTGCAGCCAGGGTGGCGGCTGTTTTGCTGAATTTGATAAGTGGCCTGGAAGCTACAGTCAGTGGTGTTATCATAGACGTGATTTATAAGGGCCAGCACATGGAGCCCGCGCTCAATGTGGCTGAGGCCTGCAGCGGAATGCGGCTGCTGATGGCCTTTTTGGCTTTGGGTGTCGCTATGGCGTATCTGCATTACAGACCTATGTGGCAGCGAATCATTTTGTTGGCCAGCACCATACCTATAGCAGTATTTTGCAATATCGTGCGAGTTACGGTTACAGGATTTATTTATGTGCTTATACATCCTAAGTACACTCAGGGTATTTATCACGATATTCTTGGCTTAGCGATGCTGCCATTGGCGTTTGCCTTATACGGTTTTCTCGCATGGTTTATGACGAGTTTGTTTGTCGAAGAAAGCGAGGCGGTTGCTGAGGATATTGTGGTTCGCCGCAAACAATAAATAGGGTGGAAACGTAATAAAATAACATAGATGCTAAGTGCAATAAACAATACGAACGACGCAATACGAAGCTATTTGCAACCTGCCTTTTTGATATGTGCAGCGGTGCTTGTACTAAGTGGAATCGTTATGCCCAAGCCGGTGGAGAAGGAACCTATGCCCTTGAAAAAATCCTTGGACCTTTTGGATGAAAAGGCTTTAGCTCCTTACAAAGTTGTAGAAAAACCCAAAATCACAAATCAGGAGGTTCTTGAAAGCCTTGGCACGGAAGATTATATCCAATGGATTCTGGAAGATTCCGAGGTGGCTGTTGATAGTCCTGTTCGTAAATGCTCATTGTTCATTACTTATTACGCCTTGCCGGACCGAGTGCCACATGTGCCGGAAGAGTGTTACACGGGCGTCGGCCATCAAAGGTTAACGTCTGATAGCGTGACATTCGAAATCAATAAAGAGGGCATCGTGGAAAAAATTCCGGCAAGATACCTTATCTTTGCCCGTACAAGTTCTAATTACTGGGGGATGGATACAAAATTCCCTGTTCTGTACCTTTTTAACGTCAACGAAGTTTATGCCAACAGCAGAGAAGATGCGAGGTTCGCTCTAAATAAAAATATCTTTTCAAAATATTCGTACTTTTCCAAGGTTGAGTGGAAGTTTTTTAATACCAGGTTCGGTAAGCGAATTTACCCGGGCAAAGAAGAAGCAGTTACAGCAAGCCAAAAGCTCTTAAGCGTAATCTTGCCCATTTTAGAGAAGGAACATTGGCCTGACTGAGAAAAGCGAAGCCTGATACGTACTGCTCGCCGTGCTGCCGCACTGTCGCAGCAGGTACGAAGACAGAGCATAATACGCAATAAGAGGTTGATCTATGGCAAAAAAGAGATTGAATAAAAAAGTCGCACTTATTGGGTCGGTGGTTTTTGTGCTTTTTGTGATGGCTGCCATTGGGGTGATTTTGTATCTGAGCAGAGACCCGGTAAAGTTTATCAAAGACGGCGATGCAGCGCTAATAGCAGCTCGTGACGTGACGGATGAACAGATTAAAGAAGAAACGTACAAGAAGGCTGAACGCAATTATCACAAAGCACGTAGTCTTGCAAAGACCGATTTTCACAGGATAGAGATACTATTTAAACTGGTGGACCTGTATATCGAAACCGACCAATGGCGCAGTGTATTAGGGTGCTGGAACGGGATAATCAGTATAGATTCGGGGAACCTAAAGGCCCGGTTTGGACGGTTGAAATACGTTTACATAATGGCTGATAGCGGTGTTCAGCTTTGGCAGGAGGTTGCGTCACAAGCATCGGAATTTATAAAAGAGGCAGAGAAAGCAGACCTGCTTATGGAAGATACAGCCAAATGGCAAGCCTTAGGAATGCAGGAAAGAGGGCCCCGCCGCGCCGAAAGGCAGCGCTTAGGCACATACTTGTATATGCTAAGGGGCAGGGCAAACCTTGAGCTGGCACGGCTTGGAGCGGTAACCGACCCGGATAAATCGCTTGCTCAGGCAATCGATGATTTAAAAAAAGTCCATGAGCTTGAACCAAATAATGTCGATGCCTATTGGTATTTGGCGCAAGCGGTCAAAACAAAAGGCCATATCCTCGCATCAAGAGGTAACATTGAGGAAAGGGACAAAGCTGCTGACCAGGCCACCGACCTTCTAACCAAAGCTGTTGAGCTCGCACCTGATGACCCCATGGCCCACATCAACCTTCTAACGGAGAAGGTTACTCAAAATAGAGAAGCTGCACAGCCAACAGAGCAAATACAGTTACTTGAGCCTGAGTATTTGTTGCTTGTTGAGAAATTTCCCTCCAGTGCCCAGGCTTATTTTGCGTTGGCTGGATTCTATCAGTTTAAACTCGAAAATCTTGATAAGGCCATCGGGGCGGCCCAAAAAGCTGTCGAATTGGATAAAGAGAATGTGTCCTACGCAATACAACTGGCCGATTTGAACTATCGCAAGTTTTCTATTCATGGACCAAAGCAAAACCTCTATAAAGCAATAGAGGTGGCCAAGAACGCACTTACGTTACCGGATGCCCAGGAGAAAGGCGGCCCACGACAACGGGCAAATCAAATGAATAGAGCCGCATTATATGTCTTTCTTGCAAATTGCTATATCGAGCAGGTACTTGAGCCTTGCGAGGTAAGAACGGAGGAACAAAAGCAGCAATGGTTAACAAATGCCGAGTGGACAGTGCACGAAATTGAGCAGCTTTTAGGCAGTGGTGAGGAGCCGCAGGTTGTCAAGTGGCGAGGAATGCTTGAACTTGCGAAAGGAAATAAAAACGCTGCTGTCAGGAGGCTATATGAGGCTTACCAACAACTTAAAGCGCTTAGACCGGCGGAGCCACCTTGGCCAAGAGACATACAATTTGCCCAGCTTTCTTACACCCTTGCGAAGATTTTTAAGAACACTGTCGAAGTTGGTGCGGTCGCAGACCTCCTGGTAAGTGCGCTCCGTTCAGGTATTGCCTGGACAAAACCTGAAGCGATGTTGGATTATGCTGAAGTTCTTTTGAGACGCAGCTTCTGGACGATGGCCGTAGATAATATAAATGTTTTTGAGCAGAATTTTGGGCCCAATGTGAGAAGCCAAACACTTCGCATCAACGCCTTACTTGGCGCGGGACAGTTTGACGAGGCTGAAAAAGAACTGGCCAAGATGGCCGATGCATACCCCGATGACCCCAATACGATTAAACTCAACCTGACACTGGTGCAGGCTAAGATGAGGCAGGTCCAAAGAGCCATCGCACAAAAGCAAGCGGAAGAGAGTGTGCCCATAATCTTGCAGAGCACAGAGACGCCGGAAAAAGAAACCAGACCGGTAGAAACCTCCGTGCAGTTAATGACAGATGAATTAAAACGCTACTGGATTGTTTGTGCCGGATTGGTGGAAAAACTATTGCCGATGGAGCCGGATAATACATCGCTTTTGATGTACAAGCAGATACTGTCTGAGGCTGAGCCGCACAAAATTTCCCAAGAAAGGCATAAGGAATTAGAAGAGCGGGTCCTATCAAATATTGCCGACCCAGTTCGTCGGGCTATGAGCTTAGGTGCATTTTACCAGAGGCATAAGGAGCTGGACAAAGCCGCTGCAGAATACAAGAAGGTATTCTCTTCGGACGTGGTGCGTGATGAGTATCGCCGGAAAAAAGACAAGCACGACGCAATAGGCATCACGCAATACGAAACTGTTGCGTCCTATCTTTTTGATATAGCGATTGCGACGGAAGATTTGCAGTTAGCAGAGCAAATAGCAGAGACAGGACAGGCTGAAAATCTCGATGGGTGCGGCGGTCAGTATTTTACGGCCCGCCTGGCTATGGCTAAAGAGCAATATAAAGATGCATTAACGAAACTCAACGAATGTTTGAGGCAAAGGCCTGTCTTTTCACGCGCACTTTTATTCAGAAGCAGCGTCAACACTGCTCTTGGAAATCAGCATGCATCTATCGAGGATGCCCATAGAGCTGCATCGTTGAATCCCCTGGATGGAGCTATTGCAAAAGTGTTGGCCAGCGCGTTGTACCAGCGTGATAAAAAGCTCGGGATAAATGTGTCTTCTGGCCAAAAAATTGAAACCAGAACCGCTTTGCAAAGAGCATTGAGAGCGAATCCCGGTGATTTGGGCCTACTTAGCTTTTTCGCTGAATATATAAGCGATGACGAGCCGTTAAGAGCACTTGCGATTCGACAGAATCTGCAAAAAGTCACACCGACTGTGCAGAATGCTGTACTACTGGGGAGGCTGGCAATGAAAATGGCTCTTCGTGAGACAAATGCAAAACGCAAAGACGCACTGTTGGCCATTGCGGATTCCTCTTTCGAGCAGGCCCAAGCGATAGCTCCAGAAGACAAAGCTGTGCTTCAAGCCCGAACGGAATATTATCGCCTCATCGGCCAACCGGAAAAAGCAGAACAGTTGGTGATACAAGACGAGAAACTACTGTGGAGCCATTATTTTCGGACCGGCCGGCTTAACGATGCCAAACGGATTCTGAGGCAGTTATATAAAAGCGAGGAAAAAGATAGTGCCGTGGTTAAAGGCCTTTTACTTGTTGCAGAGGCAGAAGCTGATAAAGGGGCTGTGCAGAAATATTCAGAGGAACTTTTATCACTTGAAGACAGTATCGAAAACCGCCTTTACCAAATTCAGACGTTCCTTAAGATTGGTCTTGTCAAGGAAGCTGAGTACAAATTGCAAAGCTTTAAAGAAAAGCATCCTCAAGAGGGCCCGGCCCTGCTGCTTGAAGCGTGGCTGGCAATGAGGCAGGGACATTTGAAAACAGCTTTGGAACTGACAAATCGAAACCTTGCAAGCAATCAGGACAATACGGTGGCGTGGCGGTTAAGAGGCCAAATTAATCTTTTGATGGCAAATTATGAACAGGCAATCAGCGACCTTAAGCTGAGCAAATCATTGTCAGATGAGCCTGTTACCCGCGTTTCTCTGGCGAAGGCGTATCGGCAGGCAGGCCGATATGAAGATGCTATAACCGAACTTAAATATACGATTGACGTGCCGGGCGCTCCTATGGAAGCCAGAACGTTGCTTGAACAGATTTACTTGCAGCTTGACAGAAAAGAGGCACTAAAAAAATTCTATAACGATACTCTCCAGAAACTCACCGACAATGTACTGTGGAAAACCCGAGTCGGGGCATTTGCTATGGCCGAAGGTGAATTAGACAGGGCGGAGAAATTGTATGGCCAAGCGTGGCAAAAAAGCAGGAACAATGGAGAAGGGAACGCAGCGGCATTCGACGGATATTTGCAGGCACTTGTGTTACAGGCAGGGACACAAGGTACAGACACTTGGGACCCCGGAAAGTTGGATAAGGTCTTTGAAGAGGCCAGGAAATATGTTGATGGCTACTTTGCTCCCATAGCATATTTGCGGATGGCCGAGGCAAAGCTCAAGCTCGGTGATAACGCAAACGCCATACAATACTGCCGAAAAGCCGTTGATAAAGCGGGGACAAGTACAATTCTTGTAGCTCAGACTTTGCAAAGAATGTACACGTTATTAGGGCAGGAAGAGGTGTTGACATATTGCAAGGAAAGACTTGAGGCCGACCCTGATTCACTTGCTGCTAATCTTGCGATGTGTAATTTGACAAAGATTAACGGTGAGTACAACAAGGCGGTAAATTATATTGACAAATGCCTGCAGATAGCTCGCCGCGATGCGTCGCAGCGGGCAGGACCTGATGGGCCGCACAGAGTTAATTATATAGTGGAAAAAGCGGAAGTTTTAACATTGGCTTATTACAAGACTTCCGATAACAATTATCTCAAAAAGGCTATCACGGAATACGAAAGTCTATTGGTCGAAATGCCGAATAATACGAGTATCTTGAACAATTTGGCATATATGCTGGCTAAGAATGACGAAAGGCTGACCGAGGCTCTTCAGTATGCCGAACGTTCACTGCAGGCAAGGCCAAATAGTCCTGCCCTTTTGGATACTTATGCTTATGTGTTACATAAGAACGGTAGGAATTTGGAGGCGGCAAAATCTTTGCAGGCCGCCCTGCAACAGTATGAGTCCCAACAGGTCCGGATACCAGCAGATGTGTATGAGCATTTAGGTATGGTGAAGGAAAAACTTGGAGCAAAAGCTGAAGCCCTTGCTGCTTATAAACAAGCATTGCAGATAGTCCCAGGTGAGACGCCCCTTGGCGGAGCAGTTAAATTGCCGAAGGCAACCGAACAGCGAATAAAGTCAGCTATTGAACGGCTTTCGCGGTAGGCAAGTATGGTGAAAATTAACGCCCGCTCTTATTGAGGCCGAGCTCACACCTGATACGTACGTGGGTAAAACGAGATACAAAGTATGGTAGAACAGAGACAAATAGCTGTAAATAGGATGTCAGGGCCGGCTGCACCCCGGCGTGCCACAGCGGCGGCTGTAACGCTGACACCAAAGGAGGCTTGTTCAATATTGCGCCGCCACATATTGCTGATAATTACGCTGACTATATTGGGTTTCTTAATCGGCGGCGCGGCTTGGTACTTGTTATTACAGTTTTTCCCAAAGTACACTGCACAGACTCTTATCAGGGTTCTGCCACCTATAGAAAAAGACCCTATGACTATCGGAACAAGTGTGCTGAATAGGGATGTTCAATATGGATATCGTTTATCAATAGCTAACCTTATAACGCAGCAGAATACTCTGCGAGAATTGATTGACAGGGATGAAGTTAGAGAAACAACGTGGTTTCGTCGTTTTGCAAAGTATGACGAACAGGAAAGGATTATAAATGTAGACCAGTGCATTCTAAAAGCATTTAAGGATTTGAAGAAGCGTTTTAGCGCTTTCGCCCACAGAGATGCTGAGTTTGTTGTGCTGTCAATGACCTGCCGCAAAGACCAGGAATCGGCAGACATAGTCAACGAAATGGCTACATTGTTTCTTGATTCGCAGGGAGTTACAAAGAAGGGAGAGATTACCGCGAAACTGGCAGAGCTTGAGCTGCGGCGAAACAGTGTTCAGGCGGAATTGACCTCTGCTGAGCAGGCACTGGCTGTGGTGCGTGAAACATCCGAGTTCACTGACCTTGAACGCCCTATTAGCCGCAATTTCCAGCACACTATCACATTACAATTGAATCAGTTGGAACTTGCGCAAAATGAATTGGCTCTGCTAATAAAGCAGGCTGAAGCTGACATCGACAATCTTAAGAGATTAGCGGTAGGGCCTATTAACGAGCAGGTTGAGCGCCAAGTAGAGGGTGACCCTGTTATGGTTATGCTTGCACAGCAGGTCGCCATTCTCGAATCTGAGCTTGCAGGCCAACTTACAAGGTTTGGCGACACTCACAGAGTAGTGCGTCGAACACAGGAGCTGATACGCGAAATCAAAAATGAAAGAAAAACCAGGCAAAGCGAAATTGCAGAACAGGTCAGCCAGGCGAATCTTAAAAATGCACAGGACCGATTGATTGTGTTGCAAGGCAGGTTTGAGGAATTAGAAAGGTTGCGACAGGAAGCTCAGGAACAGAAGGAAGATCTTGATTTGGCCCGCATACAGTATGAACAGAGGGTAAGTATAAGAGATGAAAGAAAACTGATGCTCGATGAAATCAAAGCGCAGATTGAGAGGTACAGGATATTGCACGATGACCCGGAGACACCTAAGGTTCAGAGGGTCAGCTTTGCTCAGAAACCGCTGGAAGTAAGCTCTCCGAGGTGGGAGTTTTATTTCCCCGGGGGGACAATATTGGGCTTAATATCCGGCATAGGACTTGCCCTGGCTTTAGAGTTGCTCAATGACTTGGTGCGGACTCCGAGGGACGTGGCCAGATTTCTGCACATCCCGCTTTTGAGTGTTATACCCGATAGGGATGAAGATGAACAGGTTCGGGATACCGACCTCTGTCATGTTGTTCGTCTGGCGCCGTATTCTATTATAAGTGAATCCTACAGACGGTGCCGGACCAACATTGAGCTGTCAGGCTCTGCGGGCTCCATGAGAGTCTTGCTTGTTAGCAGCGGTGCGGCAGGAGACGGAAAAACGTCCGTGGTGGTCAATCTTGGGGAAACTTTTGTCACTGGAAATAAAAAAGTGCTGCTTATTGATGCCAATTTCAGGCGACCGAGTTTACAAACAATATTCCCAAAGCCGGCAGAGCAGGTCGAGCAATCCAAGTTTGGACTGAGCAATTTGCTGCTGGGCCAGTGTGGTTACCAGGAAGCTATAAGGCCCAGTGGCACCGAAGACCTTGATATAATCGATTCGGGACCTATGCCTGCTAATCCGGCAGAGCTGCTCGGCGCATTAAGAATGGAAGAGCTGATTAAAGAGCAGCGTAAAAACTATGATTATATTATAGTTGACGGCCCGCCGGTGCTGCTGGTAAGCGATGCCAAGGTTCTGGCCAAAATCGTTGACGCCACAGTTTTGGTCTTCAACGCCTCCGCTACGAGGAGAGGTGCCGCGCAGAGGACGATTCGCGAGCTGCAGGCAGTAGATGCCAAAATAGTTGGCTGTGTGCTCTTTGCCGCAAGAGCTTTGAAAGGCGGCTACTTCCAGGAGCAATTCAGGTCTTACCAGGAATACCAGAAACCTCAGCTTGCTCACTCAATCTAATTAGCGTATATTATTGTCATTCCTGCGCAAACAGGAATCTATACGCTATCCGCGGTAGTCTCTGCTAATTCATTTTGCGAAAGGATGCTTCGATGGAAAAATTTTTAGTGACCGGCGGAGCCGGTTTTATCGGTTCAAATATCTGCAAAGAGCTCGTTTCGCAAGGCTGCTTCGTAAGGGTAATCGACAATCTGCTCACAGGCAAAAAGAGCAATCTCGAAGATTTCATCGACAATATCGAGTTTATTGAAGCCGACATGGGCGACGAGAATATCGCTCGTACGGCGATGAAGGATATTGATGTTGTCCTGCACCAGGGTGCGTTGCCCTCGGTGCCGCGCAGCGTTGACGACCCTGCCGCCACACACAAGCACTGTGTCGATGCGACTTTCACACTCCTTTTAGCCGCTCGTGATGCCGGCATAAAACGTTTTGTCTATGCGTCAAGTTCCTCAGCTTACGGCGATACGCCCACTCTACCAAAGGTTGAAACAATGCCTCCTATGCCGCTTTCGCCTTATGCGGTGGGTAAGCTGGTTGGCGAATACTATTGCTCCGTTTTCTATAAGGTGTTTGACCTTGAGACCATTTCGCTTCGGTATTTTAATGTTTTCGGGCCGCACCAGGACCCGACAAGCCAATACGCAGCCGCCATACCGGCTTTTGTAACAGCCATATTAAAGGACAAGCCGCCGACCGTCTTTGGTGACGGAATGCAGAGCCGCGACTTCACTTATATTGACAACGTCGTTGAGGCCAACCTTCTCGCGGCAAGAGCCGAGCACACCGCCGGCGAAGTTCTAAATATCGCCTGCGGCCAGGCCGTAACCGTCAATGAGACTATCGAGGTGATTAACGAATTGCTTGGCAAAAGCATAAAGCCGATATATAACCCGCCGCGACCCGGAGACGTGAAACACTCCCTCGCTGATATCGCCCTCGCTGCGAAACTGCTCGGCTACAAACCTGCAATCCCATTTAAGCAAGGCCTTCAAAAAGCCATAACCTGGTATCGTGAGAATCTTCTTTAGCCGGGCATTCTTGTGATTGGCTATTTTCTAAACGACCACAATCGAGCCTGATACGGTTGGCTGAGGACCATTTTGTCCCTTTTGGCAAAATCTAATACCCCTATAAAGGCTGAACAACCAGATAGAGCGAAGGAAAAATGCCCAATGACTTGCATCTTTTGGTTCGATTTGGTATTTTACAGGCGGCAAATAATAAGTAGCGGAATTGAGTTGATTCTGAATTGGTGAGGGCGGTTTTATGAAATGTCGCAAGTGCCAGGAAGAGATTCCCGACAACTCCAGGTTTTGTCCAAAGTGTGGAGCCAGTCAGGATGATATCGAGGCTTTGCGTCAAGGCTGCATCATCGATGCCAATGAGTGTGAGAGTGCCATCACCAAAGGCCAAGGCAGCAGGCCGTACATACGCAAAAATTTTGAGAAGCGCCTGCCGGAATGGAAGCAAGCCGCGGAGTTTGGTGTCCGGGAAGCTCAATGGTTGCTCGCACGCTGTTTCGAAGAGGGTTTTGGCGTAGAAAGAAATGAAATTCACGCTATCAGTTGGCACATAAAAGCTGCCGAGCAGCGTTATCCCGTGGCGCAAAATCATCTTGGCTCCTGCTATCAAAACGGTAATGGTGTCCCGCAGGACCAGGCCGAAGCCGTGCAATGGTACCTCAAGGCAGCCGAACAGGGATATACTGTTGCCCAGTCTAATCTTGGCTGGTGCTACGACACCGGCAGCGGTGTTGACCAGGACGAGACAGAAGCGGTGAAGTGGTATCGCAAAGCGGCCCTCCAAAACGATGAGACCGCACAATTTAATCTTGGTGTGCATTACGAATGGGGTAGCGGCGTATCTGAGGATAAGGCAGAAGCGGCCAAATGGTATCGCAAAGCGGCCGAGCAGGGATATGAAAAGGCCGACGAAGCGTTGAAAAGACTGGCAGACGAGCTCGCCGAGGTCGAGAGAGACGGGGCAGAGAAGGCCACAGAGGCCGAGCTACGGTTCCGTATGGCATGCAAAGACGCTCTGGCCGATGGCAAACTGACAGTTGATGAAAAACGTCAACTCGATGAATTGGCCAGGACCCTGGAATTGTCTGGAGAAGTTGTTAAAAAGCTTTTTGAGGATGAAAAAAAGCTCTTTCTAAGGGAACGCAAGAAACAGCAAGCCAGGGAGGCAGTACTTAAGTTTCGCATTGCATGCAAAAATGCACTGGCTGATGGTAAAGTTACCGTAGATGAAAAGAATAATCTCAGAGCACTCGGCGAATCACTGAAGCTCTCAAGGGAAGCTATGAAACATCTGTTCGAAGGTGAGAAAAGGATTTACATGGCCAGCCAAAAGGTTGTACCGACCCGAAACATCGAATTGCAGTTTCGCAAAGCATGCAAAAAGGTCCTTGCAGACGGCAAGGTGACGCCGGACGAAGAAAGTCAGCTAAAAAGTCTGGCCAAATTTTTTAAGATGTCCAACGAAGCTATGAAACGGATTCTCGCCGATGAGGTAAGAATTTTCCGACAGACTCATCCACAAAAACGCACTACTTGAAAAAA
>DATLBB010000344.1:0-16254 GCA_035527155.1 Sedimentisphaerales bacterium
ATCTACAGATGCAGCAATGTCCGGAGATTCGGGGTCAAGGTCAACGGTTTTGCCATTGAGGTTTAAGAACAATTTACCCCTGGTTTTTGCAGTACTATTGAGAATGAATCTCAGAGAAACCGTTTGACCGCTCCTTGCCCTGGTTGGAGCAGCCAGACGTTTGAAAATTACTTCCCTGTCATATTCATAGCGAAGAGGCAGTACATCGATAGGAATTCTATTGATCGCAGCGATTCGTGCAGCCTCTTTCAGGTCACCGGCAGTTTCATTTCCTTCGCTGATTAGTAATATTCTGACAGCAGTATTCGGCGGAGCGATTGCCATAGCCATTTGAATACCATCGGCCAACTTGGTTTGTTGGCCGTTAAGAGTGGTGTTACGCTGACGAATAGTAATATCACCCGAAGGTAATTTTGAAATGCTGGCCGCTTCGGCAATATCAACGACAGCCAGTTGGTCACCAGGGGGCTTGTTGGCCAGAGCTTGTGAAAGATAATCGAAACTGGCCTGTTGAAGCTGAGCAGGAATGGATTGACTGCGATCAATTACCACAATTGTGGTTAGCTGCTCGTTTTTCTTCGTACGAGTAAGCCTGGCCAGTAAGGCAATAAGAATGATTATAAGCATGCAACGCAGGATAATAGCCAACGTACGGCGTATCGGGCCCAGGGCCGTAAGATAACGTTGAGCGAGCCATACGATCGGCACCAACAGAATGCCTGCCATCAACCACCAGGGCTGAGCAAAATAGAATCTGTATGTTGCAGCTAAAACTTCCATACCTGAATCCGATTATTGCCGGCATCAACGATGAAGACTCGCCCTTTGCTATCAATGGCCAGGCCCCAAGGGTAAGCCAATTCTCCCAACCGGTGTCCTGGACGACCATAAACACCGAGACTCTGACCATCGGGGCTAAACAATTGTAAGCGATTGTTTCCATATTCGCAAACAGCTATACATCCGTCAGGTAAAAGTGCCAAATCGTAGGGATACCGAAGCCAACCTGGTTCACGGCCAATAGAGCCGATATATTTGAGTAACTTACCCTCGAAGTTGTAAATGCCGATTCGATGGTTGCATGCATCGGCTACATAAAGGTGTTTACGCGAGCGATCCACACAAAGAGCAGACGGCCGAGACAATTGACCCGGTCCATTACCCGGAGTCCCGAAGCAATACAGAAAATCTCCTTTCTTGCTAAAGACACTAATTCTGTCGTTGCCGCCATATTCACTAACAAAAATTCTGCCGTCTCCGGAAAATGCAACATCCGTGGGATAAATGAAGCAACCCTCATCCTGGCCGAACTTTCCGAACTGACCGACGATTTTCCCCTCCACAGAAAAGATGACAACACGATGATAATGCGTGTCAGCAACGTAAAGGTTGCCATTTGGAGCAAAACTCAGGCCTGTAGGTTTACCTGTCTCGACCTGAGGCGTTTGAAACTCAGATAAAAAATCACCATCAGCCGTTAAACGCTGGATTCTGCCGGTTTTGTCCACTATAAAAAGTGAACCATCAGAAGCAATATCGATGGCTCGTGGATAAATAAATTCTCCCGGGCCCCGTCCCGTTCGCCCAAAAGCATTGATAACTTTGGCATTTGTAACAGAACTGGATTTGCGGTCACATCCACTCAGAACGAGCATCGCCGCACATAACATCACCAATGTCGAATAACGCTGTGTCCTTATTATGCGAAAGATCACTACCAATGCAGCGGTAAGTACCAAAAACAAACAAATCAAAATCAAACAGGAAGCTATAACCTGCTGGTCTCTGGCGTAATGCATCTGATTAAGTAATCTCTGGGCGAAGTTTGGCAAGCCTGCAGGTAACAGAACCATAGTCGCAGATAACTCCGTGACACTAAACATCAATATCAAAAGAAAAACACCTGTAAAAACTCGCCAGCTAAGCGGCAAATGTACGTACCTCCATATATTTAACCTCGATGCGCCATCCAGTGACGCCATTTCTGATAGATGCCTTTCGCCAGATGCCCGCATTAAAATAAGCATAATCAACGCGACACCACTGAACCGTGCCGCTTGACCGAAGGATACTATATACCAACCCTGTCGAAACATAATTGGAAAATTGCAAACTGCCAGAATTTTGATCAATGAAACTGCTACAAGTGAAGGGGGAACGAGCATGGCAAGAAATATGGTCGTAAATGCTGTCATGGATAAAATACGCCCGATCCTCGGAACTTTCTCCAGCAGCAAGGCCCCGAAAGCTATCAGGTAACTGAATACGCCAACAACTATAGCTATTGCAAGTGACCAGCCTAATTCATCTATATGAAGTTTGAAAAATGTTTTAAATGCTTCTGTGTTGGTGACATTGCCAATTAGCAGCGCTATTGGTATGAACAGCGAAACTGTTGTCAGGATAAATAGAACTGCCCATCGCCATCTATGTAATTTCATTTCGACTGGACCAATAGGAGCAGACGCTAAGGACCAGGAAGGCGTAGTTCCCCCCAAAACAATTGAAAGAACAAACGCTACTATTATTACAGGCCAGGCAGCCCTGATGATGCCGCTTGCCGAACCCGTCAACTCATACGAAACCGCCATTTCAGTACCTATAGTCTGAATGCCTGCAAGATGAAAAGTAGTAAACTCCGACAATGACAAAACAAAGCATACTCCGAAGGCCAAACATAAACAACGCCCAAGTAATGGTAAAGTTATCTTTTTGAATATCTGAAAACTACTCGCATCAATACTTGCACTGTCCCAGATTTGGCGGTCTATATTTCGCCACCCCTGCCCTATCAACAGGCTCGCCAATGGCCAATACCATAGAATCAACACCATCAACGAGGTAAAAGTGCCGACAAATCGTGCAAGTTCCGGATTAGTAGAAAAGTACCTGCCAAGGTCAGTGGTTGGACTTAGCAGCAACGTCCACGCGTAATAAAGCACATATCGAGGTAAAACTAGAGGCATTAACAGTAACAACAGCAACAGGTCTTTACCTTTACGTGACGTTCCAAGCAGTCGGCCAGGTACGTAACCCAGCAAAACTGATACTGCAGCAATAACAGCAGCCAAAGCAAAAGAACGAAACATTAATCCAAAGAACCTTTCACCGAGTTCTAACCATTCAGCAGAAAATATCACCTCCCCAAAAAGAACAAGCAAAGGCATGAAAATTACCACTATCCACAGAACCAGAGAAATCGTAGCCAGACACCACATGGAGACCTTTTCACCGTTCAATGAAGGATCTCCCTTGCAGTTTTAATGGCCGTTGGCAGATGATCAGCAACCTTTTCATAATCCACATCCAAAGGTTTTGAGATAACATACTGTTCAAATTGTCTGGTTAATGATGGGTGTATCGGAGAATTATGTGAATCGCTTCGGGCCAGCATTTGTTCAAGTTGTTCGCTTAGAAGAAAATCCATCAACACCTTCGCTTCCTCAGGATGAGGACCTCCTTTAATTACAGCAGCGGTATTGGGTATTGTCAACATACCATCACCTCCCTGGTCAAGATAGTTCATCGCTATAGGCCAACCATTTCGCTGGGCAGCATAAACATCATCCGTATCCGTAAGACAAACGTCCGCTTGTCCCGTAGCAACCATTCTTACTGCGGTGCTGTTACCATCAACCAGACGTATTTTGTTGGCTTTAAGCAGTTGCAGGATTTTCTTTGCTCCCTCGCTGCCATAATGGGCAAACCAACTGGCTATATCTCCACTGGTTGTGCCAAACTCAGGTGTGGCCATAACAAGGCGTCCCTTCCATTTGCTCTCAAGAAGGTCCTCAAGTGAGCGTGGGGCATCATTGCTGGAAACTCTTTCCGTGTTGTAAGCGATAACCCTGCCTCGTAAGGCAAAGCCATACCATCGACCGCTCGGGTCAGCGAATTTGGCAGGCCAATGTTTAGTTTGGTCACTATTATATCGAGATAGCAGCCCCTCACGTGCCAATCGTATTGTGTGAAAGATTTCACTCGACCAGAAAACATCAGCAATGGGTGAGGCAGCTTCAGCCCTTATTCGCTGAACAAGACCAACTGTTTTGCTGGCCTCGGTATCGAAGCGAGCTAATACCTTAATATCGGTCTGTTTTTCGAATTCAGCTATGATAGGTTCAGCAATCGACTGATCTACCGAACAATACAAAACCACCTGTCTTTGGTCTTGGCCGGGGCTTCGTTTACAGGATGGTAAGATTGAAAAGAAAAGAACTATGAAGATTACAAAGATACTGATAAAAAAAACCTTTATTCTTTTTAGCATATACCAAGCCTTCTAAATTAAACTTGATATAACGTTGAATAAGCTGGTTTCTTCATTTGTTACTGGATTCTTCTAATTGACCAAAATATTTCTTTACGGATTCTTCATACCTGCGTGGTATTTGATTTTCGCTGATTGCCTCGGCCGCACTGTCCCGACCAGCCTGGATAACCTCTGAGAAATCACGTTTTGCCTGGCCTTTAACCTGTGTTCCTTTGAAGTACCAACTGGCAACGACAGGCCCTTGTCCGGTTTTGTTTTTTATACGAGTTTTCTTTGTGGACGTTTGGCCGTTTTCGTCGCTCGCGCGGGGGCCGTATCCACGTCCCGGCCCTCCCGTACCTGGCCCATATCTTTCTGCCAATCCTTCTTGAAAAGGCCCCTGGCACCCAAGACCCTGGCACATACCCTGTCCCAGACGACCAATGGCACGTTCGATTTCATCAAGGGTGGCTTGAGTAAGCATGATTTGCTGCCTGATTGCATCCAATTCGTCCAGTTGCCCGGCCACTGCAGCCAATTCATCCCCGGATAGTCCCCCGGCACCGGCCCCGCAGGCAGCCATTGCTTTGCCTATGCCGGAACATCGGCTGCAGGCTGAGCGACAGGCCGCCATTTTTTGTAATAGCTGTTCAATCTTTTCTGGGCTGAGACCCTGTTTTTGCAAGGCCTTACGTAATTGTTCTTCGTTCAATTTAGCCAGCTTTTTATTCAGTCCCAACTTCTCAAGTTCTGCTTCAAACTGTTCATTCTTCCGGGCCAACTCTTGAAGCTGACGTGCTAAATCCTGCAATTGTTGAGAAAGAGCTTTTCGTTGCTGCTCGGAAAGTTTCCCTTCGAGCAGTTGCTTTTGAAATTGCTTCATAAGATCGGAAGCCTTAGCGAAATTGCCCTTGGCCAGAGCTAATCTCAGTTGTTGAGAAAAAGCATTCGGTGAACCTCGTAGTTGCTTGAACATCCCTTGCATCAATTCAACAGAATCGGGCTGCATGTTCGACTGCATCTTTTTGAGCTTATCGCCAATGTCACCAAGTTTGCGAATCGCCTGACGCTTTGCCATATCAGGCTTGGCACCTTTAGGCATCTCTGTAAGCTCAGCCAGCTCTGCATCCAGCTCCGGGTTCCCAAGCTGCTTTACCGCCAGTTTGACTGTGCTGGTTGTTTGCTTAATATCCTTTTGAGCCAATTGAACCTGGCGGGCCTGTTCTTGCTGCTCCTGCTCTTTCTTCAAGAATCCGAATAGGTCTTTCTGTGGCATGAACAGAAATAAAATCCCGACTATAAACCACGTGCTCGTTGCATAAAGCCAGAACTTAGGAGGTTTAATTGGAAAATATCCTTTAGGTCTTACATATTGAGCAGTTTGGTGCGCTTCCTGGCAGGCGGCACGAGCAAAAGGGTCCTTAGATTCGGCCATTGCTAATGTTGTACTGAAACGCTCATTTAGTTTCAACCGCTGGTCAAGCAGTAATGCCACTTGCATACGGCTTGGTTGATTGAACAGCCAGGACAAAAGAGCCAAAGCTATCACTAAGGCAAGAAAAACCCACAAAGTCCAGGAATTGATTACGCTTAAGGCTAAAAGGCGTTCGGTCAAAACAGTTAGTATACCAATAACACCGGCAGCGGCAAATACGCGGCCCAATTGCTCAAGGAGTAGATTAGTGCTGCAGCGAAAACGAACCCACCGGAGTTTTTTTTCAAATGCCTTCAGCATATACAACTCCTTTTCTCTAAACTGTATTATTCAGCTCTTAGCTGGGATATATTATAACAGTTCCTACCCAAACATTGCATCACTATACTATATGACGTAAAACCTGCCAAAAAGTTACAATTTGTTTTCTTAAATTGTTGAAAGTTTCATAATCTGCAAAGCATACAGAAAAATCACTATAAATCATTATAACAGTCGCCTGAGATTTTGCAAAGCTTTTTTAGGATGGTGATATCGGTTATCACTGAATTATGAAAGTGATATCATAGGTGTAAGATTCGTTTTTTCTCTTGTTCCTTGGTGTTCTTTCTTTGTCTCCATCATCGTGTCCGTCTTCACCAACACTGTACACGAGAAAAACCGGTGTCAAGCTTTTTGTATCGCAAGTCTTTTCCATCAAAGGGATTTTTTGCCTCATTTCTCTGGTCGAGTAGACGTAATATAGCTCTCTCATTTAGGCGTGTTTTTTATTCCCTTTTTCTCAGCTTTTTTGGTTTGACGCACCTACAACCGCAATACAACCAGAGAGGCTGTTATCTGCAATTTTTAAAAAAATGTTCATTTTATAAGTGATTGTATATCAATGGCTTATCAAAAACATAAAAATTGGTAAACATAGGTGTCCATTGCTTATATTCCTTAAACTTCGGTTGCTGTTGTCGTGCTGTTTTTAGAAAATGGGATTGGTAGGATATCTTGAGCTTTAGTATTTGGGGCGAGGGATGAGGCGTTCGCAGGCTCAGGGCAAGGCTGTTCTGTCGGTAAAAAACAGTGGTCGTGTGACTCTCTACCTATTCGTCATCAGGTCCCCAGTGACTCAACGAGTTCCGCACAGACTCTCTAATTCAGTTACAGCAGCATCCATCTCTTCTGCAGTTAAATAGCTGCTGTGTGTGTCATAGATATAATCTCTGCAGTTTTCATATCCATACCGAGTCGGGTCACAACAGCGTTCCAGCGTCCAGACAGAAGGATATCTAATCGCATTCAACGACATGTGTCTATGCGAAAGACATACGAGGCTTGCTCCGCACGGTTCAGTTCCCAAATTGATCTGATAGAACGTCAGAGTTGGCAGGAACTCACCCACCGGAGTAGCTCGCAGAAGCCCATTGTAGATGTTGTCCCCGTGCGGAAGCACATATTCGAGAGTCGGCCAGACGGCAGATGAATGACCCGCCTCAAACCATTTTCCACCGGTTGTTTCCTCACCCGAAATGTTAACACTCCTCAGCATCGCTATGGCTATTCGAGTCATACTATGGCATCCCACCCTGCTTACCCTTCTGTTGTTAGCGGCATATGTTGTCAATGCTTCTCTGACTGTATAAGCGGTGTTGCGGTTATCGTCGCCTGTGTTACTGTGTCGAAAATCCGATCTTAGGTCATCCAGCACGGCATGAAAAGTGCTTAAGATGTCGTCCTTCAGGAGTTCGTTGCCGGCAAGATAATCATACACCTCGGACGGTGAATGGTCCACAACTGACAAGAAGTAATGCCGCGATCCACTGCGAGAGAAAAGCAGGGCCTCATCAAACAATCCTGCAAGTTCATCCTCTGAATACGTCCTTATGTTCCAGGCAAGAACATCATTCTTGTCCAGCCATATAGAGTGGGCGGTCTTTGCAGCGTGAATCCTCTTTTTTTCAGTATCTGTAAGATAAATGACGGAGCAGGATTCAGGCTCATCACAGTTCTGTAGTTCATCCGGCTCGGCCATCTCTATTGTGCCGGTGTCTTCCAGCTCGTCAATGTATTCCCAGAAGTAACTCACCGTTTCCGGGTCAAAGCTGTTGACCGTGGCATCTGCGATCACCGGGTTGCAGCCGAAATAGACAGAGTAGGGGTATGCGGAGAAAGACTGGATTTGGTCGCAGCCGCAGAGCCAGTTACCGGCCAGTGCCTGCAAATCATCATAGTCTACGTTGTTGTCATCGGTAATATCGGCGATGAGTCCCGCACCCGTATCCAGCCAGTAGTTGGCTAACAGTGCAAAATCGCCAAAACTGACACCTATGGCTCCGTCGATGTCCCCAATGAAGCCGCTTTCCGTCGCCTCACACCCCACCTCGCCAAGAAATGACTTGCTGGATTCCGTTGTCCCGCCGTATGCGCCCATGTTAATTATACCGCCATTCGGGAAAGGTTCGAGACCTACAGGTTCGAGTGGGTTGCCGGCATTAATGCAGAGGCTTGTGGAGTCGTCCTTTACCCAGCCCTGACTGCTCGCTTCCCACCGACCAGCCTGTGATTTCAAATGATAGTCGCTATTGACCCAGAAGTCATCATTCGTGTCAACGGATGTTCCGTTTGAATCCCAATAAGCCGGCTCGGCAAAACAGGGGTCGGTCTCGATATTGCCTTGGCCCGGCCAGCCGCTCTGGATGTTGCTGTATGTCGCTGTCGCTACAGCGTCATTGTCGTATATTTCATCTGGGCTGTCAGACCAGAGAATACAATTCTTCAAGACTGCAGCGCTATCGTTTTCGTTGTATATTCCTCCACCCCGAACCGCAGAATTTGCGCTGAAGGTGCAGTTGACTATCTCCGGGCTGCTCCTGTCATTGCACATTCCACCGCCATCGCCGCGAGCGGTGTTACCTATGAAGATGCAGTTGGCAAGTGTCGGATTCAGCGGTGGGGTTTTGTCATCTTCGTTGCACATCCCGCCGCCCTCATCTTCTGCAAAGTTGCTTATGAACATGCACTCTGTCAGTGTCGGGCTGCCGTCGTCATTTTGCATCCCACCACCATCTGTTCCGGACCAGTTTTCGGTAAAAAGACAGCCGGTTAGCACGGGGCTGCCGGTGAGATTATACAGGCCGCCCCCTTCGTACCCGGCGGAGTTCTTGTCGAACGTACAGCCCGTGAGTTTTGGATCGCCCTGATCGTTGTAGATCGCGCCGCCGTTTGGGGCGGAGTTGTCACTGAAGATGCAGTTGTTCAGCACCATACCATAGCCGTAGTTGTTGTAGCTGCCGATTGCACCGCCGCTATCGGTTGCACTATTGCCTGTGAAGGAGCAGTTGACCATGGTTGGCGCGCTGCCCGTCGTGTTGTGAAATCCGCCACCGAATTGGGCCCGATTGTCCACAAATGAGCAATCCGTCAGCGTCGGGTCGCTGTATCCGTCATTTGCAATGCCCCCGCCGGTGACCGCCTCGTTGCCTACAAAATCACAGCCTGTAAATACGGTGTCGGTGTCGCCCTGATATATCGCTCCTCCGCGATCCGAGGAGTTGCCGATGAAGGTGCAGTGCGTTATTTCCGGGTATCCTTCCCAATTGTATATTGCGCCACCGGCATAGGACGCTGAGTTTTCGATAAAGGTGCATTCGTCGAACTTCGGACCGCCGCTGCCGATGTCTGCCGCTCCGCCCGTGGACGCACCTGCCCGGTTCCGGATGAAGCTGCACCTGGTGAATACAGTGTTATAACATATCGTCGCACCGCCTGAGGTATCGGCGTAGTTATCGACAAACGCGCAGTCCGCCACCGTCGTCTGCTGCCCGCCGTTGATCATCCCGCCGGCATGTATCGCCGCATTGCCGCTGAATGTACAGCCCCTCAACTTTGCTCCACCCGAACCAATCTGTAATCCACCGCCCTGGGCGGCAACGTTGCCCTCAATCTTGCAGTTGACAAGCTGCAGCCCCGCGGAATCGGCTGTTATACCACCTCCATAATAGGCGACCCAATACCCTCGATTTGCATTGCCGCCCGTTATCGTAAAACCGTCCAGCACGGCGGTCTCATCCGTCTCGTGGCCCGTGACAACGTGATAGCTGTTATCCGCTCGGCTCGGCTCATCCAGCAAATCCGCTGCATTGCTTACGACAACGTCGTTGCCCGACAGGTCTCCGCTCAGAATCGTCTCGTATTCGTTCACGTCCCGAGCATCCGGATTCGGCTCGCCGACGCCGGCGTAACCGCCTTTGACCGTCACGTGATTGATCAGGCGGAAGGTTGCCTCCAAGTCACCCGATGTCATTCCCACTCCCTGGTCGGGTGTGTAAACGCCTTGGGCCACACGAATCTCGACCATCTTTCCCGATGCGTTTGCATCGGCCAAGGCATCTTGCAAGTAGCGGTACGCCTCCTGCCACGAGGCGCCTGTCTGTTCGGCTATGGCGTCGTCGTCAACATACAACACCAACTCCGGCGGAACGCTCAGCACCGCTCGCCATGCCTCCCGTTCGCCCTGCGAGTTCAGCGCCACCCCCACAATCGTTAAACCGTCCTGCGAAATGCCTGTCGCCTTCCACGAGGCCCACAGCTCGGCCAGCTTCCACCGGGACAAATCGAGCCCAAAGTCGTCTTCAAGAACGTCCTGCAGAAGCCTCATGCCATGCTCCTCGTCCCAGATGAACGCCTTCTGTTCGTCGAAGCCGGCGTTGTTCTGAACGTAGCCGACAACAACAGAACCATCTCCCGATACCGCCAATGAACGCGAATGATGATTCGGCAAACATGTCCCAAGCAGGGTCAATCCAGTTTCACGCGTCCAGCGATATGCCTCGAACAATGCCGTTGTGTGATTGTCCAGCCCCCCCACTACGACCGACCCGTCGCTCGATGTTGCATTGGCTGTATGCGCACTAATGCCGACCGTCTCACTTGCGGTCCATCGAAAGCAGTCCCGGTATGGAGATTCATCATATATCCTGTCTCCAACTACAACCAGTCCGTCCGCTGAAACTGCATCCGCATTGCTCCGGATCCCTGCGCCGCCCAGCCCATCCAGCCTTTCAATCCCGCCCTCCGCAGTCCAGCGGAACGCCTCTTCATCAATCCCCACCCCCCAGGAGGTGCCGATCACAATCGATCCGTCACCCGAAATACCCTTTATCGTAACATTCAGCCCCGATGCTGCAATCCGCTCTATTGCTCCCGAGATGTGCCATAAGAATCCCTCATACCCGTAGGGCACCGAATCGCTTCTCCTGCCGTAGCACAGCACGAACTTGCCATCGGCTGAAACATCCACACCCCAGCTCTCGATGAGTCCCTCCGGGATGGGGATGCCCACGATGCCCTCTAAGGCCGTCCAGCGGAACGCCTGCACGCCCGATGCCGTGCAGCTTGTGCCCACGACAACCGAGCCATCTGCGGAGACGGCTGTCGCTTCGCTGCAAGAGCCCCCTGTCAGATACCCCAACCCATGGAAATCAGCAGCTGTGCAGATGTATGGGCTGACGGCCACTAAGCTTATGGCCAAGATCAAATGAACACAGCGTCTTTGCATCTTCCTTTATAGCTCCTAAACAGATACTCTAATTCATCTCGTTCGGATATGCACGTTGACATTCCGATCGGAATATTATACCACAATCATGGTCTAATCTCCAAGAAAAACCGTGGACACGGAGGCCATGGCCACTTCCTTGCTTGCTCCAAACAGCTCTCTTTCATAGTCTTCCGGATCTGTCCTGCCAGCCAGTCAGGCCCAATACGAACGCACGAAGCACCTCAATATTGAATTCTTTTTGTCAGCCGATCCTTACAACCCGAAAGCCCATTATCTGGCAATTCCGCAAAAACGCCCATTTCGTAAACCCTGTATTATCAGTAGGTTATGGAAAACTCAAAATTTAGCGCCGGTTTCAATGGCCGGTTTCAAGAAGTGCACCTGCAAGGACAGATTGTTTTGATTTTCAAACTGCCGTTTTCTGGTATAATTGAAGTGTCGGTTGCACTTCGGGCGTCAGTCTCAGCTCGAAGACTCTGCCTCCCGATGCGTTCAAGCGATAGGAAGTGCATATTGGAGGAAAGGAATAGCCGTTGATGGAAATCCGCTTTTTCGTCAGAATGGTTTGTCTGATCTCTTTCATCAGTGCAGTTGTTCTCGTCACTGAGGCTAAAGCGAGGGCAATTGCGGCGGCTGGTTGCTCACAGCAAGAGGTCCAGAAGGCAATCGATGCGGCCGCGGACGGCGATACTGTGCTGGTTCCGGCTGGCAGTGCCGTCTGGACTACATCGCACGAGAACCGCCCGGCTGTGGTTATTTCGAGAAAGGGGAGGGAGAAACGGATCACGCTGCAAGGCGCCGGCATTGACAAGACCGTTATCATCGATGCTACCGGCTCGGAGTGCTTCCAGGTTCCTATCAAGACGAGTGAGAGGGGTATATATACCGGTGCTCGGGATAAGGCTTTTCGGATAACAGGATTCACATTCAAGGGTAAGAGCGGCAACGCGTTGATATCCGCTACCGGATACACGAACTGGCGTATTGACCATTGCCATTTCGAGAACAGCGGCAGATCACTGTGGGTCTCGGGCATTGGTCTGATTGACCATTGTGTCTTTAATAAGAAGGACAATGGACAGTCCATATTTGTGTCCCACAGAGACTATGCCGGCCAAGAACATGGCGATGGTTCCTGGAGCAGTCCACTTTCACTCGGCAAGGAGAAAGCTGTATATATTGAGGACTGCACATTCAAGTACGATGCGCAAAAACCAAACGCTGTGCTTGACGGCTGCTTCGGTGCCCGCGTTGTCTTCCGCCACAATACACTGGTCAATGCCTTTGTTGCCGTCCACGGCACTGAGTCAAGCGGCAGAGGACGCTCGATTCGATCTTACGAGATCTACGACAACAGCTTCACTCTCGAGACTCCCAGAGAGCATTTCACCGCAATATTTCTGCGGGGTGGCACGGGTGCAATTTTCGACAACAAGCTGATCGGAGGTTACAGGGCCTTTGTGCTCGCAACGAATTACAGATCGCGGGATTCCTACCCACCATGGGGCAAATGCGACGGCTCAAATAAGTGGGATGGCAATCAAGAATCCAATGGTTATCCGGCCATAGACCAGATCGGCCGTTCCACAGATCGTGGTCCCGGGACGCCTCAGCAGCATGATCCATTATACGAATGGGACAACACACTCAACGGCGCCAACGCGGACATCGCAGTCAGTGGCGGCCCGGAAGTGCAGGCCCATATCAAACAGGGCCGAGACTATCACAACGACACAAGCAGGCCGGACTATGCACCGTATGTCTATCCCCATCCGCTGGTGTCGTATGCACCAAGTTCAGTGATCATGAAAATAGAATCGCCGAAAGAAAGGTGAAGGCAGGAACCTCCAGGGTTCCCCATACATACCTTGAGCGATCACAGAGCATGTTGAGGAGGCCTTACCAGCGCCTGTGCAAAAAAACCATATGACCCACGGATTAAATGTCCGTAGTCAATAGGTTACTCACCACAGAAGATATGTCTGTAGAACGAGATCGAAGTGACCAAATATCGGAATCCTCATTGTTGTTTCTGATAGATCAGAGTCACCACGTCCGGCTTGGCCGAAATAGTGACCGTCAGGCCGCGTTTCAGCAACTCGCGACCACTGCGACGCTCTTTTGTGCCTGTGTCAAGGTTTGACACAAAGTAGTTCGCTTTCGCATCCAGACCAAACAGCTTGAAACTTGCGGATTCATAGAAGCTGTTGTGCCGGCGAAAGACCTGAATCATGCCTTCGCCCACCTCCGGCCGGTCGAATTGCCAGGCCATCCATACGGTGTCGTCACGAGTCCAGGGCGTTAGCGGATAGAAATCGCCGTAGTAGTTCGCAGCAATTTGCCGCCACTGACCAATGACGCGGCGCAGTGCGGCGTAATCAAGGTCCTTCAAGCGTACGTCGATGCCAAAGCCGGTGCTTTGACCGGCATTGCTCCAGAAGGCATAAGGCTCGATGGGTGTGTGGCCGCTGCCGTAGTAGGGTGCGTTGCGCGTGCATACAGTGCCGGTGCCGTGAAACGGCAGCCACAACGACAGACCATACATCATGCATTGATGGCCGATGGCTTCGAATGCATAGTCACTCCGCCACAATGGCACGGCGCGACGCATCGTCTCAAGGTCGTTGCGGCGCCCGCCGCTCGCGCATGAGTCGATGAGCATCTTCGGATGTCGGCGACGCAATTCGTCCCAGTAGGCGAGATAGCCTGTGACGTGTCTGATTTCACTGATGCCCTGCCGGTCCGGAGCGTCGGCGCCGCGCCAGTAAACCAGCGGGTCAATGTTGAAATCCTGACGATAAAGGTCAATACCCTGCTCGGTCAGTAGCCGGTCTACGTGCTCGGTCAACCACTTTCGCGCAGTACTATTGCCGAGGTTGAGCAAACCGCCCTTGGCGCCGCCAATGACCCACTCCGGATGGTTCTTCGTCAGCCACGTGTCAGCAGTCACTCGCTCCGGCTCAAACCAAACCAATATCTTCAAGCCCTTGCTGTGTGCGTAATCTGAGATCGCCCGTAGTCCACGCGGGAAACGACTGGCATCCACTTCCCAAGTACCCACACGCGGCCAGCCCCCGCCATGATGCACATACCAGCCGGCATCCATCCACCAGTAATCCAGTTTGATCTCCTCCTCCAGGTAGCGGTTAATGAACATGATTTGGTTGTTCTCGTTTGCATCGATCATCTCGTTGTATTGGCGCGAGCTGGAGGCAAGCAACTGTGGTTGGGGAAGCCTGCCGCCTGGTTTGGGCATGGAATGGGCCATCATCCAGCGGCGCCAGATGTTCTGAGCCCGAATCCAGTTACCTTTCCAAAACTGTAACACGATCAGCGGGCTGCGAACTTCCTCGCCGGGCAGCAGCTTGAATCGCGTCAATTCCTGTCCCGCGCGGAGGTGCAAACCGCGTGCGTTGTCTCGCACAAACTCCGCCGCCCACTGTCCCGGCCAGCCAACGGCAACGATGATCCCTTCGCCGGACCATTCCAGGTTAAAGTAAGACCAGTCTGCGTTCGTCGGACGCCCGCCCGCACCGGCAAGCCGCTTAGTAGCATTACGGACCAACGGTGTTTCCAACAGTCCGTAGTCGTTTCCATTGGCGGGTGAACCGATGTTATGGTGCAACAGGAACTCCCCATCGTTGCTGCTGTTCAGTTCGACATCAAGTGCCTGAATCTTTTCAACGACCGGTGTATCGTTAGGGCCGGTGTTCTTGAAATACACTGTCCATTCCACCGTGGGAAAATCGTGGTATTCAATGACGACACAACAAATCCGCAGACCACTCGTGGGGTCGGTGTAGACCAGTCTATGCTCAGTGCGCTGTGTATCGAGTTTCTGCGTGTCGCGTTTGACTTGCCAGCGCTTGAGTAGTCCCGTTGAAGGTTTACCGTCGTAGAAGAACGAGAATGGTGGCTCGGTGAGCGATAGTCTTCTGCCGCCGGTACTTTCCAGAGGCAAATCTTGTAGTCTCACGCTGGTGCCATCCTGAAGCTTCACTACCGCATCGGCCCAGAGTGCCTGGTCCCAGCTGCGACCGTCGCCGCCGTCCTTAACACGGATTTCGAACTGACGGGCGCCTTTCAGCGGTACGTTGACGGCGTGTGCCCCATCCTTCAACCGGAGCACCGGTGTGGCTAAGACCTCCTTGTCATCGACGAGTATATGGAACGTCACGGAGCCGTGACCCATCGCCGCGCCGCGCTGCGTATCGTCGTTGTTCTCCAATCCCACATCCGCGACGAATCGTTCTGCAGGCTTGCCCAGAACAACCAGAAGATGCTTGGTGGAATTGAATCCAAGGCCGTGAGTATAGGTCTTATCGCCGAGCTGGTAAGGTGTGCCGCGCCATGAGCGTTTGCGAGAAATACCTTCTGCTGCGTCTTCGTAAAGCAACTTCAGATGGGAAGGAACGACCTGCCTCATCCTATCAAATAGCGAACCCATCCACTGGTCACGTAAGTGAAACTCCTCCGCCTGCGGGCTCACCGCCCACGCCGTCGCGGATGCAAATAAGCTCACCAGAACAACGCAGTGAAAGCTAAATTGTTTTTTCATCTGTTCATAGCCCCTTTCTTTTTTGCGACTAACACATACCTATATCCTATCATCTTTTCAAACCCGAGTGACAAGAGCCATCTAATCGGGGAACGAGCTACCCTTCATCCGGAAGAGCAATGCGCAGGTCAAATGGTGTGTGCCGAATCCAGTCAAGCACATGCACCTCGCTTACGGTCAGAGTCCTCTCAGCAGTAACCTTGAATCGAATATACCGTGCTTCCACAGGTTTCTTCGGGACAAGGTCATAAGTAAAGCCGGTGGCAGTCTCGTCGTCGGGCATCATATGATTAATCGGTATGTCCTTCCATCTGAGATTTAAGGCAAAGAAACCTTGACTCGCAAATGAGATGCCTGCGCCATCTCAGGTTTTCTTTGTCAATAGCTTTTCGACTTCTGCCAGCAATGCGCTCGGTTCTGCCGGCTTCTCCAAGTATCCATCCACTGGCAGCCAGGTTGGA